>JAFATG010000068.1 GCA_019244055.1 Acidobacteriaceae bacterium | reverse complement strand
ATCGAAGCTCCGGAACTTCACCTTCGGATTGTGCTTGGCCAGCGTCTTGGTGATCGCGGCCGTCAGCGTCGTCTTGCCGTGATCGATGTGCCCGATCGTCCCAATATTGACGTGCGGCTTGCTCCGGTCAAATTTCTCTTTCGCCATATCCTTCTCTATTGAGTGGGGTTTTCCTCTCGCTCGCAAGCGAATTGAGGAAGGACGCTACGCCTGCATGGGTGCGCACGTCCGGTTACGGAGACAGGCACCCAAGACCTGAGAATAGCACGAAAGGGCTGGAGCCGTTGACCGGGATTGAACCGGTGACCTCGTCCTTACCAAGGACGCGCTCTACCAACTGAGCTACAACGGCCACTACCGAAATTCACGGCCTACCGTCCAAGTTGTCACCGCCGGTCGTAACGGGCAGCAACGATGGTGGACAGGGAAGGATTCGAACCTTCGTACCTCGCAAGGAGGGACAGATTTACAGTCTGTTGGCTTTAACCACTCACCCACCTGTCCGAATGGTTAAGTAACGATCACGAGAATAGCACAGCCCGCAGATCCCCGGAATTTCGGAAACAAACCCAATCGGGGCCGGTTTTTTGCCAAAGAAACTTTCACATTCACCGATTTGGTTCGCTATTGTCACAGAATAACCGTAGAGGTTTTAAAATTCGATCTTGAGTAGCCTCTCTATTCTGCTGGTGGACGATGACGCGGAACTGGCAGCGCTAATCGGGGAATATTTTTCGGCACACGGAATTTCGTTATCGCACGCGAGCAACGGCGAAGATGGAGTTACCAGAGCGGCGGAAGGCGGGTTTGACCTCGTGCTATTGGACGTCATGATGCCAAAGCTGGACGGATTTGAGGCTCTGCACCAGATTCGGAGGCGCAGCGCGGTGCCCGTCATTATGTTGACCGCCCGGACGGAACACGATGACCGTATAGCGGGACTGAACGCCGGCGCGGATGATTACCTGGCAAAGCCTTTCAGTCCGGATGAGCTGCTGGCGCGCATTCAGGCGGTACTGCGCCGGACCGGCAAGGCGTCCGCTTTCAAACCGGAGATTCTGGAGGCGAACGGAGTGCGGTTGAATTCCGGCACGCGAGAAGTCACATGCGACAGCCTGCCGATCGAGGTCACCTCCATCGAGTACGACATTCTGGAAATGCTGGTGCGCTCCGCGGGCCGGGTGGTGTCGAGAGACGATCTGGCGCGGTTTCTGTATAACCGGCAGGCGAATCCGTTCGAGCGGGCACTGGATGTACATGTAAGCCATCTCAGGAAAAAGCTCGACTGCGGGCGCAGCCTGATTCGAACTGTCAGGGGCGTTGGTTATCTTTTTGCGATGGAAGGGCAAGCCATGGCGGCGGGCGAAGCAGTATGAAATCGATCTTTGTCAAAATCCTGGTTTGGTTCGCAGTGACGTTGATTGTGTGCCTGGCGGGCCTCATGATTACGAACCGGCTTCGGTTTCGTTTCGCTCCGGGCAGTCGAGATTTCTTTTCGCGATCCCTCTCGTTCGAGGTAGCCGAGGCACGTCACGCGTACGAAACCGGGGGGAGCGCGGCCTTGCGCGATTACTTTGCCCGTTTGGGAACGTACTTTCCAGGGACGCACGTGCTCGTCGATGCCCGCGGGATCGACCTGGCAACAGGCGCGGACATTAACGCCGACCTGAGGAATGTAGGACCGCGCTGGAGCCCTTCTACACAGAGCCGGATGGCGATTTTGTGGCCCTCGCCGGATGTGAAGTACCGGCTGCTGATCAATGCTCCGAGTCCTCCCGGACCGTGGAACCCATTACCGAGTTATCTCTGGATTGCGGGCATGGGGCTGGTGTTTTGCTACATCCTGGCCGTTGAGTTGGCAGGGCCTTTACGCACCCTGGAACAAAAGGTGGAGCGATTTGGACGCGGAGATCTGGCCGTGCGCGCGCCGGCGCGACGGCGCGACGGATTCGGGAAACTGGCCGCGGCCTTCAATGTCATGGCGGCCCGTATCGAGACATTGCTGACCGCTGAACGCCGCCTGTTACAGGATGTCTCGCACGAACTGCGATCGCCTCTGGCTCGGCTGAAGTTTGCCGTGGAACTGGCGCGGACCAGTTCAGATCGGGATTCAGCGATGGATCGCATCAATAAGGAGGTGGAGCGGCTAAGCTCGCTCGTTTCGGAACTGCTGGAGGTTACGCGGGCGGAGAGCGACCCGGAGAACCGGAGAGCAGATGAGATCGCCGTTCCAGGGCTGTTGAAGGATCTGGTTGAAGACAGCGCGGTGGAAGCCGAGGCGCAGAACAAACATGTGCGCCTGATCATCAACGGCGAACCGGTGATGGCGAAGGGCGATAAAGAGCTCTTGCGCCGCGCGGTGGAGAACGTAATTCGCAATGCCATTCGGTACACACCGCAAGGAAGCGAAGTGGAGGTGCAGTTGCACGCGAGCGAGGGCACTTGCGTGATTGGAGTTCGGGATTATGGCCCCGGCGTGCCGCAGAGCAGTCTGCCGAACTTGTTTAAGCCGTTTTACCGTGTAGAGACGGATCGCAGCCGCATCGCCGGAGGCGGCATGGGGCTCGGGTTATCGATCGCGGAACGCGCAATCGCGCTGCACGAGGGTACTATCCGAGCCCGGAATGCATCGCCAGGGCTGCTGGTGGAGATCGAATTGCCGGCGCAAGTAGTCGGGCCGGCGCTTAATCTATCTCACGCCTAGCCGCATCCGCATCGGTGGCGAGATCCCTCAGCAGTTCGAAGAACTCCTTATTCTGACCAATAAACAATCCGTCGGCTGCGAAAGCGGAGACGACACCCGTGGCAGCGCCCTTCGTCTGAGTCGGGCGAATGATCGAACATCGCGGAAATTTCCGGCTAAGGAACGGGCATGGCTCGGGCATGATCAAGTTGGCCTGCAACAATTCCGGCTGGTTCTTGGTCAGGTCCACAAACGTTACAGTCGCCTTAGTAATCGGATCAGTGTCGGTCAGTGGAGTCGCATTGCCTGCCTTGTCGTGCCAGGTTTGAAAATGCATAGTCTCGGTCGGCCCGATGCTGAGCAAAATCCGCAAAACCTGACCGTTCGTGACCCGCTGCGCTAGAGATGGGTACAGACTGGTCCCACCCTGCTCGATAAAGGCGAAGTGAAATCCCGCAGTAAACGCGATCGCTTTCAGGTGGTCGGTCGCGTGTCCAATTGTGCTGCCCGCGGTGTCAGCATTGCTTCTGGGAATCGCCGGATGCTGACCCACATTCAAACCCTTAACGGCTTGGGGGAAAACATGCCCGGGGTCAAGATCCGGATTGTTGTCGCTACTCCGGTACCGCGTCCAAAAACTGGTGTCGACACTCAGTTGTGTCAGGTTTGTTAGCCGTCCTTTTCCTGAAGACCCTTCCGCGGTACTGCCCTGCAATGTGCGAAACGTAGGGCCATTCAGGAGGTCGATGTCCGCGGTCGAAGCCCCTTTTGAAGCTAAGTATGCCCTCAGGAACGCTGAGTGACTGAACTCATCGTCCGTGTTGTCATGAATGTACTGGGGCATATCCATATCCAAAATGGTGAGGGCATCCGTGTAAAGCGGGTTTCCGCCAGTCGCCTTGGCGAACTCGTTATCCTGGACCCCCCCGAGCTCCCAGTATTGCTCCCATAGATCGCTTTCCAGAATTTCAGCGGCGGCTAAAAAACGGAGAATCGATGCATCTCCTCTTGTAAGCTGGCCGCCGCCATCGTCGCCTTCGTCGTCAAGGTCTTCGGCAAATAGTGACGAGCCACTTGCCAGGATTCCGGCGCCGACCGCTGCGCTTCCGGCTGCCAATCCAGTCTTTAGAAACGAGCGCCGACTTGCGGCGTCTTCCCGACTATTTCGTAAACGACTCACACATTACTCCTTTTCTGCAATCGAGGATCAGTCTTTCTCTTGAAATCCCTTCCAGCGACTGACTAAGTTGACCTTACGGCTAAACTGCATTGCTTGTCGTTGCGAAATCGTCAATTCGGTGTAAAGAGTGGCGGACCTCGATCAAGGCGAACTTTGGCAACTTAGAGGTCCCACTTCTGTGCGCACGAGAATTCAATGCACTCGCGCGTTAGGGATCTGAGTAGCGGGTAAGTCAGTACTTCAGCGCCTCAGTGGGCGAAACACGAATGGCACGGCGCGCCGGGATGAAACACGCGGCCAGCGCCACGATCCCTAGCGTCACCGAGACGGCCGCAAATGTAGCCGGATCATTTGGAGAAACGCCGAAGAGCAGACTCGACATCAGTCGCGTCGCAGCAATCGCGCTTATTAGGCCGGCCAGAACTCCCATCGCCGTTAGGACGATGCCGGGCCGCAGGGCAGCGACCAGAACATCGCGCCGCTCGGCTCCGAGCGCCATTCGAATCCCGAATTCCTGGCTGCGCTGATTGACCGCCAGCGCCATCAGCCCATAGATTCCCATGGCCGCCAGGAACAAGGCGAGAGTCGCGAAGACGCTCATCAGGAAGAGCGAGAATTTCCGGCGTGCCATGGAAGCTGACATCAGATCTTCCATTGTTCGGATGCCATAGAGCGGCAGCTCCGGGTCCACGGAGTGCACGACTCGGGCTACCGCCTCTTTCACCACGTTGGCATCGTGCCGAGTACGAAGAAATAACGCCAGTTCGAAACTGGAGTTCTGGTAGATGGAGAAGTAGACGTGCGGCAAAGCAGGGGCATCCAGTCCATCGCCGCGAAGATCTCCCGCGATTCCTACGATCTCCCAGTCGCGCAGTTGTAAGCCGGCGAGGATGCGGCGGCCGATTACATTCCGACGAGGTGAGTACTTCCTCACGAACGCCTCGTCCACCACAACCACGCGTTTCGATTTCGCAGAATCCCGCTCGGTGAAGAAGCGGCCGCGAATCAAGGGCGCTCTAAGGGCCCGCAGATAGTTGGGACTGACTCCCGCAAACTCCGCGCCTTTGGCGGAATCACCGGGAGATACATCCGGCAGAGAAAACCGGAAGGGATTTCGTATCTCGGGAAGGAATGGGATCGCGCTTCCACTTCCCATCGCCGCTTCTTCCACATCACCGAGCGTGCTTACGCCCCGCAACACCTGCCGTATCAGATTCTCGCGTTGCTCCGTTTTCAGATAGCGATTAACCTGAGGATTGTTCGGAACAGGAATCCAAATTCGCACCAGCACTACGTTCTTCGGATCCATGCCCGGATTGACCCGCAACATGTCAAAGAAGCTGTGAATCAAGAGCCCTGCGGCGGCCAGCAACAGCACTGATAGCGCAATCTCGCAGGACACTAGAACGCTTCGAAACCGATTCTGGCGCCGGCTGCAGGTACAGCTTCGTCCGCCTTCTCTCAGATCCCGATTTGGATCGAAACGCGACGCCTGCAGCGCGGGAGTCAAGCCGAACAACAGCCCCGTCGCGAGCGAAAGCAGCACTGCAAGCGCGACGACCCGCGAATCGTACTGTACTTCGCTCAGCCGCGGCAGATCTGGCGGCATGAACGCCAACAGAGCGGGCTTTGAAAGCGCGAGCACCAGGATCGCCACTGCGCCTCCTGCCATCGACACCAGCACACTCTCGGTTAAGAGCTGACCTAGCAGCCGCCGCCGCGAAGCACCCACGGCCTGACGAATCGCCATCTCGCGCGCGCGTGCGGAGGATCGCGCCAGTTGCAGGCTAGCCAAATTGACGCAAACGATTAGCAGCACGAAGCCTACGGCCACGAGCAGGACGACCAGCATCGCCCGAACGTTGCCGGTCAGAGTTGTTTGCGCGGGCTCGACCCGCAGAGACCACCGCGTTTCCACCGGATAGTCCTTCGGATACACTGCGCGCAATCGTGCTGCAAGCGCGTCCAGCCGTGACTGTGCCTGATCCAGTGTCATTCCGGGCTTGAGTCGTCCCATTGCGCCGGGCAAAATATGCTGCGCGCGTACAGGTGGGTTTGGGAACGGATTGGCCTTGTACCCGGCGGCCACCCATACATCTACGTCGCCGTTCACAGTGCGGCCCGGATGCCGAAAATCTGGAGGCATCACACCCACTATCGTGTACGGGTCCTCATCTACTCGAATAATCCGACCGATCACCTCCGGGTCGCCTCCGAACTGCCGGCGCCATAGTGCATCGCTAATTACCACGCAGTCGCTGAAACCCGGCTTGGAATCTCCTTCGCCGTAGAGGCGGCCAATAGCTGCTCTTGCCCCGAGCAGATGGAAGTAGCTTGGACTCGTCGCCAGCAATTCAACCCGCTCCGCATGCTCTCCGCCGGTCAAAGCCGCACTCGCGGGAAACACGACTGTGATCTCGTCGAGAACGCCGGCGCGGTCGCGTAGATCTTCAAATTCGGGCTCGGAGAAGCCGATGTTTTCCGTGCCCGAGCCTTTGAAATCCGCAAACACGCGCACCAGGCGATCAGGATTTGGAAACGGAAGCGGCCGCAAGAGCACGGCATTTACGACGGTGAAGATTGCGACATTCGCGCCGATCCCGAGCGCAAGAGTCAGCACCGCAATAGTCAGGAAGCCCGGACTCTTCCTCAATGTCCGCACCGCGTAGTGCATATCTTGCATCAGCGTTTCCATATACCCCCGCGCCTCTGCGCCCGATGCGCGAGCTTCGCTCCAATAATGATGCCCGCCGGGATAGGGAATTCCTCACTCTGGAGGTAAACAAAATGTAAATTCTGGGATTCGCAAGCAACCTTTTCACGGCCACGGTCTTGAGTTACCGATCGATGACCTCCAGCCGACGCGGACAGAGCCGGCTACCAATTCAGGACGTCACGGACATTCCTGGCCTGGCGCTTACTTACGACAAGTTCCTGACCATTATTAAGGGTTATCAGCCAGCGCTGGCTAGTGATCATGCTCATTTTCCGAATCTGTTCAATATTGACGAGGGCGTTACGATGAACTCGGCGAAACGCGCCGTTCTGTAATCGCTCTTCAATGGCGCGCAGATTCTGAGTAGCAACATACCGCTGTTTGTACGTAATGATCCAGACCGTATCTCCATCGGCTTGGAAGGCAAGCACCTCGTCAGGGCTGAGCAGAAAATATTCTTCGCCGAGCTTCCCGACGATTTTCCGAAGCCCTGGTGAGGCTTGCCGCGCAACCGAAGACAGAGCTTGTAATTGAGCGAGGTTTTCGGCGGCCTCAAGTGGGGTGCGCGAGATTCGTTTTGCCCGCTCGATGGCCTGCAGCAGTCGGTGCTGACTGAAGGGCTTGAGCAGGTAGTCGACAGCTCCTCCTTCAAAAGCCTGGATCGCGTGTTGGTCGTAAGCCGTAACCATGATTACTGCCGGCAGATGACCCCGATTCAAATGATCCAGCAATTCAAAGCCGCCCATAACCGGCATTTGAATATCCAGGAAAACGATATCAGGCTTGCTGGACGAGATCTTGGAAAGCGCAACTTCGCCGTTGTCCGCCTCTCCAACAATCTCCATGAAATCGAGGAGCTCTAATTCCTCGCGAAGCACTTTGCGGGCGATGGGTTCGTCATCGACGATCAGTGCGCGCATGCGGGACACCAGGCTATGTTTAGACCCGGGCTGTAGTACACGCCTACTCTTTGTCTCTGGGCGGACCATTGGCGGGCTATGAGCGGGTAATTTCAAGTGATAAGCGGATCATGTTCTACTTCTAACTCCTGGCGTGCGGCTTCGGTGGACTGGGTATCAGGGACCAGAAAGCTGACCGTTGTTCCGGCCCCGCTCGACTGAACTTGCAGCTCAGCGGACGAGCCATAACATAGGGTCAAGCGCCGGCGGACGTTTTCGAGGCCGAGTCCGGTTCCGCCTTGCGGTCGAGTTTGACTTCGTTCGAAGCCAACGCCGGTGTCCTCCACTGCTACCCGCAGACCAGCGGGAACGTGCTCCGCCTTGACAGAGACGCGGACGCGTCCCGGTTTTGCCGCTACTCCATGTCTCACAGCATTTTCGACCAGCGGCTGGATGGAAAGAACGGGAATCAACGTGGATCGGCCGGAGTCGCTGATGATCAGTTCCGTTTCCAACCGATCGCCCAATCGAAAAGCTTCGATCTCCAGATACGCCTCTACAATTTTGAGCTCTTCGGATAAGGGGATGACGGTCCGCTCGCCCCCTAGGAAGTAGCGAAATATATCAGCCAGATCAAGCACCATCCGTCGTGCGTCGGTCGAGCGTCGGTCAATGATGCCGTAAAGCGTGTTCAGCGCGTTGAAGAGGAAATGCGGGTTGATTTGAGCCTGCAGGGCGCGCAGCTCGGCCTGATTCGCCAGCCGCCTCAATTCCTCCGCTCGAAAGCGTTCGACCTGCTCAACCATAATGGCGCCCAACCGTTGCATATCGTCCAGATCATCGCTGCGATATCTTCTGCCGCCGCGTCGCTGTCCGAGTATGAGGCAACGAGCATCGCCGCTGGAAAATCGGAGGGGAATCTGCGCTTCGACGTGAAAGTCCTGGCGCGGAAATCCGCTCCGATCCTGTTCACGGAATAGCAGGGAGGGTCTTAAAGACACGTTCCGATCTCTCGGCTCGGCGACTATTGCAAAGCGCTCGGCTCTCAGGTGGCACGCGATCTGGTGACCCGCTTGAGCGAGTAGCTCTTGCTCAGAACGCGCCGACGAAGCGAGATTGCCCATGGTCCTCAAGCAATCGGCCACGTTCTGCCGCCGGAAAATGACCCGGTTCACCCAAAATTGCAGTAAGTTTCTAACAAACGCAAACGAAACGAGCAACAGACAGAGTCCGACTACAGCGATCCCTGTCAGAAACATACTCGGACGAATGATGCCCCATAAGCCAAATTCTAGGCTGAGCACCAGGATCGAAGTTACGTAAACGGTAGCGAGGCCCGAAGTTACCAAAAACCGGACGAATGTATCAAGCAGGAGGAACCTATAATCCCGCAGGAGAACGATCAATGCTACAGGAATTCCGATATGATGCCAGGCGATTTCTGCCGCCCAGGACGAAGTAAAGTGTCGATAACCAAAATGCAGAAAAGAGCTGGTGAATAGCAGGAGGCAGGCGAGTGAAATCCATTCTGTTCTTTCGGCTTGCACGTCTAACCCGCGATTGCGGCAAAGGAAGAATGCTACAAGAGTGAGGACGCTAAAGCCAAACGCGATCGCAAGTAAACCCGACTGATGCAAACTGCTGTTGGACGAGAATGGCTCACAGAAATGCAATGCGATCGCAGACGCGCTGACAACGTAGCCGGCTACGACGATCGCGCGTAGCCCCTGGACCGCTACCTGAAAGAGAACTGCCGGGAGCAGGCTCAGCATGGAAAAGATCGCGGCGGCTACGAATTGGATTCTCGGAGAAGCAGGATCGGGTGACGCAAGGATAATCAAGGACCCGATATTCCAACCTAGGGCCAGCAAAGCAGCTACTAATGACAGCCTTGTCTGGCGTATTCCGTGAATGCGCCAATCGCGGATTAGCAGCGTGGCGATGAGCCCAAATAGCAAGACGCCAGCAGTGTGCCCAATCGTGTTAATGAGGATGGGATCGCGCCAACTACCGTGTAAGGCCATGCTTTTCGAAGGTCTATTTCACGATACTTCAGTTATCATTATTCCGGTCAACTTTTCGCGGCGGCACAGATCTACTAACCAACACCATGTCATCGCTCGTCCTAATCCCCGGACTACTTTGCGACGCTCGGCTATGGAGTGCCCAGATCGAAGGCCTCGCGAGGTACGCGGACATAGCGGTGGCCGATATCACACAGCAGCGCACCATATCCGAAATGGCTGAGTCTATTCTCGAAAGTGCTCCTCCGCTTTTTTCTGTTGCAGGCTTTTCTCTTGGGAGTCAGGTAGCCCTTGAGGTAATGCGCCTTTCAAGAGATCGAGTCGATCGCCTGGCACTGTTAAGCGCTACGCGTGGGGGACTGCTTCCCCTGTAGAAATCGCTGTTCGTAACGCAGTTGCCGATCTCGAACACGGCCGCTTTGACGCGTATCTTGAGAGAGTTTATCCGACATATGTAGCTGTATCGCGGGCCGAGGACCCGGCTTTGAAGCGTTGTTTTATCGAGATGGCCCAGACTGTCGGCCAGGGTGCCGGCTTGCGGCAGATGCGTGCGCTGCTCGCCATAGTGACTCCTCTTGAAAACCTGGACCAGATTTGTTGCCCAACCCTAGTAATAGGCGGCCGAGAAGACCATCGCACCACACCCGCCGCACACGAGGCCCTCGCAAGAGAGATTCCGGGGTCGACGCTCGAGATTATTGACGATGCAGCCCATTTCACGCCGCTCGAACAACCCAATATGGTAACTGCACTATTACAACGCTGGATGACGAGCTGACCGAGCCCGGGCGCGTCTGTCCGACACCGGGCTCTATTTCACTCCTTGTCCCGAAAGGCCTCAGTCGCCATGAATTCACTCCACGTGTTCCCGTCCTCAGATTTCTCACCTCGCCATGTGAAGTGCGCTTCGGAGATGTTCGTATAAGTGGCGCGGGTATACGCGTGGCGGCCACCGGCTCTTTGAAGACGTAGACAATCGATCGGCGGTCGAAATGGACGCCACCGAGCTCCTCCGGCCCAAGGTCGATCCACGTTCCAGCCAACGCGTTTAGCTATT
>JAFATG010000019.1 GCA_019244055.1 Acidobacteriaceae bacterium | reverse complement strand
CTTCTCCGTACAGGACAACGGCATCGGAATTGATCCCTCTCAGGCTGAATACATTTTCGGAGTTTTCAGGCGCTTGCACGGACGGCAATACCCCGGGACCGGGATCGGACTCGCCATTTGCAAAGCCGCCGCTGAACGGTTGGGTGGCCGTATCTGGGTGGAGCCTCAAAAATCCCCAGGCGCCACCTTCAAATTTGCGATACCCCGAGACTGAGGGCATGGTGGACGACGCGAAGAAAATTTTGATCGTCGAAGATAATCTCGCAGACGTGCGCCTCATTGAGGAAGCTTTTCACGCGCAACGTATCGCGATCGAAATCGAACACTATGAAACGGCCAGCGCAGGCGTTCGAGCTATTTCCCGGTATGGCTCGATTTCGCAATCGGTGCCGGACCTGATTCTACTCGATTACAATCTGCCGGGCGGTTATGCACGCGATGTGCTGCAAGCAATTAACGAGAATCCCGCCTTGGCCAATGTGCCGAGAGCCGTGATTACTTGTTCCATTGCGCCAAAAGATCGTGAGCGGGCACTCTTATCAGGCGCTCACCTTTTTATATTTAAACCGGCGAATCTGGACGACTTCTTGAACGAGGTTGGAATGGCGCTCGCAGGCTTGCTCAACGTTCGCTCAGAAATTACGTCCTAATTCTCCTTAACGCAAGAAGGCTTCCTGCAAGCCGCCGTCCACAGGAATAATGTGTCCGGTCGTTTTGGAGCTCTCATCCCCCGCCAGCCAGACGATCGCCTTCGCGCAATCCTCGGGCAATATCGGCTGATGCGTGATCGTACGCTGCGCGTAAAACCCGGCCAGCTTCGTTCGAAGGTCTTCGGTGCTTTCCGATTCCAGGAATTCAATCCCGTATTTCCGCAGAGATTGCATGACGCGATCGCGGGGAAACATAGCCGATCCGGCGATGACGGTTGCCGGGGCAATCCCGTTGACACGAACCAGCGGTCCAAACCTGATCGCAAGCTCACGGATAAGGTGGTTGAGCGCAGTCTTGCTCACATCATATGCTTCGCTTCCGGATTTCGGAACCACCGCGTTCGCAGAGCTTGTCAAAACCATAGACGCCGGTGACTTCTGGTCACGAAATACCCAAGCAATTTGATCTGCCAGCAAGTAATTGCCTGTGACGTTTATCAGAAATGCCGTGTTCCATTGTGCCTCGCTCGGTGAGCCGTTCGGGGTAGTTCCCACTGGAAAGATGGCTGCAGTATTAATGATGCAATCAATGCCGCCGAATTGCAGAACCGCGTGTTTTATCGCCGCGGAGATGCTCTCAATCGAGCCTATGTTGACCGTAACGTGCGAAATCATGTCGGCTGACACAATTGCGGCTGCTTCACCGGCCACACTCTTTGCCGAACCGTCATTCAGATCAGCAACAACTACGTGCGCGCCTTTGCGTGCGAGAAGTAGAACGACCTCACGGCCTATGCCACTCCCGCCTCCGATCACCAAGACGATCTTGCGGCTAAACTCTGCTTCTGGAGGCATCCGCTGCAGCTTGGCTTCTTCCAGTGCCCAATACTCAATTCCGAAGGCTTCTGAGCGCGGAAGCGCAACATAATTGTGATAGCTGACAAAGTCCCACGAGAGTGCCGGGTGCCTTGCTTGGGGATAGGGGTGCTCGGGTTTCCCTTGTTCGAGCACCGTTGCCCCGGCCATGACGTGAATGGCGTTGATGAAAAACTCCGTGGTGATGCGAGCCTCTTTCTTGTTCTTCCCGAAGCCAAAGAGCCCGAGGCCAGGAATAATCACGACTGAGGGGTTCGAATCACGCAACCGCGGAGAGGCGGGAGTGGCCCATTCCTTGTAGTACGAAGCATACTGCTCGCGATATTTGGTCGCATGGGCCTCCAGCCTAATCTTGAGCGTCTCAACGCCCTCCTCTCCAGGCTTCCACTCCACGAACATCGGACAAATTCGCGTTCGCAGAAAATGATCCGGGCAACTGGTTCCGAGCTCTCCGAGATTCTTTGCCCATCTCGAGCCCGCAAAATTTAGCGCATCTTCCTGGTCTGTGTAGTGCGAAATTAAACGCCTGTTGGAAGAAATCATCCCACGCAGGGTGGGAAGAATACTCGCAGCAATCGCGTGCCTGTCGGGCGACGGCGGATAATCGACTCCTCCGAACAGAGGCACCCGTTTTTCCTGATGCTGAACGATGAAGTTTCCCATTTGATCGATGGTACGTATGCTATTTCGATAGCACTCCTGTTGAGTGCTGCCCCATGTAAATAGGCCGTGGCTCCCCAAGAGTGCACCGTCACATGCAGGTTTGCCCCGAACTGCCCGTTCCAGCTCCAACGCAAGTTCAAATCCCGGCCGGCGCCAGCTTAGCCAGATGATATTCCGGTGAAACTTCTCATTGAATTCATCCAACTTTACCTTGCCGTTCGCGCTGGCAGCGATCGCGATGGCCCAGTCCGGATGCAGATGGTCGACGTGCGCAAACGGAAGAAAGGCGTGAAGGGGAGTATCAATCGAAGCAGCCACCCGGTTCTGCCCGAAAGTGGAAATCGGGTAATAACTGACCATCTCGTCTTCGAAGGCTTCGCCACGATAGAGATTTTTCAGTTGTTCCAGGCGATCCAGATAGAGCAATGAAAATCCGGATTCCTCGATTGATCCCAGGTCGCCACCGCTCCCCTTTACGGCCAGGACACGGACCGGTTTGCTCGTAAAGGGGTCCGGCAATTCGATCTTCGAGCTTGTGTTTCCGCCACCAAAGTTCGTGATGCGAAGGTCCGCGCCCAACAGATTCGAGCGATACCGGAGCAGCGCCAGTTGATCGCCCGAGAGTTCCGCAGCTTGTCTTTCTTCCCAGAGGTCCCGCAAATGGACGGTCGAGTCAGACATTTAAGCCTCCAACCAGCAATACATCGAGTGTCCTCGGACCGTGTACACCTTTGATGCGAGTCATCTCGATATCGGACGTGGCCGAAGGACCTGAAATGGTCGTTATCGGGGCAAGGGAAAATGTGCTCATCGCGCGGATACCTTCGGGAACTGTTTCTACTATCTGGTTCTCAAATACGAGACAGAGGTGATAGTCGGGAATAAGAGTGAGTGCGCGCCTCCCCGCTTCTTCTGAGTGACGCAAAACGATCGTGCCGGTGGATGCAATCGCTAAAGCACACGCTGTGATGACGCCATCGGCTCGGCCTATTTGTTCGTTCGTCAGTCGATGATCGGAGATAAATTCGAATTCCCGCGGCAACCACTGTGCGGGGAATCCACTCGGAACCAGCAAGCAGCTTAATTGACGGGTGTTGAGAAGATTTGCAATGCCCGAGGTAATCTCGTCCGACTGGCACGTATATACTGCCGAACCATAATCGCGTAAGCGATCGCAAAACAGTTCGATCCGTTGAGCTTGGTCGCGAGTACCTGATTGAATGTAGTTCCGCGAGATGGTGTCGTACTCGCGGGCTCTTTCCAGTAGTCCGTGGGTCGCGTTTTGAATACGGCGCATGATCTCTTCTTTCGCATTAGTCATGTGCCGGTTCCCTTCCCCCGCTCGGCCCACCACTCACGAAACGATGTTTTTGGGACCGCGGCAAGGTCACGAAATGTGGTCCAACCGGCCAACATGCTCGGAAGGTCTTGGAGATTGCCGTCATGCTCGAACGGTCTTTGCACTATTCGGGCCAGTTTTTGCGCGGTTGAAAGACGCCGGCCGTTGCTCAATGCGAACCCTACTGCTTTCATCGCGATTCGCTCGTTCAGGGGGGCGTCACCCCTCTTTACAATCTCGCCGCGAAGATGAATCAAGATGTCAGGAATGTTGATTTTTACGGGGCACACCTCATAACAGGCTCCGCACAGAGAGGAAGCGTAAGGCAGTGATTGCGAATGCTCCAATGCCTGCAACTGAGGGGTGAGAATTGCGCCAATCGGTCCGGCATACACGGAGCCGTAGGCGTGTCCTCCAGTTTGCCTATAAACCGGGCATGCGTTTAGACATGCTCCACATCGAATGCAGTCCAGAGTCTCACTCGATTCAGGGTCAGCCATAACGTTCGTGCGGCCGTTGTCCAGCAGGACAACATGAAATTCTTGCGGCCCATCGGTGCCACTGGGACCCGCCCAGATCGAGTTGTATGGATTCATCCGCTCTCCGGTCGCGGAACGCGGGAGCAACTGTAGAAAGATCTCGAGATCTTCGAATCGCGGAAGAATCTTTTCAATTCCGACAATAGTGATTAGAACTCGCGGCAGCGATACGCACATCCGACCATTGCCTTCCGACTCAACGACCACGACAGAACCACTTTCGGCAATCGCAAAGTTCGCGCCGCTGATACCGATCTTCACCCGCAAGAACTTCTCGCGCAGGTATTCCCTTGCAGCTGCAGTCAGATCTTCCGGCCTGTCACCGAGATCCTTGAGGTGCATTTTCTCCTGAAATATTTGGCGAACCTCACTCCTGTTCCGGTGAAGGGCTGGTACCACAATGTGCGAAGGGGCGTCTTCCCCGAGCTGGATAATCAGGTCCGCGAGGTCCGTTTCATAGGGCGTAATTCCGGCAGCTTGCAGAGCGTCGTTCAAGCTCATTTCATCGGACGTCATTGTTTTGACCTTGATTACCTCCGATTCGCCGTGCCGCTTGATGATGCCAGCTATGATTCCGTTCGCCTCACTGGCATCGCGTGCCCAGTGAACCTGCCCGCCAGCCTGCTTGCACTTCTGTTCAAACTGCTCGAGATAAGAGCCGAGATACCGAAGAACATGCTCCTTCACCTCGTGAGCGGCGGATCGCAATTCTTCCCAATCGGGCAGCTCGTTCACCACCTTGGCACGCTTGCCGCGTATCACGTCGGTTGCGTGGCGCAAATTATCCCGAAGTTGCCTGTTCTGAAGCAGCTTCTTCGCCGCCATTGGGAAATCTTCCGCTTCCGCGGCATGGCCGACGCGGACGCTCATGCCTGGCTAACCGGCTCCGTTCCGGCAAGAATTTCCGCAATGTGAACGCATTTAATGCCGGCGCGCCGGCGGCTCAAGCCCCCTTCGATGTGCATCAAGCACGAATTGTCTAACGCCGTCACAACTTCTGCTTGAGTATTCAAAATACACTCCAGCTTTTCTGACAGCATCGCTGCGGACACGTCTGCGTTCTTGATAGCAAACATGCCGCCAAAGCCACAACATTGCTCGCTATCCGGAAGTTCAACTAGTCTTAAACCTCGAACTTTCTGTAGCAAACGCACCGGCTTATCGCCAACACATAAAGACCGGAGCGAATGGCAAGACGGGTGAAGCGTCACGGCGTGCGGATAGAAAGCGCCAACGTCTGTGATTCCCAGCTTGTCCACCAGGAGTTCGGAGAACTCGAACACGCGCGGCAACAGATCGGCCACTTGCCTTCCTAGCTCGGGATTACCTGCACGTGATGCCATCTTCGGGTAATGGTCGCGAATCATCGCGACGCAAGACGATGACGGAATGCAAATCGTCTCAGCGCCAGCGAAAACGAGCACGAAATGCTCCATCAACGGAAGGGCGTGCGTCTGGTAGCCCGCATTGTAGTGCATTTGTCCACAACAAGCTTGCGCGGACCGAAATTCCACTGTGTGGCCCAGTCCTTCGAGCACCTTCACAACCGCCTTACCCGTCTCCGGAAACAGCGTGTCGTTATAGCAGGTGATGAACAGCGAAATTCTCATCGGTCTTTTTGGGGACAACCCCTACAATCAATTGCAGCGGTCTTCCGCGAGTTTGACCCCTCTCATGAAAATAACGGATATACGCGCGCAGCAGCCTGGTCGGACCCCAGTAAATTGTCTGGATTTGACAGGCCGGACGGCTGTCGTGTTCGGCGCCACATCCGGCCTAGCCAAGGAGATTGCGATCGGTTTGGCGGAGCATGGCGCGAATGTCATTCCGACAGGCCGCCGGACGGATCTCTTGGGCGGCATCTGCGATCACATCAAAGGTCTTGGAAGCGGAACGCTGCTCCAGAGCGCTGACATTCGCGATCGGGGCTCGATCCGGCAACTTCGTAACAAGGTGCTCGAGGAGTTCGGTCATGTGCACGTTCTAGTCAATGCAGCCGGCCAGACCTTCCGCAAGCCAAGCCAGTTGGTTACCGAGCACGAATGGTCGAACTTATTCGATACGAATCTGACGGGTATTTTTCATACTTGTCAGGAGTTCTATGGACCTCTGAAGGCAACGGGGGCGGGCCGCATCATCACGATCGCTTCTCTCGGTTCTTTTGTTGCATTTCATGAAGTTTCCGCGTACTGCGCATCCAAAGCCGCGGTGCTTTCCCTGACGCGAAGCCTGGCAGGCGAGTGGGCGCGTGAGGGAATCTGCGTTAACGCGATTGCCCCCGGCGTCTTTCCGACCGAGCTGAATGCGCATCTACTCATGGGCACCGAACGCGGCCGGGAGATTCTAATGCGAACGCCGATGGGCCGGTTCGGCCAGCCGCGCGAACTCGTCGGCGCGGCCGTTCTCCTCGCTTCAGATGCAACGAGCTTTATCACAGGACAATGCCTAATTGTGGATGGCGGTTATCTTGCCTCCGGGGTTAACAGGTAAATGGAGCGAACCGGTTCAGCACTGCTCGTTTGCATGATCGCGTGTGCCATGCTCGCGAATGGAGAAACGGGCTATGCCGCGTGGCTCCGCTATCAGCCCGCCAATGAAGCGGTGCTGCGCAGCGCTTATGCCGAGCTGCCTGCAACAGTTGTAAAGCTTGACGATTCGTTCACGCTGACCGCTGCGCAGAAGGAGCTGATTCGCGGCGTACAGGGCCTGCTCGGCCGAACACTGCGGGCGAGCAACAAGCCGGTTCAGGAAGACATGATTGTGCTCGGCACCCTGGAATCGGTGAAGCACGCCTTTCCTGCAATACCGCTGCCCATTGGTTTGATGACGGATGGCTACTGGATGAAAACAACTGGTTCCCAAGGTCGCCGCATCCTGCTGATAACGTCGCCTAACGACCGAGGTGTTCTGTATGGAACGTTCACGCTGCTGCGGCGAATGATGCTTCACGAGCGTGTGGACCAAATTGATGAAGAGCGCAACCCAGCCGCCCCTATTCGCTGGGTAAACCAATGGGACAATCTGGACGGCAGCATTGAACGGGGCTATGGTGGCCGCTCGATCTTTTTCGAAAACAATAACGTCGTTCCGGATTTGACGCAGGCCGCCGATTATGCGCGACTGCTTGCCTCCATCGGAATAAACGGGTGCACCGTCAACAACGTCAACGCGAATCCGCGCGCCCTGACGGATGAGTTTCTGCCGGAACTCGCCCGCATAGCCGGTGCATTTCGGCCCTGGGGCGTTCGGCTATCGATTTCAGTGGACCTAGGCAGTCCAAAAAGCATTGGCGGTTTGGATACGTTCGACCCCCTCGATCCCCGCGTAGCAGCTTGGTGGAAAGCAAAGGCGGACGAAATCTATCGTGCTATTCCAGATTTCGCCGGATTCGTCCTGAAAGCCGATTCTGAAGGCCGTGTAGGTCCGTCCACATACGGGCGCACTCACGCTGATGCCGCCAATGTACTTGCAGCGGCGCTGAAACCGCATGGCGGCATCGTGATCTATCGCGGCTTTGTTTACAACCACCACATGGATTGGAGCAATCTCAAGAACGACCGCGCACGCGCCGCTTACGATAATTTTCACGTCCTGGATGGCAAGTTCGCCGACAATGCGGCCCTTCAAATCAAGTATGGACCGATCGACTTCCAGGTGCGGGAACCAGTCTCGCCTCTCTTCGGCGCGCTTCAGCATACGAACGAAACGATCGAGCTGCAAATTACGCAGGAGTACACCGGACAGCAGAGGCATGTCTGTTATCTGGTACCGATGTGGAAGGAAATTCTTGACTTCGATTTGCATGTAAACGGCGGCGATACGCCGGTCAAAGCTATCGTCTCGGGCAAGAGCTTTGATCGCCCGCTCGGCGGCTTGGTCGGCGTTGCGAATGTCGGACGCGACCTGAATTGGCTGGGCAACGATCTAGCTCTCGCGAATCTGTACGGATTTGGCCGGCTCGCCTGGAACCCGAATTTACCTGCGCGAAGGATTACGGAAGAATGGACGCGATTGACTTTCCGTGATGACGCCCATGTCGTTGACACAATCGTGATGCTGCAGCTTGAATCCTGGCGTGTCTACGAGGGCTACACTGGACCGCTTGGTCTTGGCACGCTTACGGATATTCTGCACGGCCATTACGGCCCCAACATCGAATCCGCGGAACGAAACGGATGGGGCCAGTGGATTCGAGCGGATCACGAAGGAATCGGCATGGATCGCACAATCGCAACCGGCACGGGCTATATCGGTCAGTACCCGCCGGCGGTGGCGCAGATGTACGAGTCTCTAAAGACTTGTCCGGACAATCTGCTGCTGTTCATGCATCATGTGCCGTACACGTATGTTCTGCACTCGGGAAAAACGGTCATTCAGCACGTGTACGATTCGCACTGCCAAGCCGCGGCGGAAGCTCAGGAGTTCGTCCAATGGTGGAAAGGCCTGCGAGGTCGCATCGATGACCAGCGCTACGAGGCCGTTCTCGCCAAACTCGAGTATCAGGCTGGACACGCAATTGTCTGGCGCGATGCGATCTGTACGTGGTTTCTGAATGAATCGGGAATATCTGATGTCAAGGGCCGGGCAGGTCATTTTCCCAATCGCATCGAAGCGGAATCGATGCGGCTGAACGGCTATACAGTGGAGGATGTTCATCCGCCTGAAGACGCGTCCGGAGGTAAAGCAATCGGCTGCAATGCGCAAGCGCCAGACTGCACCGCATCTTTCATTTTTAAAGGAAAGCCGGGGTGGTACGACATTGCCGTCCAATATTTCGACGAGAACAGCGGTACCGCCAAATTTCAGCTCTTCCTAGGAGACCAGATGATCAGATCCTGGCTCGCTAATGCCTGTCTGCCTTCGAAGATCCCGAATAGTGATACATCCACGCGCGAGCGAGTTGCCGGCGTGGCATTGCGTCCGAATGATGAACTTCGCATCATTGGCACACCGAACGGGGGAGATAACGCTTCTCTGGACTACGTCGAGATTACGCCCGCGCCGGTTCCCACTTCTGATCCTTGAGGTCAAGGGCGAACCGGATAGGGCCGGTCCATGAGACCCTCCCAGACGACACGATTGAAGAGATCGGCATCAACCCGGTCTTCCTCGGTGAAGTTGAAGCCTCGCGTTTTCCTTGCCCAATATCGAAAATTATGCGAGATTCTGACCGGAGCGGCGGATTCCGCTTCGCGCCGAGCGGCTTCGGAGAGAGGCAGATCGGTTTTCGTCAGAACGGACGAAGGCTGCGCATCGAAGATCCAGTCAGTCTGATTCAAATCGAAGATGTTTGTCATCGGTGCTGTTGTTGCCGTATTGAGATTCAGGTGTTCCAGGCCCAATACGTCTTCGATTGTGCGGAGCATATTAACAGTTGTGTAGAAAGTAGAGATGACCGCTCCTTGCTTCACGTACGGGCCTACGACGTACGCCGTCGTGCGATGGGCATCGACGTGATCCGGGCCGTCCTGGGAATCGTCCTCAATGATGAAGATCAGTGTGCTGGCCTTGTAAGGGCTGTGGGCAACCTGATCGATCAAGCGCGCCGTAGCATAGTCGTTGTCCGCCTGCTGAGTTTCTGGAGTATTCACTTTCGAGATCGCCTCGGCAAAATCGCCCATGTGGTCCTCCTGAAGCTGAACGATCTCAAAGGAGGGAAGATCACCTCCTGCGACGTAGCCTTGAAATTCTCGCTCCCATTCCGCCTCACGATAAAAATCGGGATAACCGGGATCGAAGCCGCGGTAAAAGGGATCGCCGTACTTGTATAGCTCCGGGTTTGCCGGGCGAGAAACAACGATATGAGCCTTAAACGGATACGGCTCCCGTGGCGCATTGAGGACCGTGTCGCTCATGCAACCGTATTCGCGGAACGTCAGACCTGCGCGAAGAACAGCGTCCCAAATGTAACCCTTTTCTTCCGGAGTGCCTTTGGGGCCGTCCGGAGCAACAACGTTGATCGCGCCGGGCAAGAGATCCGGATCGTCGGGAGTCTTGGAGTTTGCCCGTTTTCGTTCGGCCAGCGTCGCAAGACCTACGTTGATATCGCGGTTGAGTCCCTCGTATTCGTAGTCAGTTCCGCGGTCCGCATAATTCAAAACAACGGCTTTCTCGCCGTAGTCAGATTCGCGGCCTGATGTGCTCCAAGGCCATCCATCACCGCTTACTTCGCCTGAGTTGTAGAAGTTGTCCAGATCCACAAATTTCCGGGCAATCTTGTGGAAATTCGGCGTAATCCCTTCACCGAATTCGGTCAGTGATGGGTCGCCATTCCCCCGGCCCAAATCACCCAGAATCTGGTCGTATGTCCGATTTTCCTTAATGATGTAGATGACGTGCTTGATGCGCTCCCGCAGTTCGGCCATGGTCTGTTCGTCTTGTTTATTTCGAGGAACTGAGAACTCGTTGTTGTGCCCGACCAAGTCTGTCAAGCGCGCAAGCGTTCGCTGATCCGGAATGGGAAAAGCCAACAGCCCAGCTTTTTCTAACTGGAAAATATACTGATTTTTTGAATTTACGGTTTCGGCCGGTCCAGGCCTCATGCCCGGTTTGAGCTGGACATGGGTGTGCAATTGCGGATTGGGGCCCGGGACGGTCTTGCTGTTTACGACGTAAAGCAAGCGGTCGTCAGGGCTAATTCTGATCGCGGTTGGAAACCAGGCGGTTGGAATCAGGCCGAGAACCGAAGGTGGATGATGATCGCCGCCTAATTGAATAATGGCCACCGAATTGGATGCGCCATTGGTGACGTACAGAGTTCGCTCATCATGCGACAGCACCAGGTCGTTCGGGCTACTGCCGGTGTAGTGCTGATTCGCCTGAAGGAGAGCAAGAGGGCCCGTGGTGTTTATCGTGTCAATGATTCCGTTTGTGGCAGTGTCGATGACCGCGACAGTATCCGAGTTGTCACATGCCACGAACAGACGACTGCCACGCCGGTCCAGAACCATTTTGTTCGGATTCCCGGCCAACTTTATTCGACTTCGGACTGAGGGGTTCGGACCTAGACTGATGACCACGATTTCGCGGTCTCGTATGCACGACACGTAGGCCGTATCATTTCCCCGGATCGCGACCCAGAACGGGTACTCGCCGCCGGGGATGCCCTGATCGCGAGAACTGATCTTCCCGGGCCGCAGATTGATTTCGAAGACGGCGCGGCGAGACATCAGATCAAGAAATGAAACAGAATCGTTGTAGATGTTCGCGATCAATAGAGTCCGGCCATCCTGAGTTACGGCGAGACCACCGGCCGCGAGAGGTTCGTTACCAGGCACGAATCCCAGACCGGATTTATGGTTCAGCGAGATTGGTTTTCCGTCCTCCTTCCAGCCATGATTCGCGAGCTTATACATGTGAACGCAGTCGTCTTTTCCGCCTGAAATGAAGAAATGCTTCCCGTCGGGCGCGAAGGCAATGCCGGCGAAGGAATCTGGTACCTTGAGCACTTGCTTCTTTTTC
>JAFATG010000332.1 GCA_019244055.1 Acidobacteriaceae bacterium | reverse complement strand
CCGCTGGTGATCCCGCAATCTGCTCTGCCCGCCACGTTCCGAGGACCTCGCAACGTGTCTACGGCAATCTACTTCCTGCTAGCGGGAGAAGACTTTTCCGCTCTGCACCGGCTGGCTGCCGATGAGGTCTGGCACTTTTCTGCCGGCTCAGCATTGCTCATCCACAGCATTGATCTTCATGGTAATCACAGCGTCCTCAAATTGGGGCAGAACGCCGAAGCCGACGAACAATTCCAGTGTGTGGTGCCTGCGGGGCACTGGTTCGGCTCCTGTCTTGAATCCGCGGACATGTACGCGCTGGTCGGCTGCACAGTTTCACCCGGCTTTGATTTCGCCGAGTTCGAAATTGCGCAGCGCGCCGACCTTCTCGCGCAGTACCCGCAACACCGGGACGTGATACTGAAGCTGACGCGAGCGTAAGGTAATCTGGACCGCCTGTGCGTTCCATGGTTTAATTGTGCCGAAGCGCTTCCATCGGCTGAATACGAGTAGCTGAGCGTGCAGGCAGAAGAGAAGCGATCAATGTAGCAAGGACGAGTAGCGCAGGAACGAACGCAAACAAAACCGGATCGCCTGCACCCATCCCTTGCATCCGATCAGCGAGGGTCCGACTGGCCAGGACGCTAAGAACGAGTCCAACAATCAGGCCTACAGCCAGGACGCGACTAGTAGCCGTCAGAACGAGCTTCAAAACCTCGCGTGGGTTTGCGCCGAGTGCCATGCGTATGCCGAACTCTCGCGTCCGGTGTTCAACTGAGTAAGAAACCACACTAAACACACCCGCGCAGGCGAGTAGCATGCCGACTGCGCCGAATACCCCGAACAGAAACGTGCTGAAGCTTTGATAGGCCGTGGCGGTGTCGAGCCAGCCTTCGAGCGTTCGAGTCAAGGTTATCGGCTGGTTCTTGTCCACAGCTCTGACGGACTCGCGGGCCGCGCCGATTAATTTGTTGGGATCTCCACTGGTCCGAGCAATTACGAAAGCGCCAGGTGGCAACAGCATCGAATAGGGAATGAACATAGCCTCCATCGGCGGTTCATTCAACCCCCTATTGCGCGCCGAGCCAACCACGCCGACAATTTCAAAGGAATTGCTGAACTGCGGGGCCTTGAGGTACTGTGGCGGGATCGGCTGAGTGAACAGATCCACCTGAATGTGATGTCCAAGCGGGTCTTTGCCGCCGCTAAACTCACGTTTCGCCATGTTCTCAGTGATCACGGCTACTGGACGGGCTTGCAAGACGTCGGCCACGGATAAGTCGCGCCCGCGCAGCAACCTGGTTCCGACAGCGGCGAAGTACCCATCCTGAATCAAGTTCACGCGAACATCAGGAGCCTGCGTCGCGGGCCGGTGGTCCAGAATGGCCTTGGTCTGGAGGCCATTGTATGGCGGGGTTCCGGCACCGCTAATGGCTGCTGCTTCGACCTGGGGTGTGCGTCGCAGCGACCCAACAACGCCCTGGTATAACGCCAAGCGGCTCGCCCATTGGCTGTAGCGGCCTTCGCTCAGTGGCATCAAGAAGGTCAGGGCGTTCCGCGGATTATATCCGAGTTGCTGGCGCTGCAGCGCGAACAACCCGCGAATCGCCATCCCGGCACCCGTCAAGAGCACCAACGACAAAGTGATCTCGGCGATCATGAGCGCGTCATGCAAGCGCCGGCGGCGTGCTCCTACGCCGGCGCCACGGCCGGAACCGCGCAGAGTATCGGCCTGCGTTTCGCCGGATGCCTGCAAAGCCGGAGCAAGTCCAAAAATTATTCCAGTAAGGATGGAAATCGCCACGGCAAACCACAACACCGGCCAATTCAAGGCGATGACCGCTTCGTGCGGAATGGAATATTCAGGCATGAGTGCAATGACTGCGCGTACGCCGATATAGGCCAAGCCGATTCCGAAAATGCCGCCAGTTAGCGCCAATAGAACGCTCTCGGTCAGAAGCTGCCGCACCAACCGCATACGCGTCGCACCAATAGATACGCGTATGGCCATTTCGCCCTCGCGCGTGGCCGCGCGGGCAAGCAATAAATTCGCCACGTTTCCGCAGCCGATAAGCAAGAGCAGCGTAACTGCTCCGAAAAGCACCAGGAGCGTGGTCGCGAACTTGCCGAGAATGCCTTCGTTTACGTTGAGAAACTTTACTTTGAATGCGCTTTCCGGATACGCGTAGCGCGGCACTTGCCTGCGAAATTCCTGGAAAATCGGTTGAAACTCAGCGTCAATTTGACGTTCGCTTACGCCTGGCCTGATGCGGAAAAACACAAGGATCAATTGCCCCGCATTCGATTTCATATCCATGGGCACGTACACGTCTTCGTCCATCCAGGTAAAACGAACGGGGAGCACGCCGACGATCGTATAGACGTCGTCATTGAGCCGTATCTGTTGGCCCAGAATATCCGGCCTTCCCTGAAACACCCGCTGCCAAAATTTGTAGCTGACCACCGCGATTGATTCAGGCATTGCATTGACGCGCTGATCCCTGGCTGTGAATGCACGACCGAACAGCGGGGGAACACCAAAGAAATCGAAAAAATTCGGAGAGCACCGTGCTCGCCGCACGACTTCTGCCAAGCCCTTCCCGGTCATGACGGCTTCATGAGAATCGACTGCGGCAAGGTCTTCCATCGAGCGCAAGCGCGATTTCAACTCTGTGTATTGCGCTTTGGTGTAACCGACGTCCCAGCGGGGATTCTTTTTATTGGTGAGGACTATCTGACCGATCCGGTCTGCCGCGATAGGGATACGGATCAATGAGGACAGCGTAGACGACGCTGAAGATGGCCGTGGTTGCGCCAATCCCCAGAGCAATGGAAAGAATGGCGACAGCGGTGAATCCCGGTTTGGATTTGAGCATGCGCGCGCCGTAAAGCAGATCCTGTCTGAGATTGTCCAGGAAACCGGTCAAAAACGACATGAAAATCCTCCAACCTCAACTTGGCGACCTCATCGGCTTTTGTTCCAGCAAAAGAGGATCAGAGGACCCTAATCGGGCGCAATAGACTCCTGTCGGCAGACTATATGAGACGAATCGGATTGATCCTGCTTGCGGCAGGCGAGTGTTGACACGTTAATCACATCGGACTTTTCTGACCGCGATTTCTCAGAGATAGCGCCTGCTATGGCTCACTTCACTCGATGGGCGAGGGTGAGCGAGAATGCTTCGAAGTCTTTGCTGCGCGCTTATAATTTCCGTCAGTGCATGCTATGTATCAGCCCGTCAAATCTCCGGTCTGGTCATCGACAAGGCAACAGGCCAACCAATTCGTAACGCAATCGTTACCTCGGGCACGACCACTACGAGAACCAACGCGGAGGGCGTCTTCGTTCTCCAGTCCGATGAAAAGAATGTTGCGGCTCGAGCCTATGGATATGGCCGCACAAGCGCTGCGATAAACGATCAACACCGAGCAGAAATCAGCTTCAAGCTTTCGTCGATTATCCCGCGCGCGGTGTATCTCTCGTTCTGGGGTGTGAGCAGCGCTGCCGTCCGGGAGCCTGTCCTCAAACTGGCTGGCACAACGCCCGTCAACGCGGTTGTCATCGACGTTAAGGGCGATCTCGGCTATATCTCATA
>JAFATG010000258.1 GCA_019244055.1 Acidobacteriaceae bacterium | reverse complement strand
GTCTTATGCGTTAGGTAATAGGCTAGTACTGCCCTTATCTAACCGCAGGCGGAGGAAGCCTGGGGGAGCCCGGCGAGAAACTGCGCCGCCCTTATCTGCCAGTGATGCTCCAGGACAAACCGGCTATGTTAGCCTACGGTTAAATTCCATGAGCTTGACTCGGAAGAAACCGCTCCAGGGCCTGCTGGAGCAGGCCAGCCATAGCGGGCTGAAACGCACTCTGACCGCGAAAAGCCTGGTGGCGCTGGGCGTCGGAGCCATTATCGGGGCCGGCTTGTTCGTCCGGACTGCCGCCGCGTCCGCGCAGGATGCGGGAGCCGCAGTTACGGTTTCGTTCATTATCGCCGCTGTTGGTTGCGCGTTCGCTGGCCTGTGCTATGCCGAGTTCGCAGCCATGATTCCCATCGCCGGGAGTGCCTACACGTACGCGTACACCACCATGGGGGAACTGGTCGCCTGGATTATCGGTTGGGCGCTCGTTCTGGAGTATGCGTTAGGAGCGGCCACGGTGGCGATCTCCTGGAGCGAGTACTTGAACCATCTGGTCGGCGGAACAATTCCGTTCCAGTGGTGCCATTCGCCGATGGAAGTGTCGACTTCGGCCGTTCACGGCATCATTAACGTGCCCGCGCTTTTCATCGTTTTCATCCTGACTTTGATCCTGATCAAGGGAACACAGGAATCGGCCACGGTCAACGCCATCATTGTCAGCATCAAAGTGGCGATTGTGATTGCATTCGTGGCGCTGGGGTGGCATTTCGTTAATCACGCCAACATGGTTCCTTTCACGATACCGGCGGACGCGCCTGGCCATGAAGCGACGTTTCACCATGGGTGGGCAGGGGTTCTCGGGGGGGCCGGCATAGTTTTCTTCGCGTTCATCGGCTTTGATGCCGTTTCGACCGCGGCGCAGGAGACGAAAAAGCCCGGCCGGGACATGCCGATCGGTATTCTAGGCTCGCTCGCCGTTTGTACGGTGCTCTATATCCTGTTCGGATACGTTCTCACTGGCGTGGCTAATTGGAAGGAGTTTGCTATCGCCGGGAAAGAGGCTTCCGTTGCTTATGCGGTAGATCATCACATGCCGGGCTTCCACTGGCTCGCCACGGCCATCACCGTTGCCATTCTTCTAGGCTTTTCGTCCGTCATTCTGGTAATGCTTTTGGGCCAGAGCCGGGTCTTCTATTCCATGTCGAACGACGGCCTTCTGCCCAGGGTATTTTCGGACATTCACCCGAAGTTCCGCACGCCGTATAAGTGCAACATCATATTGTTCCTCTTCGTAGGTGCGTTTGCATCATTTATTCCCGAGTCACTCGCCGGCGATCTCACTTCGATCGGGACACTGTTTGCGTTTTGTCTGGTCTGCATCGGCGTCTGGATTATGCGCGGACTGGAACCGGCGATGCACCGGCCGTTCCGGACACCGCTTGTGCCATTGGTCCCGATCCTTGGCGTCATCGTGTGCGGCGGAATGATCGTCTCGCTTGACCACCGCACGCAGCTCACGGCATTCTGCTGGATGATCATCGGCTTGTTCATTTATTTCCTTTACGGGAAGAACCATAGCCAGCTCGCGCCGATGAACCGGCAGCAGGCGAAGCCGGCGCCCGTGGCACCGGCAACGCGCTGATATTCACTCGGCCGGGCGCGCAATTATCCGGCTATTCGGCCCGCAGCATTGCAACCGGATCGATGCGGACGGCTCGGATCACGGCCGGAGCCGCGGCGAGCAGAGCCGCCAGCAAGATCGCCAGTGCTGGAACTGCCAGCGCGCCCACATCCGTAGCTTTCACTTGGTAGAGAAGTGCCGTGATATATCGCACCGACGCCATTCCAAGCGTAAGGCCCGCCGCGGCCCCGACCAGCACCATCGAAAACACATCAGCGGTCACCCGCCGCGCAACTTCTCCGGCTCGCGCGCCGATCGCCATGCGGATGCCGATCTCACGCTGGCGCTGCAGAACCGAGTAGTCGAGAACGCCATACAGGCCGATACCGGCGAGCAGCAGTGCAACGACGGCGAAGAACAGCGCGAGCATCGCAAGCAGTCGCTCCCGGATAGTCTGCGAATCGTCGATTTCTTTCTGCGTACGGATGTTGCTGACGCGGAATCCGTGTCCAGCCTGGGAGACTACGCGGCGGAGAATCGGTGCGAGCGCGAGCGAGTTCGGGCTAAACGTGCGCACTATGAAGGTTGCCTCGCCCTCATACCGAGCTTTGCCGTTCGCATCAATCGAGTTGAAGGGAACGTAAGCTACCGGAGGTACCGGCTCGCGAATGCTGCGGTAGCGCGCATCGCGGACGAAGCCCACAATCTGAAAACGGGTGTGGGGGCCTTCATCCGCAGATCGAGAGACCGTTGGAGAGAGTCGGGCTTCGGCATATTCAGACCTCATAGTACATAGAGGTCTAAATATCTGTCAAGAGGAGCGGAATTTCAGTATCGCAGCCGTCGCGCGAAGACACGGCGGACGACTTCAAAGCCGGGCGTACCGACAATCTGCTGCATGATGACGGTCCAGGGATGGCCGGCTTCCTTCACCAACACTGCGGTTGCGCGAATCCTGCCTACCAGGTCGCCACTCGTGTGATCCCAATACGCGAAGGAGTCGCAATAGGGTGAGCCGGGTGCAGCCTCTGGCTCCGGCGCGCGGCCCGCGAGATACTGCTCGCAGTCGATGCGTAACCATTTCTCACCCTCAGGCCGCACGAGTAAACGAGATCCGTTGAATTCCGGAAAGAAGACGAAGCGGTATGGCGGCTCCTCGCGCGGGATCAGCGCCGAACCGCTCGGAGGAATGAAATAGGAAATCAGAGGAGAATCGGCGTAAAGGTGAAGCCCGCTTAGAACGCGCGCCGTGCTGCGCTCGTGCAGCGGCTGAATGTCGATGTGATGCGCGATCTTGTTGCGCATCAGTGCGGTCGCTTCGGGGCTCGTGAGTTCGTCGGAAAAGAGTACCGTTTTTTCCAAAAACTGGCGCGGCGCCGCCTGGAAGCGCAGATTGAGCCGGCTCGCCACGTCAGTCTTCCTGTTGCCGGAAAACAGGTTCTTTGCCGGCGAGAAGCAAACGCTCGTCGAGGGCCGCTTTCACAAGTTCCTCTTCCATTTCAGAGAGTCCGTGCGCGTCCTTTTCGATTCGCGCCAGCAGGCCTTTCATGCGACCACGCGAAATCTCCGCGGGAATCGCCAGCGCGTAGGAGAAGAGCGCGTCCGAGCGCAGATCTTCATTTTCGAACAGCTTGCGGACTCGATCCAGCTCACTTCTTATGCCGTAGTAGCCGATGCCCCAAACCGCGCCCCGCCGCACTTCGATATCCACATCGTCGAGATGCTTCGAGAAGTAATCGCGAAAGCTCGGATGGATCGACCGCCACATCGCTTCGAGAGCTTTTGCGCGCCCTTCGGGGAAGTTATACAGGTCTGTAATCGCCTTACGAACTTCATTGCGATCGGCTTCAGCGGACAGACCAACTAATAGCCCGCCGCGTTCCTCGGCAGTAATGCCGGGATTCCGCAAAGCGGCTAACATGGCTTCGATCACTTCTGATTGATCCGTAGAGTCGATCATCGTTTCCCAGGCGCGCGCGCGAACCTCCGGTGCCGGATCGTGCGCGGCAAGGGCTAACAGTTTCTTGCGCTGTTCAGGCGACAATTCGTGGTTGAAGAAAGCACCCGCAGCCGCGGCACGAACGGAAGCAACCGGATGGCCCAGCAAATCGATTCGCTCGTCTTCATCGAGAAGCTCAACCGGCAAATCGGCCTTTTCCGGATAGAGGGTCCAGATGTCGAAAGCTTCGTTTTCGGCGGCGGTCTGTGGAGGCGAGGATCGCTTCTCTTCCAGAGATGAAATAGCTTCGGCGATCTCTTGCTTCAGCTCGCTATCTTCTTCGCCGAGATTGGCAGCCGCCTCGTGAATCGGTTCAATTGCAGCCGGATCGCCGTAGAGGCTCAACAGAAGGATGGAATCGGAGAGGTCGAAATCCAGGCGATCGAGCAGAAGCCGCAGAATACGCTCGTCGTATACGCGGAGATTGGCCAGGATGAACGCGACTTCCCCGCCCTGCTCCTCTTCGAGTTCTCCGTAGAGCTCGAGTAAAGGCTGCAGTGATTGCGGGCCGAGTTCGACCAGCGTTTCCACTACCTCGTCAGGGACGTTCTCGGGATCTTCTTTGATGTAACGTACAAGGAACGGAACGGCTTCGGGCGCGTTCCAAACCCGGAAGAACGCGATAAGTTCCGGAGCCAAGTCGACCGTATCTTCCTCGCGGCTACGCTCCGAGAAGCGGAGCACAGCGGGAAGAGATTCCGACGGGCGATCAAGAATCGCGTGCAGGAACCGATGGTCCAAGCCGAGACCGCCGCGGGCAGCCGCGGCCAGAATCTCATCCGGACTCGATTCCGCGAGTCTGTCGGGATCGAGGAACACCGGGCCTACTGCTCGGGTTCGACTATAACGGTGATTTCGGTCGCGACGTCGCGATGCAAGCGCAGCGTGACCTTGTGCTCGCCGAGAGTGCGGATCGGTTCTTCCAAATGGATTCTGCGGCGTTCGACATGATACTTCTGCGCTTCGAGCGCATCGGCAATGTCCTTCGCCGTAACCGAACCGAAAAGCTGATTGTTCTCGCCGACCCGTTGGCGGAACGTCACGGTCACGTTCGACATCAGCTTCGCTAGATCTTCCGACTCGCCCTTCGCCTTGGCTTCGCGCCGGAGATGGGCCTCACGCTCCTGCTCGACGATTTTCTTATTGGCGTCGCTGGCCGGAACTGCGAGACGCTTCGGGAGCAGGAAATTGCGGGCATACCCGTCGGCGACTTTCACGATCGTGCCGCGCGAGCCGACTTTCTCGATGTCTTCTCTGAGAATGACTTCCATGGTTCCCTTCTCCCGCTCCTACATCTTCGCCGCAAAGGGCAGCAGGGCAATGTTGCGCGCCTGCTTAATGGCTTCACTCAGCCGCTTCTGGTGAGGCGTACACACCCCGGAGATTCGCCGGGGCGTAATCTTGCCACGCTCGGAAATGAAGCTCGAAAGAAGCTTCACGTCCTTATAGTTGATATCGTCGACTTTATCGACGCAGAAGCGGCAAACTTTCTTGCGTCGGAAATACTGCTTTTTACCTGTGGCGATTGCCTTGTCGCCGCCGGTAGGCCGTTGCGAGGCTGCGATCGGGCGACCACTTCGTTGTTCTGCCATGATGATTCTCCTTGCCTCCGGTCTTTACTAAGCTTTCTCCACGGGCGCCGCGGGCGGTGTCGCGTGTACGCTTCCCGGCGCACCGGGAACCGGCGCAGGAGCTTCCTGCGGCAGGAGCGGCGATGCCACCGCGGCAGGCTGCACAGGAGCGGCAGGTTTGCGAGCGGCGCGCTTCTCGCGTGCCTTCTTCCGCTTCTCAATCCGCTTCAGCTTCTCATCGATGCGGACCGTCATGTGTTTCAGCACCAGATCGGACACTCGCAAGCGGCGCTCGAGTTCTTTAACCGGTTCCGGATTCGAGCTGAATTGCAGAAGGATATATTGCCCTTCGTTGAACTTCAGGACGCGATAGGCGAGCTTGCGAACGCCCCACTTTTCAGTCTTGTCGATCATGCCACCGGCGTGGGTCACAACATTTTTCAACTGTTCGAGTAGCGGATCCACTTCTTCGTCAGTGGCGTCCGGCCGAACAATGAACAACTCTTCGTAGATTCTCATTCTTCCTCTTCTTGTATGCCTCGAGCGCGGCGATTGAATTTCGCCATGGCCCTGGTGGCGCCTTCGGCAACGATGGACTCGACAGCATCAGCGGTATACGATACCACCTCATCCACGTCGTTTCTCAGTTCCCGCTCGAAAGGAGCGAGAACGTATTGCGCCGCATCCACCGGATGATCCGGACGTATACCTGCCCGCACCCGAACAAAGACGTCTGTCTTCAGAGCGGCGATTAACGACTTGACACCGTTGTGTCCAGCCGCCGAACCGTTCTTCTTGATCCGCAAGGCGGTCCAAGGAAGGTCCAGTTCGTCATAGACCACGATAAGTTCGCGGTTCGTCAGGTTCCGGTACTTCAGCACGGGGCAGACCGCCGAACCCGACAGATTCATAAACGTTTGCGGCTTCACCAGAACGACTTGGTTGTTCCGGACCTGACCGCTGCCAACGAGCGCTGGACCTTCGTTCTTTAAAACTCGAATCGCGTGGCGCCTGGCCAACTCATCAACAACAAGGAATCCGATGTTGTGCGGCGTCGCTTCATAACGAACGCCCGGATTTCCCAACCCTACAATGCAGAGCGTACGAGGCTCCGCTTCTTCAGAAGACCTGCTCTCCTCCACTGTAAGAAGGCAGAGCTACTTTTTCTTGGCAGGCTCGGCTGCCGGCGCCTCTTCTTCCTTCTTGCCCTTCTTGATGACTTCGGGCTCGGCAGCCGCCGGAGTCGCGGCGACAGTCTCAGCGGCGGCAGGCGCCTCCTCCACGCGCATGGATACAACGTGAGAAATGACGGCATCGGCCGGGCTGATGAGCTTCGTAGAGCCAGTCAGCGGAATCTCCGAGGCGCGCACGTTCTGCCCGATCATTAACTCGGAAACGTCGACTGTAAATTGCTCAGGAATCTCGTCCGGAAGAGTTTCGATTTCGATTTCGCGGGTTACGACCTCATGGATGCCGCCCTGCAGCTTGACACCCTTCGGGTCCCCATGGGTGACGACCGGCACTTTGACGGTAATGCGCTGGGTCAGATCGATTCGCTTCAGGTCGACATGCAGCAGCGAATCCTTGATGGGATCGTATTGCCAGTCGACGATCATGACCGGAGCGCTCTCGCCCGTGACGCGCAGATTGAAGATTGTGTTGTGACCCGCCTTGCTGTTAAGGATTTTTGACACCTCTTTCGGATTGACGGCAACGGGCGTGGGCCCCGATAGGCCGCCATACAGAACGGCGGGCATCGAGCCTTTCGCGCGCAGGCGGCGGGCTTCATTCTTTCCGCGCGAATCGCGTGACTCGGCGGCAATGGTAATATCTTTCCTCATCCTCTACCTTATATAAACAGCGTACTAATCGACCCACCTTCGTGAATCGATTGAATGGCACGTGCAAGCAACGGCGCTACCGAAAGCACGTGAATCTTCGAACACACAGATGCCTCTTTCCCCAGCGGAATGGAGTTTGTAACTACCAGTTCCTGAACTGGGGATGTACTAATTCGCTCGACCGCAGGCCCGGACAGAACGGCGTGAGTCGCGCACGCTGTCACCGTCTTCGCGCCTTGACCCAGCAGCGCCTCCACGCCTTTCACCAGCGTGCCGGCCGTATCCACCAGATCATCCACCATCAGGCAGTGCCTGCCGCGAACATCACCGATAATGTTCATCACTTCGGCAACATTAATGTCTGTCCGGCGCTTATCGATGATCGCCAGCGGGGCATTCATCCGTTTGGCGAACGATCGGGCGCGTTCCACACCGCCCGCATCCGGCGAAACAATAGTCAGTTCATCTTTGGAGAACCGGCGTTGGAAGTATTCCACCATGACCGGCGCGGCAAAAAGATGATCGACGGGGATATCGAAGAATCCCTGAATCTGAGCAGCGTGAAGATCGACCGCCAGGACGCGATCGGCAGCCGCCCTTTCCAGGAGACTAGCGACCAGCTTCGCGGATATGGGCATACGCGGACGGTCCTTGCGATCCTGTCTCGCGTACCCATAATAGGGTAACACTGCCGTGATGCGCTCTGCGCTGGCGCGCTTAAACGCATCAATCATAAGGAGCAATTCCATCAAATGGTGATCGACCGGGGTGGAGGTCGGCTGCACCAGGAACACGTCGGCGCCGCGAACGTTCTCCTGGATTTGGAGGTGTGTTTCACCGTCCGCGAAGCGCCGAATCAATATCTCGCCGAGCGGGCAACCCAGGCATTTGCAGATTTCGGCGGTGAGTTCGGGGTGGGCGGAACCGGAGAACACCTTGTAGTCGGTGAACAGCGCGCGGACGGTTTTGGGAGCGGCCATTGTAAAGTCTTGTTTACCGGGCGAAACAACTTACAGCAGCGGCCCGGCCCAAGGCGCGACGCCACAGGCTGGCGTATTGCCGCCGCGAAACGAAACGAACCGGGAAAGCGCGTCCCGCAGGCCATTTGGCTGCCGCCGCTCTGGTTTCTTCAGCCGTTTGGAATAGCCCAAAAACAGCCGACCCGCTGCCGGTCATTCCGGCCGGTTTTGCACCGAGACGACGCAGCTTTCGTACGGCGGCCAAAATCTCCGGATGGTTACGGAAAACGGCCGACTCAAAATCGTTTTTCAGCGGGAATTGGTCCAGACCGGACCCATTTATGGCCCAGGTGATCGTCTGAAACTCTCTCAGGATAGGGGACTCGGCCTGCGAAGTCAACGCGTTTGTAACATCTCTCCCGAGAGCGCGATAGGCGTCCGCCGTGGAGACGTGGATGCCGGTCGAGACAACGAGAGCTGGCCGTGACGGCTGGTCGGGAAGAGGATAGAGTTCGCTCCCCCGCCCGCATCCGAGTGCGGTGCCGCCGTAAAGGAAAAACGGGACATCGCTCCCGAGCGATTCTGCCAAACGAACTAGTTCGGCTGGCCGAATGCGTTTGCCGGTCAACGGTGGCAATGCGATCAGGACCGCCGCCGCGTTGCTCGAGCCACCGCCCAGGCCCGCACCCATGGGAATGCGCTTCGAAAGTGAAAAACGAACCCAAGCTTTGATCTTTAGATAATCGAGCAGCAATTTTGCCGAACGAACTATCAGGTTATCCGGGATGTTGAGTGAGCTACATATCTCGATTTGGCTTTGTTTCGCAAAATCGAACTCGATCGAGAGTGTGTCGCGGAGGCTGATGGTCTGGAAGATGGTCCGCAGCTCGTGATAGCCATCTGGCCGTTTGTGAAGAACTCGGAGGTCCAGGTTGAGCTTGGCGAAAGAAGGAACTGTAACCCGCACCACTAATACTGAAGAAGCGAGAAGACGTCGTAATCGGCCAGCTTTTGCCGTCCGTTCAGAAACGTGAGTTCGATTACGAAACCCAGGCCGACAATGCTACCGTCGAGTAGGCGGACCAGGCGGGCCACAGCGGACGCGGTTCCGCCGGTTGCCAGCACGTCGTCGATAATGAGGACGTTCTGGCCGGGCTCGATTGCATCGACATGGACCTCGAGCTGGTCCGTTCCGTACTCCAGCTCATAATCGATACTCCGAACCGTGTGCGGGAGCTTTTTTGGTTTTCTTACGGGAACGAAGCCAGCCCCCAGCGCCCGGGCCATTGCAGGAGCGAAGAAATAGCCGCGGGCTTCAATTCCGACGACGACATCTACGGCGGCTCCGGCGTAATGCGCTCCCAGACTGTCGATGGTTTCGCGGAATCCCTGCTTGTCCTTGAGCAGGGTAGTGATGTCGTAGAAATTGATACCAGGCTTCGGAAAATCAGGGACTTCGCGAATCAGTCCCTTGAGCCGGTCCTGGACCGAAGGCGCAATGGGGGCTTGGGCGGACACTTCGCGATTTTAGCAGGGCAGTTATTGCGCGAGCTTTTCCATAATCAGCCGTAGCGATTCTTCGCTGGGCGAGACAGGAGCGCCGCATGTTTTGAGGCGAGCCTGCCACATCTGCTCGGCAAGGGAGAGAGCATCTTCCGCAAGCTCGTTCGTGATGACCGCCGGAGGCTTGCTCGTTAACATTTGATTGGCCGAGGTGAGCAACTGTCCTGTTTCCCCGGAGTTCAACTCCGGATGGCTCGGGCCGCAGCTTTCGAGCGAGGAGCGCGCCAAATCCATGATCTGCAAGCTGCGGCGGTATTTTTCGATGGATGTAAGTTTGCGCGGCGTGGGGTCGAGTCCCATGAGCGTGCTCGATACCTCCAACTTTTGCTGGATCGACGGATCAACAGATTTCCGGGCGGCGGCAGCGAGAAATGCCTCGTGCGCCACGCCGTATTCTCCCAGTTGCAGCTCAGCTTCGCCCAGGCCGACGTACGCAGCCGCGTCGTTTCGGTTCTGTTTGATAAGCGCGCGATATTCATCGGCCGCCCGCGAGGGCGAACCGGCGGCCAAAAAGAGCGGCGCTAAACGTTGTCGGGTTGCCGGGTCCTTTCCTGCTTCCTCCTGCAGAGGAAGCAGTTCCGCAAGTAATTCTTCGTGCTTGCCGCGTGCGGCTAGAAAATCGGACAGCTCCATGCGGACGGATACGCGACGGGCTACCGCATGACTGGGCCATTCGCCATAGATCGCCCGATGGTAGTACGACTCTGCGTCATCGGGCTTCCCATTCGCAATCATTAGATGTGCAGCCAGCAAGTTTGCGCGGCCGTCGTTCGGTTCCCGATCAAGGGCGTCTCGCATGAGCAGTTCGGCCTGATCTAACTTCCGGGCGGCGATCAGCGAATCGATCAGGTCGAGTTCATATTCCGTTTGTTTGGGTTCGAGCGCATGCGCTTTGCGAAAAGCCTCGATAGCATCGTTAATCTTGCCCGTACGGCGGAAACTGACTCCATCGGCATGCGATCGTTGGGCCAGATGCTGGACTTCCGACTCTTGCGCCTTTGCCAAAAATCTATCAACAGCAGTTAAACCGGCGATTACCAGAGCGATGATCGCAATGAGAGCCAGTCGTGGCGTTACAGGAGCCTTAGCGGGCGTGCCTGGCGTACTCATGGCGATGCAGTTAAACCGGAATCGCCTCCCAGACCATAGGTGGAGAGAATACCTTTGAGAGTGACGACGCCCTTCATCTCGTGGATGTTGGCGCGGCTTACGACGGGGACTACATCGACGCCGTTATGCCGCATTTGTTCGAGCGCGTAACTGAGTGGATGATCGGCGTGAACGTATGGATAGCTCCGCTTGCCGGCAATGAGATCGCGCACTGTGGCCGGCGGAGGATTCGAGGTCTCGATCTGATGGCTCCTGATCACACCCTGAAGAAAACTATCGTTGCCGACCGGCCATGAAGTGCATTTCTCCTGCTCAAACCGCTGTTTGGCGATATCGACCTTGGCGTCGATGGGGACCGGAGCCACGCTAGTCTGCATTACCTCCCTGACACGGATTCCGGTCAGCTCATCGCGCGATTCTCCGGTCGGGAGGTAAACACCTTCCTGCAAGGCGAGCGCCTCGTAAATCGGCTCGCGCTGGAGTTGTTGCGAAATGAAGAAACTGATCAAGTTCGAAATCATGAGGGGCACGATGATCGAATAATCGCGCGTCATTTCGAAGATCATGATTACCGAAGTGAGAGGAGTACGCACGATTCCGGCGAAGGCTGCTCCCATGCCAACCAGGGCGTAGGCCCCGGGATTCGCGGTGAGATGCGGAAGCGAGGCATGGGCGATGCTTCCAACGGTACCGCCTATCATCGCGCCTATAAAAAGGCTTGGGCCGAAAATACCGCCGGCATTCCCGGATGAGTAGCAGGCGGGCGTCGCAATCAGTTTCATGACGGCAAGCAAAGCGACCGTCTTAACAGGGAAGTCACCGCCGAGCACGTGATCCACGTACTCGTATCCGACGCCTAAGACTTCGGGTACAAAGAGGCCAAACACGCCCATTAAGACACCGCCGGCAACAGGTTGCAGCCAGACAGTAGATGGCGGAAAACTTCTGAACAAAACGCGCAACCTCAGCAGCAGTTTGACGAAACAAACGGAAGCGAGGCCGCCGACTACGCCTAGAACCGCATAGATCGCGAATTCTACCGGATTCACAAGCTGCCAGGCAGGAGTATGAAACAGAGGCTGATCGCCGAGGATCAGGTGCAGCACCATCCAGGAGGTTGCCGAACTCAGGACAACAGACCCGAGTACAGGAGCATGTAGATCGCCCAGGATCTCCTCAAGCGAGAACAAGACCGCGGCAATAGGGGTATTAAAGGCAGCGGCAAGAGCGGCGGAACAACCTACCGGCAAAAGCGCTTTGACACTTGCCTTGGTCAATCCGAAACGCCGACCAAGCACCGAAGCGATTCCGGCGCCGATTTGCACGGAAGGCCCTTCACGTCCAAGCGCGATTCCACTGGCAAGCGAAATGGAGCAACAGAGAAACTTCCCGACAACGGTGCGCAGCGAGATGTATCCCTCTTGAATAAAGAGCGCGAATTTCGCTTGGGGGATGCCGCTTCCGCGGGCATTCGGGAAGTAGCGAGCCAACAAGAACCCACTAACTAGCGTGCCCATGACGGGCACCAGTATTCGACGCCAAGCAGCTCCGCCGGGTGGATACATGCGCGCGGCGAGACGTCCGGTTAGAAGGATGAAAGCGACGACTGTAAGCCCCACGATAACGCCGATCACCAGACTCAACAGCATGGTGATCTGGTCCTCTCGGGTGGCGAAACCTGTCCATCTCCAAAGCTTTGCCCTGACGGGTAGCTTCGTCGTCACTTCTTCATCTTCACAGATGGGCTGGCTTTCACCTCGATCAGCGCGGCGGCTCTTTCACTCTTAGCACGCGATCGCACGGAACGTTTGGCAAGGTCTGAACGATACCGGAGGGCCAGTGAATTTCGAGGGAGTCGACCGAGGTCTCGGCGCCCAATCCGAAATGGACCGGACCCAGGCTCGAAGAAGCATAGCCGACGCTCGACGTCATGTGGTTGTATTGAGCGCCCGCCTCGGTCACGAGTTTGATGCGCGCGCCCATGCCGTCGCGGTTGCTCTTCGTACCTTCAAGAGCGATGTCGAGCCAGTGCTGAAGCGGCTCGGTGCGGTTCATCCAGATTTCCGCGTCGCGATCCAAAGCCGTTGCGACCACGTCGACTCGGCCATCGCCATCGAGATCGCCAAAGGCGCAGCCTCGGTGGCGCGCCGGAGGATCGGCGCTCAAGCCGGCTTCTTCGGTAAGAGCCGCCCATTGACCGCTTGCGCCCAGGTTGCGGAAGACCGTGTTGTACTGCTCAACCGAAGTACCGGGCGGCTGCAATAGACCGACATGCCCACGAGTGACAAACAGATCCTTCCAGCCGTCGTTATCGAAGTCGTAGAAGCCGGCTCCAAAACCAGCCATGGGCAGTGTCAGTTTTCTCAGGCCGCTCGGGGTAGTGACTTCGCGAAAATCGCCTTTTCCGGTGTTCTGAAACAGCGGGAACGTTTGATTATTCAGCGTTGCGAAAACGATATCGGGGAAGCCGTCGTTGTTGTAATCGCGAAAGTCGAGTCCCATGCCGGACACAAAATTTCCGTCTTCGGGCAGCGCCACACCGGCAGGAAAGGCCACCTCTTCAAACTTATTTCCCTGGTTGTGGAACAGGAAGTTGTAATAGGCATCGTTGGTGACGAATAGATCGGGCTTGCCGTCTAGGTCGTAATCGGCGACACCCACGCCCATACCTTTGCCGACCTTCGCCCGGATGCCCCATTCCTGGGAGGCATCCTCAAATGTCCCGTCTCCCTTGTTGAGAAATAACTGATTGGGCGAGCCCTTGTAATAGCGCGGGTGGCAGTAATCGGCTTCGCCTTTGTACGAGCAGAGCGGCTTCACATCATACTTCCACTGCATGTAATTCACGACGAACAGATCAAGAAGACCGTCGTTGTTTACGTCTACCCATACTGCTGCGACGGCCCACAGTGGACCGTATTGCGGATCGTTCCAGCGGTCGAGGCCGGCTTTCTTCGTGACATCGGTGAAGGTGCCGTTTCCGTTGTTGTGATAGAGCGCGTTCCGATGAACGCCAGCGACGAAGATATCCGGGTAGCCGTCGTTGTCGTAATCGCCCACTGCAACGCCAATGTCGTAACCGGTACCGGCCAAACCGGCCGCGTCGGTTACGTCTGTAAAGGTTCCGTTGCCGTCATTCCGAAAGAGGCGGTTGCGGTACTTGGGTGAATTCTTAGTCAGCGTCGATAGATCGGCGCCGTTGGTGAAGAAGATGTCGGGACGGCCGTCGTGGTTGTAATCAAATATCGCAACGCCGCCGGACATTGTCTCGGGCGCATTGCGGGATGGAGTTTGATCGTTCTCGAGGTGGAATGGGATTTTCTTTAGCTCGAAATGGATCGCAGTTGGAGGGGTTTGCGAAGTAGCCAGGAGCAGGGACAGGCTTAGCGCAACTAGACAGCAAGCGAGGGTACGGTTCAAAACAAACTTTAGCAGGGGCGGGCTGCGAGCCCGCCCGCAGGTCAAGGACCTGCCCCACACAGCCGATCAGAAGTAGTATTTCGCCGCGAACTCGATCAAGCGGTCACCGGTGGTGTGAGCAGGAGCACCAGTCAAGAACGTATTCTGGTTGGTGCTCTGCATGATGTTGTTCGCACCTGCGAAGTTTACTGTCAGGTCGTTGTTGCCTCCCAAACCAAATTGCTTGTTTGGACGGTTAAGGAAGTTGAACGCCGAGAAGCGGAGCTCGATCTTCTGCCGTTCCGTGATCCTGAAGCTCTTGAACAGCGCCAAGTCCGAGTTGAAGTATGCCGGGCCGTGGATATCAGGCCACACGAGCGTTCCGTTGCTGCCCTGAGCCGGCGGTCCGAAGCAGCTCGGATTGAAGTACTGCCCCGATTTGAGGTTCGAGCCAGGGTTACATGTCAATACAGGTACGAGGACCAAATTGGCAGCGTTTGAACCCAGCCAAGTCTCGGGACCAACGGGGACGGTGTGTCCGCCAATGACAGTATTGCCGTAATTTGCGTACATGTTGCCATTGGTACTCGGTTGAATCGGAGCGCCCGTTTGGAACTGTACTGTCCCAGAAAGTGTCCAGCCATTGGCCGCGAGAGCGAGCCACTGATTGTGAGCCGGGCTGGGCATGTTCCAAACATATCCGGCGTTAAAGATATGAGTGTGGTTAAACGCGAGGACGCCGTAGTTGGCCGGCACACTGAAAGGATCGACGGTGTTGCCGGCGCTGGGGCCATTCCCGCTGTAGTTATCGCGGATACCCATAACCTTGCTGAAGGTATAGTTCGCAACGAAGTTGACGGGCCCTGTCTGCTTTTGGAGAGTGGCTTGTAGCGAATTGTAGTTCGCATAACTTCCGTGACTGGAGACATCGATGTCTCCATATTGCTGTATCGGGCGGTAATCGTTTTCATGCCCAGAAACGTTATAGATGGGCATCGTCACCCCGGTCAGAGGATCGGGGCCAAAGAAAGCTCCCAGAGGCACAGCGTTGATATTGCTTCCCGCTCCGCCACTTGCAGTGAGCAAATCGCGGCTCCTGTTACCAACATACGAGAGCTCAGCAAGCATGTGACCGGGCAGAGATTCATCAACCGACACATTGTAGTTTTCGGTGTACGGCGTCTTGCCATCGTTCATCTGCAGCGGGCTGACGGTGCAACCTGTACCGCAAGCCGCATTGGGAGTTCCACTCGGGAGATTTAACGAGGTAATCTGCGCAAGAGACGTTAGACCAGTGGACGGCGTCGTGTAATTGATGACACCTTCCGGCACTTCCATGGGATTGCTAACCGTGTTGTAGGCGATCTGGTAACGGAATACAGCAAAGCCGCCACGGACGACCGTCTTGCCATTTCCAAAGACGTCAAACGCTGCGCCGATCCGAGGCTCAAAATAGAACGCGGGCGATCTGAAGCCTGAGAACGCGACATTCGAATTGATCGAGTTCCAGGAGAGACCGGCGTTGACGGCCGTCGGATTCGACATATAGCTTGCCAAATCCCATACGGCGGTACCGAACTTCGTGTTTGGATACCATTGACCCATGTGATCCAAGCGGATGCCATAGTTCACCGTCAGGCGCTTGCTTGCTTTCCACGAATCCTGCCCATAAAACGAGTACTGGTGAAATTTGATATTGTCGACGGGGATGGCATTGACCTGGTTATAGCTGTCTGCGCGACCGAGCAGGAGGTCGGCGTACAAATTGCCGGTTGTTGTGGGTCCGTATGTCTCGAAATCATACGTACCGTTTAACACGCCCCCACTCGACTGTATGTTGGCGTTCTGGTCCCAGTAAAAGCCGAACTTCATGGTGTGTGTGCCGTAGACCTTGCTCAGGTTGTCGTATACGGCAGGATCTTCCGCAGTTTTTCCGAAGGCACCGCCATTGTAGGTGCCACCGAAGACCGCCTGTTGGTCATAACCTGCAAAGCCGCCGTTTCCACTCCAACTGATAAGGTTCGGAATTTGGATGCGTTTCGCGCCGAAAAGGCCCGGAACGTTGAAGCCGTAGGTAGCGGGGTCGATCGCCTTGGGATCCTGAGGATTGGCCGGGTTGACGTAACGGGCATAGGTGAACACTGTTTCGTTTGTCAGCGTGGGGCTAAAGACGTGGGTAACGTTCGCCATCACAACATTGGCGCTCGTCGGCGCGACCAGCGGAGAGGGGTACGGAAGTGAGAACGCTGGAGCCCACCACATCTGAACGGGGTGCAAATCGGTTTCGTTCTGGTGGCTGAAGGAGACGGTCAGCTTCGTGTTTTCGCTGATCGCATAGTCGACCTTGGGCATGAGTTCCCAGCGGTTCTGGGGACTCTGATCGAGATACTGGAAGTTGTTCCCGTTGTGGGTTGCAGGATCGACGTTAGGCGCGGGATATGTCTTGAGAAGTGCGAGGGAGTTCGGATCGAACAGGCTGGTCGGAATCATCCCGGTCGGGAAAGAAAGATTACCACAGGTGGTGCGCTTGTCGGCCGGAGCGCATGGCGCCGCCGTGATGTTCGAGTAATGGCTGGCAACATCCGGGGGCAATTTTGCCATCGCCGCCGGCGAGAAGTTTCCGGCAAGCATGTCTGCAGTGGGAACGAATGTTTGCCAAAGCTGGCCAGCAGGCTGCTGCCTCATGTATTCGTAGCCGATCCAGAAGAAGAGCTTGTCGCGGTTGTGGTTGAAGTGGGTCCAGGGGATGAGCACGGGGCCGCCGATGTTGCCGCCCGGATAGTATTCGTATGACTCTACGTTTGAAATTCCCTGGCTCTTTTGGAAAGCGTCGACGGAATTAAAGACGCTGTTGCGGGCATAGAAGTACGCCGAGCCGTGGAACTGAGCGCCGCCGCTCTTGCTGAATGCCTGGAATACTACCGGGCCTTTCGCGTAGGCGGCATCGTAACCGGACATCAGAACTTTTACTTCCGCAGTCATGTCCTGGTTGATGTTGGCGATCTGAGTTCCCTGATTACCAGGATCGAGCAGATTGGCACCATCCAGCATATAGGCCATAGCGCCATTGGGCTGCGTACCATTGGCGGAGTAGCTGCCGATCGGACCCGAATTAGTACCGACGACCCGATCGGAGAAACCGGCGTTATTATTTCCGTTACTTAAGCCACTGGCGAGGGCCATGCCCGGCATGATCTTGAGCAGTTCGCCAGCGTCGCGGCCCGTCATGGTCAGGTTGTTAACCATCGCGGTATTCAGCGTCGTCGAAACTTCGCCGGTGTCCACAGGCGCCAGCGCTTCGGCGCTAGAAACCACCTCGACTTGCTGGGTCTGTTTGCCGACTTGAAGCGCGATATTCGGCAAGGTGCGGTTGTCGCCCTGATTGAGGACGATGCCGGTTTGCTGCCAACCCTGGAACCCGGCAGCGGTGACGGTTACGTCATAGCTGCCCGGTTGCAGAGCACTGAACGTGAAGAATCCGGAGGCATTTGAAACGGTTGAACGGGTATCGTTGCTCGCCTCATTCTTTACCGTCACCTGCGCATTGGGCACAATCGCGCCGGTCTGGTCATAGGTCGTTCCACTGATCGAACCGGTGAGCTGCTGGCTGAACGCCGGCACTGTAGAAATTGCTAATGCGGCGAGAAGCGGACAAAGGCTGACCCGTTGCCTTCCCCAAATTGAGCTAAACATGGACCCTCTTAACTGAAGCTGAATTCAATGCTTGGAAGACCACCAATTCGACAGCCTGACGCGAGATACAACACGGCTGACATTTGCAGTGCAACCAAAAGCTGTGAAAACTATACGCCAAGAGTTAGAAATGACGCTACGTTAAAATCTGCGTTACACGTTGTTACAGGCAGGGGTACTAACGCGGAATCGAATAGCGTACAATCGATTTACGGCACAGGTGGGATGGCAGCGGTTGAACGGGAAATTTCGTCGTTAGAAGAGCAGCATTCAGAGGTGGAAGCGGTTGTCTCCGCTTTCGCTCGCTCGCCTCTTATGGCGAGGCTGTTTTCGTATATATGCGAAAAGCATTTTGCGGGCAAAGCCGATGAGCTGAATGAAATCAAAATAGCGGCGGACGTATTTAATCGGGTTGATACGTTCGATCGGACTCGGGACTCGATTGCGCGAGTGGAGGTTCACCGGCTCCGAAAAAAGCTAAAGCAGTACTACGAATCTGAAGGCAAAGATCATGCCTGGCAAATCGAGATTTCGCCTGGCAGTTACGCGCCGGTGTTCCGTTACACCGCGAAAACGGAGCAGGATACAAGCGAGACTGCGGGAACAGATACAGCGGTAGCCGAGGCAACCGAAGCCCTACAAAAAGTGGAGGTTGCGTCTTCCATTTTTTCCGGCGAAATTCTCGCGCTCCCGACCGCTCCAGTAAAACCGAGGCGCCGAGGGAAATATGTCGCAGTGGCGCTTTCGGTCCTGGCACTTTGCCTATTGACGGTCGCGTACTTCGGTTTTCTGCGCAGGCACCGAAACGGTCCTCCGGCGGAAGGAACGCCAGATCGTAGCAGAGCAGCGGTGGTTCAAGAAACGGTGCCAGCCGCAGCGGGCGGCCCGATCCGGTTTCTGTGCGGCTATAACGGACCGCCTCACATCGGACGTTTGGGAGACGTATGGGGTCCCGATCAGTACTTCCATGGCGGGCGGCCGTGGCCGACGCGACCGGGCTTTGTGCGGCGAGCCAGCGATCCGTTTCTGTTCAGGAATATGCGGACCGGCGAATTCTCCTACGATATTCCGGTTAAGCCCGCAACTTATGAGCTCCACCTCTATTTCATCGAAACCGAGTACGGCGAGGATTTAGGGGGTGGCGAGAACAGCCGCACATTCATGATCCGCCTGAACGGGGCAACTTTGATTCAGACGTTCGACCCACTTTCGGATGCGGGCGGGCCGAGGATTGCGGATGAGCGCGTGTTTAAAGATGTGCAACCCGCAGCGGACGGAAAACTTCATATATCCTTTGAGAGCCAGCGCGGAGAACCGATGATCAGCGGGATTGTGCTGCTACCCGGCACCCCACATCACCAGATACCCATACGAATCGCGACGCAGATCAATTCCTATACGGACCATCTTGGTCATATCTGGATGCCGGACGACTACTATTTGGGCGGCGTGAACGAAGGCGGGAAGCCGCCGGTTACCGGTACCCCTGATCCAACGCTGTTTGGAACGGAGCGGATGGGTAATTTCAGTTACGCGATCCCGACCGATCCGCGGAGCACGTACACTGCGAACTTATATTTTGCAGAGACTTACTTTGGCCCGGGAGCTTCGGGGATGGGGGGGATCGGCAGCCGAGTTTTCAATGTCTCGTGTAACGGCAGTATGCTGCTGGACCACTTGGATATCTTTCGGGAAGCCGGCACCCTGCATGCCATGACAAAGAGTTTTCACAGGCTACGGCCGAATGCGCAAGGAAAACTGATTCTCTCCTTTCGACCGGTCGCGAATTATGCTTCGGTGTTCGGGATAGAGGTGCTGGATGAATCGAAGTGAAGGAGTTAATGGCCGCTGATCAACGCTGATGAACGCGGATGGGACAAGGGATCTGAAAACCCAAGGACGATACGCTTCCATTCGACTTTGGGCTTCTGAAAATTGACCAGAAGGCAAACGGTACGATTGGAAGCTCGCAGATAATTGAGACATTGCGGAGTGTGTTCGTTGGCGAGGCGCTCTACACATTTCAACTCAATAACCAGAACGTCTTCAACGAGGATATCGGCAAAATATTCGCCAACGGAGTGGCCTTTATAAGTCACTGTAAACGAGGCTTGGGCGGTGGCCGGGATGCCACGAAGACCTAGCTCTCTGAGCAGAGCGCGCTCGTAAACTTTCTCAAGAAATCCAACACCAAGCATGTTGGAGACCTCGAACACGGCACCGAGCACCCGTTCTGTTAACAAGTCACAGTATTCGCGTTGATCGGCGTTCATGGGCGGCGCCTGTTTATGTGCCCGCTTAGACCGATACCGCTCAGATCGGGCGATTATCGTACCGGTGGGGTTGGGCCTTGTTTTTGCTGTTCGGCGGTCAGCTTGTCCACGATTTGTCGCTCGCGCAGCCCGTCGGCGGGACGCTTCACTTTGTAGTAAAGCGCGGCCAAGCGGACGTGCGGATCCAGCCAATCTGGCTCGCCGCGCTCAACACGCTCAAGCGCACTCACCGCGGCCTCGTCCTGTCCGGCCGCACTTTCGAGTAGCGCCATTTCATATAGCGCGAAGAGCGAATCGGGTTTCAGCGCCAGTGCCTTCTCGATATAGACGCGGGCTTCATCGAGTTTGCGCTGGCTGTAGAGAACGCCTCCGAGATGGACGGTCGCTTCAAAATCGGTGGGATTCAATTGCACGGCTTTGCGTAAATCCTGCTCGGCACCTTCAGCATCGCCAGATCCTTCCTTTGCGATCCCGAGCTGCGTAGCAAGCCCTGGAAGGTTGGGATTGAGCCGGGCGGCTGCTTGCAAGTCATCGACAGCGCGCGACTTTTCGTCCTGTTTGAACAATGCCGAGCCGGCCAAGAGATACGCATCAGCGCTGTTGCCTTCCCTGCCGACGCGCTCGAGCAGCGGAACGCCCTCATCCGTCTTGCCGGAGCGGATGAAGGCGGAGCCTAGCACATAGTCGAGGTCGAGATCTTCCGGGTGATCTGCCTGCAACGGTTTCAGAAGAGCGATTGCCTTCGTATCGTCGCCCATTCGCGAATAGCAATCCGCCAAGAGCGTGGCGAAACGGGTGTTGCCCGGTTCGGTTTTGAGAAGACTGTCGAGCTCGATGGCGGCCTGGGAAAGATCGCCCTTCTTGTAAAAGGCGAGCGCCAAGTTCAGGCGAATGTCCTTGTTCGTGGGATCCTGTTTCAGAGCCGTTCGATATTCGGCGACTGCTTCGTCGAATTGGCCGAGATGAACCAGGGAAGCAGCAAGATTTGCGCGCGCGTCTACGAGATTGGGATTGGCGCGCAACAATTCCCGGTACTCGCGGACAGCAGCGGCGAAATCTCCGCGCTCTTGAGCTGTGACGGCGTTCCGGAATTGCTCCTCGATAGTTCCGCTCTGGGCAAATGCGATCGAAGACACGAGAACGGACAAGAGAACTGCACAGCGCACGTATAGCATCATTTTAGAATCGTAGGTACACGGAGTTTGCAGTCAGTTGAAGTTTCGCTTTCGCTTGGTAGCGATTGTCATTTGCGCGTTTGCCGGAACGTCCGGCGTTATGCGAGCCCAGGCAAGCTCGACTGATGATTTCGATGTGCTTGCGAGCCGCGCGTCAGCAGCGTTGCGAAGCGATCCCGGCCAGGCCGTCCCGCTGTACCGCCAAGCCCTTGCACTGAAACCCGATTGGGCCGAGGGATGGTTCGATCTGGGCGGCGGTCTTTATCAAATCGATCAATTTTCGGAAGCAGAGCAGGCGTTCCGAAAAGCGGCTGCGCTTGCACCGGGAAATGGAGCCGTGTGGGGCTTTCTTGGGCTATGCGAGTCACGTTTGGGCAAGTACAGGGAGGCACTGACAGACATCCACAAAGGTGAGGTGGCGGGACTACCCGATAATCTGCCATTCGTGTCGGCGGTTCACAACGAAGCGGCGCTTATTTATTTGCGGTCACATGACTACAGCGGATCCATCGAAGAACTGCGTGTGCTGGCCAAGGCAGGTGACAATTCTTCCCCGACTGTCCGGGCATTAGGGGTAACTGCATTGGGAATGCCTTATATGCCGAACGAACTTCCCGGGAACAAGCTGCCGTTGGTGGATCTCGCCGGGCGGGCAGCACTGGCTTTTTATGCGGGAAACGGCGATGAGGGCGCACCTTTGTTTAAGCAACTGATTGCGCAATACCCGAACGAGCCAGGAGTTCACTATTTTGTTGGCATTTCCTTGTTAGAGCGCGATCCTAATGCATCGCTTGCGGAGTTTCGCAAGGAACTGGCGATCAGTCCTTCGCATGTGCAGGCGCGGCAGCAGATCGCGATGATTGAGATTAAGACCGGCGATGCCGCAAGTGCCGCGGTCATTACTCGCGAAGCTCTACAGTTGCAACCTTTGAACGCGCTTTCACACGCGATCCTCGGACGGGCGTACGAACATATGGGCCGGCACGAAGATGCCACGTCGGAGTTTGAAACCGCCGTAAAACTAGCGCCAGATAATCCGGAGCTGCATTTCTCACTAGGACAGAACTATCGCAGAGTGGGCAGAATAGTGGATGCCGATAAACAGATCGCGGAATTCAAGCGATTGAAAAGTATTCAGGACAGCAGGGGCGTTTCCGCCCAGGACGGACCGGGTGAGAACCGTTAGATGTACCTGAAGGCTTTGTGCGCGTGTGTTTTGTTAACGGCATCGGTTCTGGCTGACGAAGGCGCGTTTCAGAGACTCTCGGCGCAGGCCAATGCCGCGCGCGATGCGAACAATGTTCCGCAGGCGATCGCGCTCTACAGACAGGCGTTGGCGCTTAACCCCAGGTGGGATCAAGGCTGGTGGTATCTCGGCACGCTGCTCTACGATTCGGACCAGTACACGGATGGGCGCGATGCTCTTCGCCATTTATTGGAGCTGCAGCCTAACGCAGGACCAGCATGGGGCCTGCTCGGATTGTGTGAATTCGAAACCGGCGAGAACGACAAGGCGCTGGCGGATGTGGAACGAGGACTTGCGGCAAGCTCCGAGCTGCAGCCCGGGATGGAGGCGGTGTTGCGGTTTCACGAGGCGCTTTTGCTGACGCGAGCCGGTCAATTTGATCGCGCCATACAAACGTACGCAATGCTGATTCGGCGTGGTTCACGGAGTCCGGAATTGGTTTCGGCGGTTGGCCTGGCGGCGCTGCGAAGGCCCATGCTTCCGAAGGAGATTCCGCCCGGGCAAACGGATCTGTTTCTTAGTGCGGGCAAGGCTTCGATCTTTACCATGAGCGGCGATCTCGAACATGCGCAGCAGGCTTTGAACGATCTGGCCGCGCGATTTCCTGACGCTTCGGGCGTACATTATCTCCGCGGCACGTTCCTGCTGGTAGCCGATACCGCCCAAGCGGTCGACGAGTTCAAGGAGGAGCTTCGAGTGAATCCTTCGAATTCCGCGGCCGGCGCAATGCTAGCGTGGGTGTTGCTGCGTGCCGGCGAACTACAGACTGCGCTGCCGTATGCAGAAAAGGCCGCGACGCTGGCACCCGATTACGCCATCGCCCAGTTTGTCTATGGGCGCTTGCTGGTAGAAACGGGCTCAGTGGAACGCGGGATCGAGCGCTTGCGAGCGGCTGAAACGATCGACGCCACGTTTCTTGAGACCCATTTGTCGCTGGCGACCGCTTACTCGCGAATCGGCCGCACCGAAGAGGCCCGCCGCGAACGTGAGATCTCGCTTGAACTATCGCGGAAGGAAGCCAGCTCTCTTGCGCAACGGTAGTGTCAGATTGCGGAAAAGCTGCCGCTCCCTGGTGGTCGCGGTTCTGTTCCAAGGAGTGCTGTTCGGGGCAGTCTCAAGCAGCCGCAGCTTGACATGTGGAGCGTGCCATACCGCGCAGGCGCGATCTCAACCAGAGACCTCAATGGCGCATGCGCTGCTGCTGCCGGGCGCGAACTCGGTACTAGCGGCTCATCCGAAGCTTACGTTCCAACACGGCAGCTATTCGTACACCGTGGAGACGCGCAACGGCCAAAGCACCTATTCGATTAGCGATGGCGCGCGCACAATTTCGGCGCCCATCCAATGGGCATTTGGAACCGGCGCGCAAACCTGGGTATTCGAACGCGATGGCCGCTTCTACGAGAGCTACGTCAGCTTCTATCCACTGGCGAACGGCCTCGACATTACGATCGGCGACCAGGGAATGGAGCCTACAACGCTCGAGCAAGCCTTTGGCCGCGAACTTACAAACACCGAAACGACGGCCTGTTTCGGCTGTCATGCGACTGGCGCAGTATCCGACTATCGTGTTCACTTTGATTCCTTGAAGCCCGGCGTCACCTGTGAGCATTGCCATACCGGAGCCGCCACCCATTTAGAGGCCATCTCACATGGGAAGCTGGAATCCGTTCCGCCGAAATTGAAAGCGCTCTCCGCGGAACAGATTTCGAACTTCTGCGGCCAATGCCATCGCAGTTTTGAAGAGGTTTTGCGGAACCACTGGCTGGGACAGATGAACGTTCGGTTCCAGCCTTACAGGCTTGCGAACAGCAAGTGCTTCAACGGGGCGGATTCGCGCATCAGTTGTGTGGCCTGTCATGACCCGCATAAGGAAGTCGTGACCGATGGCGCTTCATACGATCCAAAATGTCTGGCTTGCCATGGTACGACATCAGCCAGTTCGACATCGGGACATCTGCAGCCCGTATCGAATCTGCATCGGGTCGGGAAGCCGTGTCCGGTTGCGACCTCAGGCTGTGTCAATTGCCACATGCCAAAGGTGAAGCTTCCCGGCGGTCACCAGGAGTTCACGGATCATTACATACGCGTGGTTCACCCAGGTGATTCGTATCCGGATTAGGCGCTAGGACGATCGAGCCAGCGCTCGAGGATGCGATTGAGCTCGGCCTCCCGGACCGGCTTGGGAAGATGATCCGACATGCCGGCGGCAAGGCAGGCCTCGCGATCTTCCGCAAAGGCGTTCCCTGTCATGGCGATTACGGGAACACCGGATACAGGACCGCTCATGGCGCGCAAGCGTCGAGTGGCCTCATAACCGTCCATCTCGGGCATAATGCAATCCATCAGCACCAGATCGTAATTCCGACGCGCAACAGCTTCCAGAGCTTCATGGCCGTTGGCGGCGACATCTGCGTGGTATCCAAGCTTCTTCAACGTCAGAACTCCAACTTTCTGATTGATCGCGTTGTCATCCACTAGCAGAAGGCGAAAGTTCTTTACCTGAACAGCCTGCGGAGACGAGCAACGCTGTTGCTGTTTTGCACAATGCTCGTGGGCGGACTCTGCCGGGCAAACCCGGACGGTGAACCAGAAACAAGATCCTTGGCCGGGCTTGCTCTTTACGCCAATATCGCCACCCATCATTTGGACCAGACGTTTGCAAATGGTGAGGCCCAGCCCCGTTCCACCGAAGCAGCGACTGGTGGAAACGTCGGCCTGGCTGAAAGGACGAAATAGTTTTGCCTGTTGCTCCTCACTCATGCCGATACCCTGATCCGTGACTAAGAACAGCAGCTCCAGATAATCTGGCGCGGACGTTTTCAGTTCAACCCGAAGTTCTATTTTTCCGGCAGGTGTAAACTTGACCGCGTTGCTAAGCAGGTTTAGGAGAACTTGACGAATACGAGCAATATCCCCCCGGATCTTTGGCGGGATAGCTCGATCAATCGAGGCAGTTAGAAAGACTGGCTTTCGGCCGATCGTGGCTTCCATTATGCGAAGGGTCTCGCGTATTGCAGCCCTGAGCTCAAAATTGGCGTACTCCAATTGCAGTGCGCCGGCTTCGATTTTCGAGAGCTCGAGGACATCGTCGATGATAGCCTGAAGGGCTTCGCTGGCGTTTCGGATCGTCTCCACGCAGTCCTTCTCGGGTTCTGCTAAGTTGCGAGACAGAAGGGCCGAGGTCATGCCAATGATGCCGTTCAACGGGGTCCGCATCTCATGGGTGATCATGGCGAGAAAGTCGGTTTTTGCTTGCGCGGCCTGCTCGGCGGCTCGGGTCGCCCGAGTGGCTTCCTCGATAAGACGATTCAGGTCCCGAGCATAGCGCTCGAGATCCTGCCGGGAGGCTTCGATCTCGAGCAGATACTCCAGTAATTCCTCATTAGTAGAGGCCCGATCTGCTGGCTGGGTGGGATGGCCGTCGATCAGGCCCAGGGATTGACGCCGGCTGAAAGTGTGAAAATTCTGGGCGATTGCCCGGGGCAGAGCCGCTGATTCGAGCGCTAGTACCTCTTTGCCACAAGGCTCTAAAAGGGCTTCGACGCTGGACTCTGTCATAACAGGGTAACCTCCGACGCATGATTTGTTTTCCGCACTTAGATAGCTATTCGGCAGATCGAACGGTCGCCGTTAGGTCAGCCGGGCTAGCGCGATTGCCTAAACCGTCGGTGGGACCTACGCTACTCCGGTGAAACGCTATAGGTCTCCTATTCTGGCTAAGGAGGTGAAGGAGGGTTGAAACGGCACCGCTTAATGGGTGCGATTCAGGCCCGGCGCATAATCTTCCGTATATAGGCCAGATTGCGGCGCATGTCGGCTTCGAGCATCTGCGGATGAGCATCGGTCTCGAGGTTGGCGAAACCGGAAAAGCCGATATCATGGATGGCGCGGATAATCGGCGCGAATTGAATCGTACCTTCACCCAGATAGTGCGGATTGTCCTTAAGATGGAACTGGCAAATGCGATCTTTGCCGAGCCAGAGGATTTCCTTGACGACATCGAAGCCGGCGACGGTGGAGTTGCCGACGTCGTAGTAAACGAGAACGTTTTTTGAGCGCGCCCGATCCATAATGCGCACGTTGTCTTCCGCGGAAATTGTATTCTCCAGACCGAGAATGACGCCCGCCTTTTCGGCTTCCGGAGCGAGCTCCCGGAGCACGTCGCCGGTATGTTCCATTTCCGCCTCAGTCTTCAGCGCCCAGCGACCGAAGAACGGCACCAAAAGGACGCGCACGTTGAGCGCCTTGGTGAGGCGAATGGAGTCGAGCACCCATTTCGAGGCCAGCGGATCGCTCTTCAATCCGTTGTCGTGGAGACGGTCAACGCAGGTGCCGTCGATCGGGATGTGATGCTCCTGAGAGAGGCGCAGATACTGAGCGATGATTTCGGGATTGTCGACGGGCATCTTGCCGCCGACGAGTTTGCGGCCAAAGGAAATCTGGACACCATCGAAGCCGAGTTGCGAGGCTAAGGGAACGGCTTTGGGATCGGCTCCCAACTTCAGGTTCCAATCTGTGACACCGATGCGGAGATTGTCGTTCGATGCACGCAGCGTGCTAGAGGCGAAGGCGAGGCCGGCGAGAGAGCACAGTGCGTCACGACGAGAAACCTTGAACATTAGAGGCTATTCTATCGGCGAATGGCTTCGACCAGCTTTGCGATCTCAGAGATAACCACGTCGGGTCTTTCGAGTTGCACCCAATGGCCGGAACCCGGGACACGGCTATGGGTGCCGGATTGGCTCTCTGCGATCCAGCGTTCGCGCTCGGCGAGTTCGGCGGGGGTCGCATTTTCGGCGGAGAGGATGACCAGGGGGATTCGTGCCGACACCTTCAGATGGACGGCAGATTCAGCGCACGGCTGAAGGGTTTCGAGATAAGCCGCCATAGCCAGGAAGGCTTGGGGACGGCTCCAACGTGACGCGAGCGCGGGCCAGGTCTCGCGCGGCAGCTGGCGTACTTCGCCGATCAGCCGTTCTACAGTGCCGTGGCCGCGACCAGCGCTGGCGCGATTGATGAGTTTCGGCAAGAGGCGGCTTCCGCTCAGCATGGTATTCAGCGCGAGCCGGACAATTCCCAAGCGAGCCAGTATCGCTCCACGACGCGAGAAGCGTGCTCCGAGAGCAATTCGCGTCTTGTCCCGCTGAGAGCAGCGCGACCAGTATTCAATAGAGACGGGATCGAGAAGAACGAGACCGGCGACTTCATCTGGAAAGGAATGCGCGTAAGCCCGTACCAGCAGGCTTCCGAAGGAGTGACCGACCAGTATGAAGGGACCCGGAATTTTTGCTGCAGATAGCAGCGCGCGCAGCTCGCCGACCATTTGTTGGACGGAGCGCTCGGCACGGGCAGCATCACTCCAGCCGAGACCAGCGCGATCATAGCTCGCGACTCGCGTGAATTCGGCAATGCTGGGCTGGACGAGAGCCCAGCCGGCGGAGCTTCCGGCGATGCCAGCTTCGAGAACAACCGGAGGAGCGCCGGAACCCAGCTCGTGGATGTGAAGACGGTGTGTGCCGAGGGCGATCAGCCGACCTGGCGGGGGAAAGCGGCGGCGATCCAGATAAGATTCGATGCCTTGGTAGGCGAGTCCCGCCGCCAGCATTCCAAGGGCGAGTGCCAATAGGAACAGCAGCAAAGGGCTAATCGGCCACGATCACTTCGCCCGGTAGGATCGGGCGAGTGCGTGGAAGAAGACCGAGCGCGGCAGCGACGCCGAATATCAAGAGCACCACCGTGAAGACAGACAATTTGAGAATGTCTGTCACGCGAGTGAGCGGAAAGGTTTTCCACGTCAGGAGTAATAGAGCCTGAGCCAGCGGAATAGCCCAAACCGCGCCATAAAAATAGCGCCTCTCGACGCCCTCGCCCTTAGTAGAAGTTTTCACTCTGGGAAGGACTCCCGAAATCCCCAGGGTCAGGACGGCAAGGAACACGGGAAGGTATCCATACGTATAGATCTGTTTGAGGTACCAGGCGCCGGTACCGACCGCGATGATAAGGCCGGCAAGATTCAATATTGCGAAGGTGAGGAGCGCGTTCCAGGCGAACGTATAGCAGATGCGACGGTACAACGGGTTTGGCTTGTCTTCGCAGAAGCGCAGAATATAGGGTTGCGGCTCGACACCAGGGAGTTGACCGAACAGGCCGGCCATCCCGGTGCCAAGGAGCACGCATGCAAGCCACAGTAGATTCTTCCAGCTACCGCCGCGAGCAAATAGATCGAAGGTGAGCGGACCTGGCGCGACAAAGAACACAAAAATCCAAATGGGCCAGTGCGCCAGACGATAAATGATCTTGTTCCGCTGGCGGATCTTCCGTTCATGCGCGTACTCAACCTTAATTTGCACTTCCTGAACAGATCGTACTACCTGTCGAGTTTTTTTTGAGTCGTTTGGAAGCAGCCGTTCGTAGTTAGGTATTGAAAGGGCAATCCCAGTTGGTAGCCACCGCTACGACATCGGCGATTCCGGACGAGGCAAGCATGGAGATGCCGACGTTCGCGGAAACGCTTGAGGCTCACAAGGCGATGGTTTTCAGCATCGCCTGGCATGTGTTGCGGGATCGCTCCGCGGCTGAGGAGTTGGCGCAGGACGTGTTCTTGCAGCTTCATTGCTCCTGGCGGAGCATGAAATCCAGGGAACACATTGTGTTTTGGTTACGGAAAGTGGCAACTCACCGCGCGCTCGATCAAGTGCGGAAGCGGAACAATCGACCGGAGACGAGCCTGGAGGAAACAGGCGAGCCCACCGTCTTGGAGCGAATGCAGGACTCACTGCTCTCGTCTTACCTGGAGCGGATGATAGCTTCGTTACCGGACAGGCAACGCGCGGCAATCGTGCTTCGCTACCAGGAGGACATGGCTCCCGACGAGATTGCAAGGGTACTGGATATGAATGTCAGCACCGTGAAGACGCTGATTACAAGAGGACTCGATCTGCTGCGATCGAAGACGAAATATCGATTGGGTGTGCAGTCCGAGAGGGGTGATCGCCATGACGGCGTTTGAAGACGCGCTGAGAAAAGCGATGACCAGGCGGGAACCGCCGGCCGGATTTACGGCGCGCGTGCTTGCGAAAACGGAAGATCGTGGTGAAAAAGCGAAGAACTGGATCAGCAGGATATTTAGCTGGCGGCTAGCACCGGTCCTGGCGGTGGTTTTGCTTCTGAGCGCGGGAATCACGTACCAGCGGCATGAGCGGCAGGTGCGCGGCGAAAGGGCGAAACAGGAATTGTTGGTAGCACTACGGATTGCGGGATCGAAATTGCGCGATGTGCGGATTCATGTACAACAGGTGGAGCAATGAAACAGCTCGGAATATTGGGTTTTATAGGTATTATATTGACGGCGCCTGCGTGGAGCCAAGAAGTCAAGATGCCGGTCAGCCTGGATCGCTTGGCCAAGATCGCCAAGGAAACGGTAAACGTGAACTTGGATTCATCGATGCTTCAACTCGGAAGCGGATTTCTTTCGAAATCGGATCCGGACGAAGCGAAACTCAAGGATATCGTTTCGAAGCTAAGGGGCGTGTACGTGCGGAGCTTCGAATTCGAAAAGGAAGGCCAGTACTCGAAGAGCGATGTGGAAATGGTTCGCTCTCAACTCACGAACTGGTCGCGGATTGTGAGCGTGACCGGCAAGGAAGATAACACGGAAGTATATGTCAAGAAGAAGGGCGACCAGTTTGACGGATTGTTCGTGATTGATGCCGAGCCAACGGAGCTGACCTTTGTGAACATTGAAGGGCCTATCAACCCGAAAGATCTGGGTGAACTGAGCGGAGAGATGGGGATACCCAATCTAGGCAGCCTGCACTCGCACAAGGATAAGGGAAACACCGATAAGAAGGCGACCAAGGACGACGACAGGGACGATACGGACGACCAGAGCCTCTAGCCCTGCGCTAGTTACCGTACATTCGAGAAGTCCGCTCTTCCGACCACAATAACGGTCTTGGCTCCACGGCCATGCGGCGGCGCTGTTTTATCGGCTTGTTCAGGTGTAGTGATAGCCTCAGTCCATGCGCCGTAGACGTGGTTGTTGTAAGCAGCAAGCCAAGTGTAATCGCCAAGGAAGGCTCCACCTGGGTCGAACGCCACTTTACTCCAGCAGTAGTTTGTGAAACTTCGCCCACCATCAGTGGAACGAGCCAAGGTCATTTGAATATCACGGTTCTTCGCATCCGCGCGGCGGTCGTAGAACTGAACGTAGACGGCGCCGGTGACAGGATCCACGCTCATCCATTCGTAGAACTGGTCTTTGCCGTCGTGGAGCGGATCGCTGTTCACGCGGACGGGTTGAGACCAACTGCGGCCGCGATCGTGTGAGGCGGCGATAAATACATCTACGTCGCCGTTGCGGTAGTCGCTCCAGCAGAGGTAGAGATTGCCGTTCGATTTACCGGGCCTGGCGTCGATCGCAATTTGGGGAAAGCCTTCCACCCGGGATACGCCGGTCACCTCGCCAAAATAGGGCGGCCCAACTGCCAAGGCGGTTCCAGGGTTACTGAACGTCTTGCCGCCATCGCGGGATTCGGTGAGAACAATCGAATTGCCATCACTCCAGATCGCGTAGAGGGTTCCATCGGGGGCGGCGGCGAGCCCGAAACCGCCGACCGAGCCATTATCGTCGCGGGGCAAGCCGGGATGGGTACTGATCTGCACAGGAGTGGACCAGGTCTGCCCTTCATCAGTGGAGCGCGAAAACAGCATGACGGATTGAGTTAGCTGCCACTCGACCCAGCCGACGTACAGATTGCCTGCATAGCGACTGGAGGAGGACGTATCGCTGAAAATGCGCGGCTCATCTTCGAACTGGAGGCCGTGTTCCTTACCGGTTTGAAAGGCCTTTAGTGCGATCGCCTGTCGATCCCAGGTTTTTCCGCCATCTTTCGATCGCAAAACAAATATGCCGTTGCGACCTGCTCCGTGCGCCCAGTAGGACGTCGTACCGAGCTTGTCAAAGGCGAGATAGCACAGGTACGCGTTTCCTTTGTTATCGAAGGCCGTTGAGACATCGCCGGCCACCTTCCAGTCCGGAGGATGAGTGCCATCGGCAATGTTGAAGTTGCGGCCGCCGTTAACGGAGAAAGCGGCGGTTGCGCTTCCCTGGACGGCCCCTCCGCCCTGGAACACGACAACGATCTGGCCGGGGGTTTTTGGATTGACGGCGATGCCGGGTTCCGAATAGTGGCCCCCTTGGGGGGAGACTGTAAGGACAGAGGCGCCGGGAACCGGAGGCAGCGGCGGTTCGGCCAGGGCGAAGCCAGTAATCGTCATGACCCCGGTAAGGCAAGCTTTAGCTGAAAACATCGATACACATTGTCTCAGCCGAAGGAATCCGGCGGAGGTAGAGTGCCTTATGGCATAGTGAAGCCATGACACTGGACGAGATGAACCGGGCCATCGAGTTGTTGGTTCAATCTCAGCAGCTCATGGCTAAGAATCTGGAAAGCCTGTTCAGCATCGCCCAACAAACCGCAAAGGATACGGCTCAGAACACGCGGGATATTGGAGAACTCGCCAAACGCCTGGATCAGCTAGCGCAAACCGTTGGTGATTACATACGTGGCTTGCGAAACGGTCAGTAAGGGATTGTTGCTGTGCGGCCGTAAGATAGACCGCTTGCTACGCGCGCGGTTCTGAGCTAATTGACGGCCATCTTTCGCAAGAGCTTGAAATCTTCCAGCATCTTGCCGGTTCCCAAGACAACCGAAGCAAGGGGCTGGTCGGCTACCAGGACGGGCATGCCGGTTTCGCGGCGAATACGCTCGTCGAGATTCTTCAAGAGCGATCCCCCACCGGTCAGGATAATTCCCCTCTCGCTGATGTCGGCGCTCAACTCTGGTGGCGTACGTTCGAGCGCCGATCGGATCGCATCGATAATTGCGGCTACGGAATCGGTTAACGCCTCGCGTATTTCAAAATCCTTAAGCGTAATCGCCTTCGGCAGGCCGCAGATCAGATCGCGGCCTTTGACTTCGAAGTGGAGCTCTTTATCGAGTTCATACGCCGAGCCGATTGCCATTTTGATCCGCTCCGCCGTACGCTCTCCTATCAAGAGGTTGTACTTCTTGCGGACGAAGTCGATCACGGCGTCGTCCATCTGGTTCCCGGCGACGCGAAGGGAGCGCGAGTAAACGATTCCGGAAAGAGAGATTACGGCGATATCAGTGGTCCCGCCTCCGATGTCGACGACCATATTCCCGCTTGGCTCAGTAATAGGTAGCCCGGCGCCCAGAGCAGCCACCATGGCCTGTTCCACCAGATGCACCTCGCTGGCCTTGGCGCGATACGTGGAATCGAGGACCGCGCGCTTCTCCACCTCAGTGGTTTCGCTGGGGATGCCGATGACGATGCGGGGGTGGACAAGGCTTTTGCGCTTGTGAGCCTTACGGATGAAGTAATTCAGCATGCGCTCGGCCATTTTGAAATCGGCGATAACGCCGTCCCGCAGGGGTCTGATGGCGACCACGTTGGCGGGTGTGCGGCCCAGCATCTCTCCGGCATCGGCCCCGCAGGCGACGATTTCGCCGGTTTGTCGGTGCACGGCCACGATGGACGGCTCGTCTAAGACGATTCCCTTCCCGGCCACATACACGAGCGTGTTGGCGGTTCCCAGATCAATGGCCAGATCCGACGAGAACATTCGGAACAGCGAACGGTAAGTCATATTTAAACCACTTAGTGAACACATCGGAAAACCAATCTCAGAATTTCCCGAAAGTTTGTGATGATTTTGGGGAGAAAAATTCGGGGAGCCGGTTCGATGGGGTAAAACAGGGAGATGACTCGTCTTCTAGGCCTTTTGGCCGTAGTTGCTGTTTCAGTTTCCGCGCAGGATTGGGCTCGCCAAAAGTTGGAGCAGTCGCCCCGACACCGGGAATGGGTTACGGTGAAACACGACGGCAGGGCGGTCCAGACGCTTGTGGTCTATCCCGAGTCGAAGGGGAAAACACCGGTTATTCTGGTCATTCATGAAATCTTTGGGATGACCGATTGGGTGCAGCAGGTGGCCGATGAGTTTGCGGCGGCCGGTTACATCGCGGTCGCCCCCGATCTCTTATCGGGCATGGGCCAAAACGGCGCCGGATCGAAGAGCTTCTCCCAAGATGGTGCGATCGAAGCCGTTAGTCATTTGAACCCCGATCAGATTACGGCGGATCTGAAGGCCGCGGCGGATTACGGTTTGAAGCTGCCTGCCGCCGAGCACAAGCTTTTCGTGACCGGTTTCTGCTGGGGCGGAGGCCAAAGTTTCCGATTTGCCACAAACCGGCCGGACCTTGCCGCGGCTTTCGTGTTTTACGGACCTCCGCCGGATCAGGATGCGATGGGAGGCATCAAAGCGCCGGTTTACGGTTTCTATGGAGGGAGTGACGCGCGCATCGACGCGACGATTCCCGAGGCGGAGAAGACCATGAAGGCGGCGGGCAAAACCTATGAACCGGTGACGTACGAGGGAGCGGGCCACGGATTTATGCGGGCGGGCGAAGCACCGGATGCTACCGACGCGAATCGCAAGGCGCGGGAACAGTCGTGGGAGCGGTTGAAGAAGATTATGAAAGGCTAGGCTGCGGGGCGGGCCAGATCGATTGAGGCGGTGGTGATGCCTCTGATGCGAAGCTAGACATCATGAGCATCCGCACGACGGTGGCACTCGATGAAGATGTCATTGAGCGCGTGAAGCGCGAAAGCCGGTCACGAGGAGTATCGTTTCGAGACACTCTCAACGACCTCCTTCGCGCGGCGCTGCTGCAACAAGAGAAGCCGCCTCGGCGTCGCGCACTCAAGATCAGGCCGATTCACATGGGGATCCGCGCGGGGCTGGAGTACGACAACGTCGAGTCGCTTCTGAAGTACGCGGAAGGCGAGCTGCATCGATGACCATCAGAGATACCAACCTTCTCTGTATGCATATGACGCCGATGCGCCACAACAGATCGCGATTTCTCGTTGGTTCACGGAATTATTGAATGTGGAGACTCGGTCGCCTTCCCGTGGATTACTCTCTGGGCATATATTCACATATCCACGAATCCGAGGATCTGGAGTAATCCACTCCCCGCGAAAGACGCATTTACGATAGTGAACGAGTGGCTTACCTTGCCCGATGTGATCGTGTTGCACCCGGGACCGCGCCACTGGGAACTTCTGGAACGGCTCGTGACAGACCACAAGGCGACTGGTCCGCTAGTGACAGATGCGGTTCTAGCCGCGCTCGCGATCGAGAACGGCGCGTCATTAGCGTCAACGGATCAAGGGTTCGGTCGGTTTCGCGGATTCCGCTGGATCGATCCCTTGGCTAAGAGGCAGAAAGAGTAGGCGTAAGTCCGCGTTACGCAGTGTTATGCTGCGAAACCGACAGGACATTGCCGTCAGGATCTTTAAACCAAGCCACTTTATCACCCGTCGGAGCGGTCCAGATCCCGAGTTCCTGATCCTGAATGAAAGGGTACTTTTCAAGAGCGACGCCCTGTTTCTGGAGCCAAGCGCTTACTGCTTCGATGTCCTCCACTTCCCAGCCGAGGACCGTGCTCCGAAGCGGGGAGAAGTCCGGAACCTTGACAATTCGAATCATGTGTCCGCCGACCTTCATGACGAGCGCAAACTGATCGAGACTGATGAACTGAAAGCCTAGCTTGCCCTCGTAGAACGCTCTGGCTTGGTCGTAATCTTTCGTCAACAGAAATCCAATGATTTTGGCTGATTCGAGCATATTTCCTCCTGGAAAACTTATTTAGTCGGGCGCGGTCATTTGGGCAGCGTGAAACGAAACGTGGCACCTTTGCCTTCTTCCGATTCGACCCAAATGCGGCCGTGATGCCGCTCCACAATGGCCTTACAAATTGTCAGGCCGAGGCCGGTGCCCGGGTAATCGCGCGCGTGCAGTCGTTTAAAGAGTTCAAAGATTTTTTGGTGCAGGTGGGGCGCGATGCCGATTCCCTGATCGCGCACGGCGAATATCCATTCCGCGTGATCCGCCTCCGCGGAAATATCGATGCTGGGCGGATCGCCGCCATATTTGATGGCATTACCGACCAGGTTCTGCCAAAGCTGGACGATTTCCAGAGGCGCGCAGGAAATGCGCGGTAAGGGGCCAATGTCAATTGCAGCCCCCGTCTGGGCGATCGACAATTTTAGATTTTCCAGCGCGTGACTGAGGAGATCGCGCATGTCGACCTCCTTCAGGACCAAATCCCGTTGCAAACCGATACGCGAATATTCAAGGAGACCGGCAATCATCTCGGACATCCGTTTGGCAGAACGAATGATTTCGTCGATATAGGAAATGGCATCGCTATCGAGCTTGGTTCTGTACCTGCGGTCGAGCAATTGGGCGAAGATTGTCACGTTCCGCATGGGCTCTTTCAGGTCGTGGGACGCAACGTAGGCGAATCGCTGCAATTCGGCATTTGAGCGCGCAAGTTCATCTGCCTGCGCGGCACGTTCGGTTTGTTGTCTTTCGATTTCAGTGATGTTTTCATGAATCAGGACGACCTCACATACACGGCCAGCATCGTCCTTAATGGGATACATCACGGCACGAACCCAGATTTCCTGTCCCTGGTAGATGCCGGAAGGCGGCCGATAGGAAACCGGCGGGAGTTCCTGTGTCTCCCCGGCGAAAGCGCGCTGCACGTAGACCATGAGACCGCGATCGATGAGTTGCTGGTCCTGGAGAATGTTGTACCCGCGCAACTGACCCGCATCTGCTCCCCAGAGAGAACACCAGGCCCGGTTCACGGATAAAGTTTCCCCGGTAGGCGCGAAAACCTGCATGCTGAGGGGGCTCTGTTCCATAACGCTGCGATAGCGCCGCTCAGAGAGGCAAAGCGCGGCCTCTGCCTCCTTGGCCAGTCGTTCCGATTCGGCCAACGCCTCGACTGCACGTTTCTGTTCGGTTACATCTCTCAGAAAAGAGATGTGTATACCCGGACGGATATTAGCGACGGCACTAAATTCGGCGTCGCGCACAACGCCATCCGGCCGGCGCAGGCGGAAACTACCTGTCTGCACGCCCGAGAGGAGGAAAGCCCTCCAGGCTCCGGACACGGCATCGTCTTCCAGGACGGTAAAGTCCCCCAGAGTCCGACCGATCAGTTGACTGCGGTCGATACCCAACAACCTGCACGCCGCCGGATTTGCATAGATGTATTTCCGCTCATCGTCCGCGATCAGCACTGCATCCGGCAATCGTTCGATTGCGGCTTCCAGATCGGCGCCCAAGGGTGGAGACTGCATCCACCGCTATTGAACCAAACTGCGCACAGAACCAGGCAATCTCGCCGATCAAATTGGGATCAAGCCTTTTCGAATACCGAGCGCGACGGCTTCCGCGCGGCTGGTAGCACCCAGCTTTCCAAGAATTTGGGTTACATGGAACTTCGCCGTGTGATCGGAAATTCGGAGTCGCATTGCGATCTCTTTGTTGCTGAGGCCGTCCGCGAGCATTCTCAAGACTTCGAGTTCGCGGCTGGTTAGCGCCTCAAGGAGCCGCTCTCGAAATCCAGGTAAGATGTCTGTGCCGCGAATCCAGCGAAGAGCCTGAGGCTTGGTCAACACGGTCAGATCGCAAGAAGCAGCGATGATGGCTGCGACAATTTCAGACATTGAGGCGTTCAGCGGGAGCCAGGCATGGACAGCCTGGCTCCAGGCCGGCGTGTTGAGTTCGCTGAGCGCCACGACAGGAACTGTACCGGGTATCTGGTCGGGAGTGAGGCCGGCTGCGACGATGACGTCTACGAAAGCAGGCGCATCCTCCGCAAAGCCGGAACGTAAATCCGCCTCAACGATTTCGAAGCGCGGATCTTCCGCCAAAAGCTCGGCCAAGCGCCTCTCGCGAGACGCAGTATCCGCCAGAATGCCGACTCGAATCAAGCAGCGCTTCGCACCCGCACAGGTTGCATTCGGGCGGTGACCTTTCGTAACGTGCCAGGGCCGCCCCGGCGGAATTCGAGCCGAAGCAGGCCGTCGGGTGCGTCTTCGATGGCGGTCATGAGGTCCTCCGGATAGCGAAGGCGGTTGCCATTCGCCGTGATCAAGACGTCCCCGGGAAGCAACGAGGCCGCTTCCGCAGCGCCGCCCGGCACTAATTCCAGAACGAGCATTCCCGGTTGGTTGCCCGGCAACTCGACTGGACGAATCACAACTCCGAGACTGCGGCTCACCGGCGCCGATTTCAAGAACCTCAGCACCGCGCGGCTAGGGATCGCAAACGCCAAGCCTCCCGCGGCAATCATGGTATTTATTCCGACGACCTGGCCTTTGAAATCGGCCAGAGGCCCCCCTGAATTTCCGGGTGCGAGCTGAAGGTCCGCGGCTATCCATTCCATCCCGTTCGAGTGTGAGCTGCTAATGGAGTGAACGATTCCGCTCGAAACGGCTCCAACGAAACCCAGCGGATTACCGATCGCAACGACCGGCGTACCCGGTTTGAGCGTGCTCGAGTCTCCAAGCGAAGCGAGCGGAGCGTCCAGACCGGGAGCAGCGAGCAAAGCCAAGTCGCGTCGAATGTCGGTTTTGAGGACGGAGGTAGAAAAAGACTTCCCTTCCCACGACTCGACCGTCATCGAAGGGCCCCGGACGACGTGAGCGTTCGTGATTACCTGTTCAGGAGCGATTACAATTCCTGAGCCGTTTCCTCGAACCCGGCCCATGCCCACCTGAATCTGCACGGTGCTGCGGCGAAGCGCTTCGGCCACTCGGCCCGGAACCGGTATGGCCATCTTAGTTCTCCCTTTTCAACCGCTCGGAAACTGCGATCTGCGCCTCCACGCGCTCTCCACCGCGCAGTAACACAATTGGAACGGTGCGGCCGACCATATCGCCTCGGAGCGAGTGTTGCAGGTCTTCGACGTCTGTAATCGAGCTACTGCTGAGGGTGACAAGAATGTCTCCGATCTGGAGCCCGGCTCGTTCGGCCGGCGAATCGGCTTCCACACTCAACAGGATGAGTCCTGTTTCCTGAGCGTTCTGCAGCTTACTTCGCAAGTTTGCCGGAATCTTAACAGGTTGCAATCCAACACCCAGGTAGCCATGCCGGATACGCCCTTCGCTTACGAGCTCCTTTGCAACTCGTTCGATAGTAGCGAGAGGAACAGCGACCGCAGAATGCCGTAACAGTCCCGGTGTTGCCATTCCAATGAGCTGCCCGGTCGCTGAAACGACCGCCGCGCCTGATTGAGACGGATAAAGGTTCACGTCGAGACGAATGAAGTGGTCCAGCGTCCCGCCACGCCACGTGCGCCGCGATCCGCCGACCGCACCCAGAATTCCGAGACTGGCGGAAGGGCCAACATCGATAGTCAAACCCACCACGGCGGTCAGCATGCCAGGTTTCAGTAACGTCGGGTCCGCGGACGAAAGCGGCGATGCACCCAATCCTTCGGCCCTCAGGATTGCAAGATCCACGCTGGGGTCACGGCCTAGGATAACCGCGATCCGTTCCCCGCTGGTCGAGGAATGGATTGGAACTCGCTCCTCTCGCCGCAGTGTATGGTCTGCAACTGCGATCAAATCATCTTTCAAAACCACGCCGCTGACGACGCGGTACGGAGCGGCCTTCACGGCGACAATGCCCGGGGTGGTCCGCTGGACCAAATCAACCAGGGCTTCGGATACGCCGCTAAGGTCAGTTAATGCTGTGCTGCTACTCATAGCATCACTATGCGACGAAAAAGGGACTTGCACATCGCCCATTTGGGCAGGTAGCGCAGTACAATCCGAAACGTGGCTGCTCAAGCACAAGAAGAACCGGCGCTGGATTTTGAAGAGGCTCGCCGCATTGTCATAATGGCGGTGCGATCGCTCGCGGTGCAGCGTGAACCCGAAGTTGTTTCATTAGATGAAGCGTACGGCCGCATCCTGTCAGAGAATGCGCTTGCCGACCGTGATTATCCCGCCATTCGCCGTTCGTTGCGAGATGGATTTGCAATCCGGTCGAGCGACGTTCCCGGAACCCTGCGGGTCCGCGGCGAGGTGCGGGCCGGTGATGCACCACACCAGCCGCTCCAGTCGGGCGAGGCGCTGGAGATCATGACAGGCGCATCGGTTCCAGAAGGTGCGGATGCCGTAGTGATGATCGAAAATGTTGCTCGATCGGGGTCCAGCGTGCAGGTCGACCGTCCGGCTGAACCGGGACAATTTGTCAACGAAAAGGGCGCCGAGTGCAGGTCTGGCTCGACACTGATAGCGGCCGGTACGCGACTCGATGCCAGCCACATAGCGACTCTTGCGATGACAGGCAAGGCCACAATAAGCGTTATCCGGCGTCCTTCGGTGGCAATTTTGGCGACAGGCGATGAGATCGTCGCAATCGACGGAAAGCCAGCAGCGCATGAGATTCGGAATTCCAATTCGCATATGCTGGCGGCGCTGGTTCGAGCCACGGGAGGAGTTCCTACGATCTTACCGGTGGCGCGTGATGCGCCAGATATTTTGCGCCCTCTAATCGAAGACGGCATCAAACACTCGATGCTCGTCGTGAGCGGGGGGGTGTCGGCCGGCAAATATGACTTCGTCAAACCGGGCTTGCGAGAGTTCGGTGCTCATTTTCACTTCGAGCGCGTTCGAGTACAACCCGGGCAACCAACTGTTTTCGGCACGGTTGCAAATAAGCCGGTATTTGGGCTGCCTGGCAATCCGGGTTCGACTTTAATCACCTACCAACTATTCGCACGGCCGGCTTTAGAGCTGCTGGCGGGCATTACGGAACCGATACTGCCGCTTCTCTCGGCGAAATTCGAAGCGCCCTTCCGCCACAAACCTGGCCTGACACGTTTTCTTCCCGCTCTGTTAAGCGCGGACGGCGAGCATCTGCGTCATATTCCCTGGCAGGGGTCCAGCGACGTTCCAGCGCTGGCGAAGGCGAACGGGTTTTTAGTTGCCGATCATGATCGCGAAACATGGCAGCCCGGCGATCGGATTCGCGTCATGCTGAAACAGTGAAAAAGAGGTTATCGCATTACAATGCGGCGGGCGATGTCTCGATGGTTGACATTTCGGCGAAGCCGTCCAGCAAGAGAACAGCTAGCGCGCACGCGTTGGTTCGAATGTCAGCCAGCGTTATCGAGGCCTTGCCAAACAATCCAAAAGGAGATCCGCTGCAGATAGCGCGCATTGCCGGAATATCGGCGGCTAAGAAAACAGCTGATCTAATTCCACTTTGCCATCAACTTCCGTTGAGTCACGTGGGAATAGATTTCAGAATCGAATCCAGGGGAATCGAAATAACGGCAATCGCAACTACGACTGCACAAACCGGCGTGGAGATGGAGGCACTTACAGCAGCGCTAATTGCCGCGCTAACAATCTACGATATGACCAAAGCTCTTGACAAGAGCATTGAAATCGGTGAGGTCTATCTGATCGAAAAGACCGGCGGGAAATCGGGCACCTACCGCCGGAAGATGTCGTGATGATCACAGTCGCCATTTTGACTGTGAGCGACTCGGCAAGCACGGGTGCGCGGCCGGATGCCAGCGGTCCGGCACTGCGGCAAGCATGTGAGGAAGCCGGCTGGGTGGTGAGGACAACAGCAATTCTTCCCGACGAAGAGGAATCCATTTCCTCCCGTTTACGAGCTTGGGCGGATTCGCAAGAGGCCTCGCTCATCCTGACGACCGGTGGGACTGGAGTCGCAGCACGAGATGTAACGCCAGAAGCGACGGTTGCTGTTTTTGATCGGGAGATACCTGGGATTCCAGAACTGCTTCGATCGAGAGGGCTCGAGCAGACGAAATTTGCGGTTCTTTCCCGAGGAGTAGCCGGCGTGCGTAAAGAGTCTCTGATCATTAACCTACCTGGGTCCCCTAAGGGCGCCTTGCAGGGGTTACAGGTGATCAAAGAGCTGGTTCCTCATCTCGTTGATTTGCTGCATGGCAAAACAGGACACACGGACTAAATGCGAAACTCAAGAGGGTGGGGAAACTCATCAAGTTGCAGGCACATCATTAAAATATGGGAAATTGGCCAGCCAAGGCGCGCTTTTTCTTCAGAAGAACGTTGATTCCAATCGGGTTGATATTTCTCTTCGCCGCGGTAGCGAGCGCGCAGCTTCTGCCTGGCCAAGTGCCTGCCGGACCGCCACCGCAACCAGGTCAATTGGGCCCTCCGCCTAAGAAGTTACCGCCATCTACGCCAGAGGCTGCTCCTAAGAGTGCAGACCCGGATTCAGCGACGGATGGAACGAACAATCCAGATGTCATTCGAGTCCCGGTTCGATATGTACTTGTCCCAACGACTGTGCTTGATCCCGACGGGCATGGATATGTAAACGGGCTTAGCACGAGAGATTTTGAGTTACTGGATAACGGCAAGCCACAAAAAATCAACTCCGATTTCAGTGAACAGCCGCTTTCTGTGGTGCTGGCGGTTCAGGCCAACGCGGATACCGAACCGATTCTTCCCGAAATGAGGAAATCGGGCGTCCTCCTTCAGGGATTAGTAACGGGGACACAAGGCGATGTCGCCATATTGGCATTCGATCACCGCAGACAGGTCTTGCAGGATTTCACGAATGATCCGGAAAAACTTAGCGATGCGATGCAGAAGCTTCGGGCAGGCTCGAGCTCAGCAGCGCTGGTTGACACGGTACTTGACGCCGACCACATGCTGAAACGGCATGATCCGCAGAACGTGCGACGACGTGTGATTATTCTGATGAGCCGAAACGTAGATAAGGGCAGCGAAGCGAAGCTTCAAGAAACGGTTCGGGATATGCAGTTCGACAACGTGATCGTTTACTGCATCGACATTTCGAAATTCCTGACCAGTGTTCTGAAGAAACCCGATTACCCGAGGCCTCAAAACGGGGGTGTGCCGCCGGAAGGCATCGGCGATACCCGCAACCCGGGGGCTCGGAGCGAGACGAACGTGATTCAGCAGGAGGACGGGAACTGGCTGAACGCGGTTCCCCCCGTGCTTCGGTCGATACACGAGCTGTTCAAACGAAGCCCATCGGAGGCATTCGCTTATTTCACAGGGGGACAGGTTTATAGTTTCACGAGGGAGCGCGCCCTGGAAGATGCTATCACCGATATCGGGAAGGATCTGAACAGTCAATATCTGCTGAGTTATAGGCCAAATGACACGAACGAAGCCGGATTCCATACGATCAAGGTGATCGTAGATCGGCCAGGCTTAAAGATCCGAACCCGTCCCGGATACTGGTGGGGCGGCGGACAGGCGCAATAAGTCGCGCTCAGGCGCCGTTTTTGAATTTCAGAGCACCGAAACTGACAACGCTGTCAGGATCGATTTGCCATTGATGGTAGTCGACTAACTCGCCTTTGAGTTTGGGCCTGATCTTCATGAACGTGTACAGAGGAGACGCACCGCACCATTTCAAATCGTCATGCCCGTCTTGTACGAGCGACCAGTAGGCGCGCGAGTCTCCCGCAGTGATTTGCTCGATGCGCTGGCGATCACGCTGCTCGATTGCAAGCATCTCGCCGAGGTTCGCTTTTGCACGAAGCGGGTCGCCATAGCGACGGCCCATGTGCGCCATATCGACACCTAGAACCCAGAAGAGGCGATTCCCTTCGCGGGCGCTGATGTTCCCCAGGGCGTCAAAGAAACGTGCAACGTCTTCGTTATCTTCGGGCATGCCTCCCTGGTAAATGCTTTTTACAAAGGGACCACATAGAACAGGCAAGATTCGTACTTCGGGTCCATAGAGATGCTGTAGAAACACCACCTGGAATTCGATGGAATGCTCGACAGCATGGCAATAATCTTCCATGCGGATCGCAGCGCCCGCCGCTGCTTCGAGTTCGTCGACGAGAGAACGATTTGTTCGCGCGATTCCGAACGGCGTCGCGAACTGTTTCCGCGTCATGCCGAACCGGTCGGGTGCGCCGTAATGCGACGTTCCGAGAATCACGAAGGTGCGATCCATGCCGTCCTGTAGGGGCGGAAGCGCCTGGTACGCGGCTTTATAAGTATCCCAGCCGCCGTCGGGGCTGGCGTGGGGCGCGGCGACGGCGACGGTGGGGGGATCGCCCGCGGGTGCCCCGATCCGGCCAGTCAGGAGATTCGCCAACCTCATCCGGTCCCTTGGATACGCGGAGCCGGCGAAGATCGCTTCCCGTTCTGTTTCAGTGACAAACTCGGCTTCGCGCTTAGCTTTTAATTCGCGATATTTGTCGTTTTCGAGAAAGCCTGCCTCGTTCAGCGAATCGAAAAGGTGCTTCTCCAATTCGCCTACCTGAATTTCACCGGTGATACGTACTAACTCCGCGCGAAGGTCAACACTCGATTGAGCACCGTTGAAGCATTCAAGGGCCTGCACAAGTGGAGGAGGAACCAGGAGGGTCGCGTCCGAATAATGATAGGGATCGCGAATAAAGAGGCCCGGGCGATTGGGATCGGCAGAAGGAGAGAAGTCCAGGTTAAAGCGAAGTCTGGGGAGCGCTTCAGACAAATTTCATTGTACGAGGGGTGGGAACCGCCTCATCTGAAGCCTAATGCTTTACCGCGAATTGCCTGATGCCGTCGAGGAACGCGAGAGGCACGCGCAAATTGCCGTTTAATCCGGTTCCTAATCTGACATTCGGCTTGGCTCTGCCATGGAAATCGGAACCGCCGGTAGGTAGGAGCTCGAGCTGCTCCGCAAGTTGGCGGTAGTGGGCCTGTAGTTCCGGAGGATGCTCGGAATGATAGACCTCAAGCCCGGCCAATCCGGCGCGTTTCAGACGATTGAGGACGTTCTCTTCGGCATCTCGGGAAAGCTGCAGCCGGATAGGATGCGCGATTACAGGAATGCCTACACCTTGATGCACAATTCTGATCGCGTCCTCAGTGGTGATGCTTTGCCGCTCCACAAAACTGGGCGCATCTTCGCCGATAAAGCGTTCAAACGCGTCTCCATGAGTCGCGGCATATCCCTTTTCCACGAGAATTCGTGCAAAATGCGGCCGGCCAGCGAGGCTTCTGCCGCGAGATTCGACTTCGGAGAGCGATATGTCAACTCCTCGATGCCTGAGCGCTTCGACGAGCTCCCGATTGCGCCGACGCCGCTCCTCTTGCTGTCCTAGGAGCCAGGCCACGAACTCTGTCGAAGGCGCGCCACCCGGAAAATAGGCCAGCAAATGAACCGATTTCTCTTGCCGGCGATCGGAGGAAAAAAGCTTTGTATTCAGTTCGATCCCGCACACCAGATCCAGACCGGCCTCGCGCGCAAATGGAAGAGCCTTGGTGTATCCGGTGAAAGTATCGTGATCAGTGATTGCCAGTGCGTCGAGCCTTGTCTCTGTCGCCAGCCGAACCAACTCCTCCGGCGTGAGACTGCCGTCCGACTCGCTGGTGTGTGAATGAAGATCAATGAAACCGGGGGAATACGGCGAGTTGGGACGCTCAGCCACGGGCGGATCTTGCCCCAACAAAGTATCGTCTGCTAATGAAGCTTCGGCTCGGCATATGTGAGGAATGCGAAGGTCTCGCCGCAGGTATGGGCAACAAATCGCCCCGTGCCCAAACCCTTCTCTTTCGTTCGATTCTCAAAGAAAACTGCCCCGTCGGTGCTATCGCCGGGCTTCAGCTTGGTAGCCACAAAAGTGATGGCCGAGGCCTCGGCAGCTGCCTTGAAGCCTCGGTTCACGAACTGAGCCATAGCAGCTTCGCGCCTCTGCTCGTATCCGTTCGTGGAACGGAAATTTGAGAGGGCATAAATCGTGTTTTCATAGAGCAGTTGCAATTTAATTACGTCATTCCGGTTGGCCTTCGCCAGCAGTGTTTCAACAACATAATCGGCTGAAACGGGCTGGAGCTCGGTTCCATCCTGGCGCGTAAAACTGAAGTCAGTGGGCTTGACCGTCCAGGAAACCAGTGATCCGTTGGTGACAGTAACCTGAACAACGTTGAAATTACTGATATGGGGCGGAAGCGGCGCGAACATGACGGTAACTCCGCTCTTCGTCAAGGCTTCATAATCGAGTCCGCGCGATTGAAATTCAATAGGGGATTGCCTGTCCGGCGCGGAAGCAGGAACAGCGGCAGGAACTGATGGAGGCGCGGACTGCGGGTCGACCGGCGCGGAAGCCAATGCCAGCAGCGCAACGGCGTGCGCAGGTGTAATTCGACCGCGAACCACTGCCCTCCTCACGAATCAGATCCACCTACATGATAGACGTTCGCAAGTAGCCAGCTTATCTAGCGTGAAGCCGCCAATTTGGGAGTGAGATACCAGCGCAGGACGCCTTTGGGATGAGCGGAGAAACTTTCCACGTCGATCCGCAGGATTGCGCCTTTCTTGAAATCGAGCTGCAATCCGGGCTGACCGAGGAGGTAACCCGCAAGGCTGTCAAATAGTGGGTTGTGACCGACCAACATAAGCGACTGCTGGTCTTTGTGAACGCGAATTTCCTCCCATACCAGTTCAACCTTTGACCCGGGAACCAGCGCCTTAGTTTGGAGGATTTCGTCTTTATATCCGAGCGCGTTTTTCGCAAGCTCGGCAGTCTGAACAGCGCGTTTAAGAGGGCTCGACAAAATGAGTGTCGGCTTTACCTGCGCCTCCACCGCGGCTTGCAGCACCTGCCTCAACTTCCGCCGGCCATCGGCGGTCAGTGAACGATCGGCATCGTTCAATCCAGCTCGGCCTTCTTCAGCAATTCCGTGCCGTAAGAGATAGAGCTGCATGCATTTCTTCGCCTTTCATTCTGTCATACTGGGTGTTCCATGGACTTGAGCGAGGCGGCGCGCGACCGCGTTCTGCTGGTCGTGGCAATTTTGGCGGCCGGTTTGATTCAGGTGTCTATCGCGGGAAGCCAGATCTTCCTCGGCGCAGGGATCGCGCTGTTTCTGATTTTCAGGCGAAAGCTCCCTTTCCCGCGCATTTGGCTACCGCTTCTTCTATTTTTTCTCTGGACAATTCTCGCCGATGCGTTATCGCCCGATCCGCTCGGCGGGTACCCGCAAATTAAGAAATTCTTCGTTTTTTTGTTTATTCCGTTAATTTACGGAGTCTTTCGAGAACGATTCAGCAAGGTTTACTTTTTGATGGCTGCCTGGACACTGGCCGCTACTGCATCCGGCGTCCTCGGATTAATTCAATTCGTTTTGAAATATCTAGCGGCGAAGCGTACGGGACAAAATTTCTATGTGATGTACGTGGGAGGACGAATCACCGGCTTCGAAAGCCATTGGATGACATTTGGGGCTTTACAGTTAGCTGTGCTGTCGCTCGTGCTCGCTCAATGTTTTTTTTCGAATCGGAGGATGCCGCCCTGGGCTTACCTCAGCGTGCCTGTTTTGAGCGCCGCCATTGTTCTGGGATGGACGAGAAGCATTTGGCTAGCGACGGTTCCTGCCGCGCTTTATTTGGTGTGGTTCTGGCGGCCAAAGATGACGTTACTGGTTCCCTTGGTGGCGGTCGCGGCATTCTTTGTCGCTCCGGCCGGCACTCGCGCGCGGCTCACGTCGCTCTTTGAACCCCACGGCGACACCGACTCGAACCGGCACCGGATCGTGACATTTCGAACCGGCCTCGAGATGATCAAAGCGCATCCGTGGTTTGGAATCGGCCCGGAAGAGATCAAGCGGAATTTCGATGCGTATGTACCTGCCGACATTCAACGCCCATTGCCCGTTGGCTACTATGGCCACCTGCACAATATTTACGTACAATACGCCGCCGAGCGCGGGTTGCCGGGCTTGCTTCTGATTCTGTGGTTCATTGGCCAGACCGTATGGGACTGCGCGCGAGCGATCCAGGCTCGCAGACACGAAGGCCCTTCGCAGATCTTATTCGTGTTGCACGGTACCATCGCGGTTACGATTGGAATTCTCGTTGGCGGCATCTTTGAATATAATCTGGGCGACAGCGAGGTGCTGATGATGTTCGTGAGCGTCGTAGCACTGGGCTACGCAGCTGTGTACGACGCGAATCAGGTACATCCGCCCGCGGAAGCCGCGCTCTCCGCTCAACTGAAAGCTGCGTAGACATAGGCATCACATCTGAGGTTGCGATAATAGCGAGTGATTCTTTTATGAGTTCTGCCATCATTGATCGAACTGCAGCCGAATATAAAGTTGCCGATTTGGGGCTCGCCGACTGGGGCCGGAAAGAAATCTCGATTGCTGAGCACGAGATGCCGGGTCTGATGTCGATTCGCGCAAAATACGCCAAAGAAAAACCGCTCGCGGGCGTGCGCGTAACCGGCTCGCTGCATATGACGATCCAGACGGCCGTTCTGATCGAGACGCTGGTCGAACTCGGCGCGAGCGTGCGGTGGGCAAGCTGCAACATCTTCTCGACGCAGAACCACGCGGCCGCGGCCATCGCAGCCAGCGGTATTTCGGTATTCGCGTGGAAGGGCGAATCGCTCGAGGACTACTGGTGGTGCACCTACCAGGCGATCAGCCATCCGAACGGTCAGGGTCCTCAACTAGTGGTAGACGATGGCGGAGATGTCACGCTGCTGATTCACAAAGGGTACGAGCTGGAGCAAGGCAGTGACTGGGTAAATAGTCCATCACAGGGCCACGAGGAGAAGGTCATCAAGGACCTCCTGCGGCGAATCCACCAAGAGGATCCGAAGCTGTGGAGCCAGTTCGCCAAGGACTGGCGCGGGGTATCCGAGGAGACCACGACGGGCGTTCACCGGCTCTACAAGATGGAAGAGCAAGGCAAGTTGCTGGTGCCGGCCATTAACGTCAACGATTCAGTTACGAAATCAAAGTTCGACAATCTGTATGGGTGCCGCGAGTCCCTGGCAGACGGCATCAAACGCGCGACAGATGTAATGATGGCGGGGAAAGTTGCCGTGATATGCGGGTACGGCGACGTCGGCAAAGGCTCGGCTCAATCGCTGCGCGGAATGGGTGCGCGCGTAGTGATCACAGAGATCGATCCGATCAATGCGCTCCAGGCCGCAATGCAAGGCTTCGAAGTGACCACGATAGAAGAAACCCTCGGGCGCGGCGATATTTACGTCACCTGCACGGGGAACCTCGACGTCATCACCTTCGAGCACATGCAGTACATGAAGGATCAGGCGATTGTCTGCAATATCGGACACTTCGACAACGAAATCCAGATTGACCGCCTGAACGCGGCTGAAGGCGTGAACCGGACCAATATCAAGCCGCAGGTGGACATGTACACGTTCCCGGACGGGCACAGCATCTTCGTACTCGCGGAGGGACGGTTGGTAAACCTGGGCTGCGCAACAGGGCATCCCAGCTTTGTGATGAGCAACAGTTTCTCGAATCAGATTCTTGCGCAGATAGACCTTTGGAAAAACCGCGACACGTACCAGGTGGGAGTGTATACGTTACCGAAGAAGCTCGACGAAGAGGTCGCGCGGCTCCACCTCGAAAAAATCGGCGTCAAACTAACAACGCTCACCTCCAAGCAGGCCGAGTATCTTGGTGTCCCGGTGGAAGGTCCCTTTAAGCCAGACCACTACCGGTACTAGGGCTGAGAGTTTTCTCATCCAGGGAACACAACGAAAGCGAGGTCCCCTGATGAAATTGATTGCTGTTTTGTTCTGTGTTCCCCTATTCGCCCCTGCAGTGCTTCCCGCGACGTTTGCCAACCACGCACCGGTTGCCCAAGATAAAGCGCAAAAGGTAAAGCGGCACAAAACTAAGAAGCATAAGTTCGGAAAAGCGGCGTGATACCTTCGCTACTGCGAAGCAAGCCCGTCGGCGAGGATTTCGGAGAGGCTTGCAATTAGCAGGTCACCGGGATTATCGGGCGTCCAGTTTGGAACCGGCATATTGTCGATTGTGATTGCCATCGCGATCGCGCCGTGCTTTGAATAAATAATTCCCACATCGCTGCGCAAGGCATCCAAGGCTCCCGATTTGTGCGCGATGTCGATGTCTTGCATGTCGCGGCCTAACGCGTTCTGGTCGCGCTGACGCTTCAGAATGGTAATCATCTCATCCGAAGATTTCTTGTCGACGAGTTCGCCACGGTACAGCTTTTCGAGGATGATGACCATCTCATGCGGAGTGCTGCGGCCAATACCCCATTTCTTGTTCTCCGGCTTTGCGCCTTCATCGCTGATGCCGCTCGGAGTGGGTTTGAGGTTATTTCGATCACCTAAGATCTTGCGCATGACGCGAGTCTGAGAGAGTCCGAGCTGGGCCATTCGGGCGTTCACAGTATTTCCCGGGACTCGATTCAAAATCGTATTCGTGGCCGTGTTGTCACTCAAGACGATCATGAGATCGATCAGGTCGCGGATCGGGAACCTGTCTCCAGCCGTAAGATCCTGTAGGATGCCGCTGCCCGAGACTTTTTCGCCCTCCGCCAGCGTAAGGGGCTCCGAAAGGTCGAGCTTTCCATCCTTTACCTCCCAATAACAAGCGACCATAATCGGCAGCTTGATTGTGCTGGCCGTCCGAACAGGCTCGTCTCCTGAGATCTCATAAGTGGTACCGCTGTCGAGATTCTTGGCGTAGAGGCTTACACGGCCTTTGAAATCTGAAATTCTTGCTTTCACCTTGGCATCCAACGCGACAGATGGACCGGGTGTCTGCGCAACCAGAGAGAGACAAGCGGTTGCCAGGAAAAAGAGTCGAAGGATCACTTCGCGCTATTGTAAGGGCCTCGCGTCATCGGCGCAATATTCGGAGTGCAATCGTAGTAAGGATTGGGTGAATCTATGCCAATTGCAACAGCTCAGAAGAATGCGGTACCAGAAACGCTCAGCGCTTTTGGTCCAGCCCGATCCACGATTCAGGGCGCGCCGCTGGAGGCTGACGAGTTGAGGCGTATAGACGCTTACTTTCGAGCAAGCCTCTATCTCTGCCTCGGCATGATTTATCTCCGCGGGAATCCGCTTCTCAGGAAACCTCTCAAGATCGAGGACCTGAAAATACGACTGCTCGGACATTGGGGCTCCGATCCCGGCATGAGCTTCGTCTACGTACACCTGAACCGATTAATCCGCAAATACGAACTGAACATGATGTTTCTGGCAGGCCCAGGACATGGAGCGCCGGCCGCTTTATCCAACGCATATCTGGAAGGAACCTATTCCGAAATCTATCCGGAGTGTAGTGAAGATGAGCAGGGGCTGTGCCATTTCTTCCGCCAGTTTTCGTTTCCTGGAGGCATCGGCAGCCATTGCACTCCTGAAACCCCGGGGTCGATTCATGAAGGAGGCGAACTCGGGTATAGCTTGTCGCATGGCTTTGGAAGCGTGCTCGACAATCCAGACCTGATCAGCGTCGTCATCGTAGGAGATGGAGAATCAGAAACTGGACCGCTCGCAACGGCCTGGCATTCGAACAAGTTCATCAATCCAATCCGTGATGGCGCTGTGCTGCCTGTTTTGCATCTCAATGGTTACAAGATCAACAACCCAACCATTCTGGCGCGCATCAGCCATGAAGAAATCGAGGCCTTGTTTAAGGGATACGGATACGAGCCCTTCTTCGTAGAGGGATCCGATCGCGCGAGCATGCACCAGGCGATCGCGGCAACGCTTGAACATTGCATTGGAAGAATCCGATCGATACAGGAGGAGGCCCGCCGGACGAAGGTGTCGACGCGTCCACGGTGGCCCCTCATCATCCTGCGCACTCCAAAGGGATGGACGGCGCCCGCAGAGATCGATCACCACAAAGTAGAAGGCTCGTGGCGCGCGCACCAGGTCCCTATGACGGACGTGGCGTCGAACCCCGGGCATCTCGAAATACTGGAACATTGGCTGCGCAGTTATCGTCCTGAGGAATTGTTCACTGAAGCCGGGCGATTGATTCCGGAACTAAAGGCGCTGCCCCCGGCGGGAACCCGGCGCATGAGCGCGAATCCTACAGCCAACGGCGGATTGTTGCGCGAGGCGCTGCGTTTGCCTGACTTCAAGAGCTACGGTGTGGAGGTCAAGAAGCCGGGCAACACGGAAGCTGAGAATACACCTCCTCTGGGCCGATTCCTTCGCGACACACTGAAGCAAAACCCCAACAACTTTCGAGTGTTGGGACCGGATGAAACAGCTTCGAATAAGTTGAGTGCGGTATATGAAGCGACGAAGAAGGTCTGGCTGGCCGAATACTTCCCCGAAGATGCAGACGGGGCGGAGCTTTCTGTCGATGGCCGAGTGATGGAGGTGCTGAGTGAACACACGCTGGAGGGTTGGCTCGAAGCCTATTTACTGACGGGCCGCCACGGCATACTCTCCACCTACGAAGCTTTCGTTCACGTGATCGACTCGATGTTCAATCAGCATGCGAAGTGGCTGGAGATCAGCCGGCGACTGTCCTGGAGGGCGCCGATTTCATCGCTGAACCTGCTGATTACATCGACCGTTTGGAGACAAGACCACAACGGATTCACGCACCAGGATCCGGGTTTTCTCGATATTGTGGCGAACAAGAGCCCAGAGATCACCCGTATCTATCTGCCGCCCGATGCCAATTGCCTCCTGTCAGTAGCCGATCACTGCCTGCGCAGCACAGATTATGTGAACGTGATCGTATCGGACAAGCAGTTACATTTGCAGTACCTGGATATGGACTCGGCGATTGTGCATTGCACCAAGGGCCTCGGTATATGGAGCTGGGCAAGCACGGATCAGGATTCCGAACCCGACGTGGTGGTGGTTGGATGCGGAGACATACCGACACAGGAAGCGCTTGCAGCTACGGCTATGCTGCGGGAACATTTCCACGATCTAAGAATTCGCTTCATCAACGTAGTGGATCTGTTCCGCCTTGTGCCGAATACGGAGCACCCCCATGGATTGTCGGACCGCGACTTCGACTCACTGTTTACAACGGACAAGCCAATTATTTTTAACTTCCATGCATACCCGTGGCTGATTCACCGGCTAGCGTACCGGCGAACTAATCATCGAAACCTTCACGTTCGCGGATATAAAGAGAAAGGCAATATCAACACACCCCTCGAGCTTGCGATTCAAAACCAGGTGGACCGTTTTAGCATCGCGATGGATGTGATAGACCGGGTACCGCGATTGCAGGTAGCCGGCGCCCACGCGAAGGAACATTTCAAGAACGAACAGATCGAGTCGCGAGCGTTTGCTTACGCGAACGGTGTAGACAAGCCGGAGATTGTGAATTGGAAATGGCCGTACTAGCGAGAGAATGTGAACGTTCTTGTACTGAACGCCGGCAGTTCTAGCCTGAAGTTTCAACTCATTGCGACTGATCTGGATCGCATCATGGAGAACGACGACCAGCGTCTATGCCGGGGAGAAATTGACCATCTCGGCAAAGAAGCTGAGTTCACGGTTCACATCGGCGAATATGAACACAAGAAGAAGGAAGAGATTCTCGACCTACACGCGGCTGTCGAAAAACTGCTGCGCTGGCTTACTTCAAAGGAGACGCCTGCTGGGGTCGATGCCATTGGCCATCGCGTGGTTCACGGCGGCGAATTGTTTTCAGAATCGGCTCTGATAACGGATGACGTGCTCAAAGGAATCCAAGAATGTGTCGAACTTGCACCGTTGCACAATCCCAACAACATAGATGGCATTCTCGCGGCGCGCAAAGCCTTCGGGCCGGAGCTTCCCCAAGTTGCTGTTTTTGACACCGCGTTTCACCATACGCTTCCAAAGCACGCATACATCTACGCGATTCCGTATGAGCTTTACGAAAAGCACCGTATCCGGCGCTATGGCTTCCACGGGACGTCGCACCGGTACGTAGCGCATCGCTACCGGCAACTGTGCTCGGTGAGCCGCGAACAAACTAACATCATCACGCTTCACCTGGGAAACGGTTGTTCGGCAGCGGCGATTAAGGGAGGCTATTCAGTCGACACCTCGATGGGCATGACACCTTTGGAAGGACTCGTCATGGGCACTCGTTGTGGAGATATCGATCCGAGTTTAGTCTCCGTCATCGCGAAAGAAGAGAAACTAGCCTGCAGTGATGTCGAATTGCTCCTAAACACGCGGTCGGGCCTGCTCGGAGTTTCGGGAATCAGCAACGATATGCGGGAACTTCAGGATGCGCTACACAGTGACCCAGACTCGAGAGGCGGTTTAGCAATTGACATTTTCTGCCACCGGGCAAGAAAGTATATCGGCGGCTTTCTTGCGGCAATGGCAGGAGCCGACGCCGTGATCTTCACGGGCGGCATTGGCGAACACTCGCCCTTCATACGGTGGCGGATTTGCCAAGGGTTGCAGTGCGCGGGATTGCAGCTCGATCACAATGCGAATGAGAAGACGGTTGGAAAGGAGGGGCGGATCAGCACGGAAGACAGTACGTTGGCTGCATTTTGCATACCCACGGACGAAGAGTTATTGATCGCGCGGGATACAGTTCGGTGCATTTTGGGCCAGCCACATCCGTCGTAAAGAGGGTCTGCGGGTTGCGCGGAGCGGCCTTCGAGACTGGCATATTCTTGGGATAGACTTCGAGTAGGTCAGGTTATGTTCGACACCGCCGTTCGCGTTCCTGCAGAACTTCTGGCGGAACTGCGGCAGGACGTTCGCTACGGCTTGCGCACACTTGCCAGTTCGCTCGGGTTCACGTCGGTAGCGCTGATTTCACTGAGTCTCGGCGTCTGCATCGCCATCTCGTCCTATAGCGAGTTTGCATGGCCTGGTCTTCCGGAACATTCCAGCGGTTCGGAATCCGGAGCAACTGATTGCGCTGCAGCTCCCCACTTCCTATCCCCACTACGAACGATATCGTGGGCGGACCGATATCTTCTCTTCCACTTTTGCCTACGTCGCTCCGGTTCCGTTCGAGATTGAGATTGGCCGTCGCGCAGAGCGCAAATGGGGACATCTGGTCACGCGTTCCTATTTCTCGACTCTGAGCGTCAGTCCGGCTTTGGGGCGATTCTTCGGGACGGAAGACGAGGCGACACACGCCTCCTCTGTGGTGGTAAGTTATCGATTTTTTCAAGATTACCTTCAAGGCAATCCAGCAGCTATCGGAAAAAGACTGCAGATTAACGGGTACCCGTTCACGGTGATCGGCGTGGGACCGGAGCACTATCTGGGAGCCTCGCCCGTTATCTACGGAGCCGACGTTTGGATGCCGGTTTGGGTCAGCGGCAGAATCGCGCCTGAACTCGCGAATCGCGCATTGAAGCGGCACGAATTGACACTGTTTCATGTCGTCGGCCGTCTGCGGCCCGGTGTAACTGCAGGTCAGGCCGAGGCCGCATTGGACGCTACGGCACGGCAACTGGAGCAGGATTACCAAGACGTAAACCAGCGCGTCAAGAGCCGGCGCGTGCTGCTAGTACAAGGAGGTAAAGAGCTGCCCGTCCGCAAGCAGGACCTGCCGTTCTTTACGGAATTCTTTACCGTGCTGGGAGGCATGGTGTTGCTGATCGCATGCTCGAATCTGGGGAACATGATGCTTGCCCGTGGGATGGACCGCCGGAGGGAGATTGCGATTCGTTTCGCGCTTGGCGCCGGGCGAGTCAGGGTTATGCGCCAGTTGCTAACCGAGAGCATGTTAATAGCGTGCGGCGCCGGGGTGCTGGGATTCTGCCTGGCGCTATGGGTAATGCGGGGAGCTTCGAGCCTCCGGATTCCGTACCCAATTCCGGTGACATTGGACCTGAACCCCGATGTAGGCGCGCTGCTGTTTACCTTAGGGCTTGTTGTATTTGCCGGTCTGGCTTTGGGCCTTGTGCCCGCTTGGCAAGTGACAAGACGCGATCTCACGCCAGCGCTGAACGAAGGCGGCAATCTCCGGCTCCAGAGGCTTACGCGCCTGAACCTCCGCACGGTGTTGATGGTCTCACAGGTGGCAGGTTCGGTCGCATTGCCGATCATGACCGGATATCTGGTGCTCGGATAGCAGACAAATTTGGGAGTAGCAGCCGGTTTCGACCCGGTAAACCTCTACTTATTGGTTTAGATCCGATTCGCGACGGACGTACCGCTGTGCAATCGAAGGTCTTCCTCAGGAATTTGTTGGACCGCGTGAGCAGATTTCCATCCGTTTCTGCAGCGTGTTTTACGGACTCTGTGCCGTTGTCGATCAACGGCGATGTTGGAGTGATGTTTTCAGATACCGAATCCGGAAATTTTGGTTCACCCTTCATTCATAGCGCCGACAAATACATAGTTGGCAAGGGATATTTTGAGACACTGGGCATCCCGGTGATGGCAGGCCAAGCCTTCAGTGCAGAGGATGAATCGGACAATTCGACCTCCGTGATCGTTAGCGAAGAGCTAGTAAACCGGTTCTGGAAGGGTGAGGATGCAATAGGACGGCGCATCAAGCTTTCAAATGGTGCAGTCGAAGCCGGCTGGGGTCTTTGGCCCGGTACGTTCGATCACCGAACGAGAGGATCGAGTTCGCACCAGGTGTTCGAGGCGGTGGGAGTAGTTGGAAACGTCCCTCGAGGCTTCGGAGTAGAGAAGCCAGCCCCCGCTGTTTACTTTCCCCTCCGTCCAGCCGATTATGGCCATCCGTCATTTCAGGGGATAACACTGATTGTGCCCGCGGCGCCAGGACCTGACGTGGTCCGTGCTGTGCGCAAAGAGATCTCGGCTATGGATGCGACTATCAAGCCGTTTGGGGTTCGCAGTATGGTGGCGCAGGTCGGGCAGACATTGTTTGCAGTGCGCGCCGCGGCGTGGACCTACGGTGTCATCGGACTCTTTGGGTTGATCCTCTCATCAGTGGGGTTGGCCGGGATGATGGCGTATTCCGTGACCTACCGTATCCGTGAGATCGGGATTCGCATGGCACTGGGCGCGGGAAAAATCGACGTTCTAGGTTTGTTCATGAAACGAGCCGGCCTTCTGATTGGGGCAGGCACGAGCATCGGTTTGCTGAGCGCTTGGGCTGGGATGCGGGTACTCGCTTCGATTTTTGCCACCGTCGCGCGCTCTCGGGCGGTGTTGAGCTATGCCCCAAGCCTGTTAGTCGGTGCTCCGCTCTTGTTTGCAACGGTCGCGCTCGTGACCTGCTATCTGCCCGCACGACGGTCGATGGAGATTGAGCCAATCGTGGCGCTGCGGCAGGAATGATGACTGCTACAATCCGGGTCATGTTCAAGGGGATTGAGCATTTCGCTATCGCTTCGCCCAACCCGCAACGATTGGCCGAATGGTACGTCCACAACCTGGAATTCGAGATCACGTTCACGTACGCTGCGAACTATTTCATCGAGGCGGCGGACGGTGGCCTAATCGAAATCATCCCGGCGGACGGAGAGCGTCCGGAAGCGGGAATGCGAACTCCGGGGATGAGACACATTGCCATCTCGGTCGACGATTTCGATGAGGCCCACGCCCGTCTAAGAACGCAAGGCGTTACATTCGCCGGCGAACCCTACGCCAACGAAGGAAATCGCTTGGTGTTCTTCCATGACGCAGACGGTAATCTGGTCCATCTCATACAGCGCCAGAAGCCGCTACACAAGGCCAGAGCCTAGCGCCAGTAATCCCAGACCAGGCACTCTGCGGAAGCACGCATGCTACAAAGAGCATTGCTTGCTAAAACGCGTTTTTAGGGCTTTCGCATACCCGGATTTCCGGCTGATGTGGCTCGGGGCCTGCACGTCCACCATCGGCACCTGGATGCAAATTCTGGCGCAAAGCTGGCTCGTCTACCAGCTTTCCAATTCCTCTGTCTATCTGGGGCTGGACGCGTTTTTCGGGCAGATTCCGATTTTTCTGTTTTCCCTTTTCGGCGGCGTTTTCGCAGACCGCAAGAGCCGCCGATCACTGCTGCTGATGTCGCAATGGATTCAACTGGTCTGCGCGTTCACGTTGGCCTTGCTGGTGGCCACCTCAGTCGTCCGGGTGTGGCATATCTGGTGCCTCTCTTTCACGGTTGGGGTCGCGCAATCCTTCGGCGGCCCAGCTTACTCAGCACTGATCCCGACCCTGGTAGATAAGAAAGATCTGCAGAATGCGATCGCCTTGAATTCGATCCAATTTAACCTGGCGCGCATTGTCGGACCGGCTCTGGGCGGAATCGCGCTGGTAAAACTTGGGGCACAGTGGTGCTTCACGTTGAACGGTATTTCGTACCTGGCGGTAATTGCGTCGTTGCTGATGATCCGGCCCAGATTTGTGCCAGTCAAGACAGAGGAATCGGTCCTTCAGAGCATGCGTCAAGGCATCGATTTCATCCACAAGCGCGCGGGGATGATCGCCCTAGTCGCTCTGGCATTTCTGGCCACTCTTTTTTCATACCCACTGATTACGTTTCTGCCAGTGATGGCGCGCAACGTGTTTCACGGGGGGGCGAATACATTCACGCTGTTCCTATGTTTTTCGGGAGTCGGTTCGGTAGTCGGGGCGCTTATAGTTGCGGGCAGTCAGGCGCATTCGGGGCAGGCGCGGCAATCGCTCATGGTGATGCTACTGCTCGGAATTTTTATGGCTGGTTTTGGGTTTTCGAAAAGCCTGGCCCTGAGCACGGTGCTTGTTTGCGCGTCCGGAGCGGCGCTCATGGTCGTGTTCGCCTTGAACTCCTCGCTCGTGCAGCTTAGCGTGAGCGATGCCATGCGGGGCCGGGTTATGAGTGTTTATAACGTGGCTTTCCGCGGCGGTATGCCGCTCGGCAGCCTTATATCCGGCCTGCTGATTAAGCAGACGTCGGCACCCGCGATTATGGCGGGCAACGGCGCTCTCGTGGTGTTGCTGGCGCTCTATTTCCTTCTCGTTCGGCGCGACGTAACGGAGCTGTAGTCCGGCATCAAAAAAGTCTTGCAACTCTACTAATCGTGTAGTAGAGTGGACCACAAGAGTAGGCAATGTCTGAAACTCGTGTTAGCCGTTTTGAACTACAGCTTCTGGAGAAGCTCTGGGATTTAGGCATAGCGTCGGTCCGGGAAATCCAGGAGAACCTTCCCGAGAAGGATCGCCCAGCCTACACAACGGTGCAGACAATGATCTATCGGTTGGAGGAGAAAGGAGCAGTACGCCGCGTAAAGAAAGTGGGCAACGCTCACGTTTTCCAGGCCGTGTTGACGCGTAAAGCCGTACACCGGCGGTTGATCAGTGATTTGTTGAACCTCTTTGGAGGTTCGCCCGGTCCCGTGGTGTCGCATCTCATTGAAACAGGAAAGCTCACTCTGGCAGACGTTAAGGAACTGGAGAAAAGGCTCTGCGCAATGGAGGAGAAGCGATGATCGCGCCGCTCGCCCGCCATCTCTTCGAATCCACTTTGTTTTGCCTTCTCATGGGTGCAGTCGCAAGCTGTCTACGGGGCCATCGGGCGGCAGCCCGGCACGCGATCTGGCTGGTAGGCGTATCTAAATTCGCACTGCCAACGGCGCTGCTGGCGGCGACCGGCGCGCAGATCGCTTTCATGTTGCCGGCCTCATCGTGGATATCGTCCTTGGTGGCCGGCTTGTATGCGGCGCTGGTTACAGTGCTCGATAGGGTCCCTGTAAAGTTCATCCCTGGCGATGCGCCTGCAGTATCGGCGATATTCCTCGCGATTTGGGCACTGGGAAGCATTGGGATGCTGTTGCGATGGCGCGCCCGGCTAATCGGAAGTTGCTGCGCGTTGCGAGATCCAGCAGATGAAGAGCAGAGAGCGCTCGGCCGCACGAGAAGACGACTTGGCTTGCACACGAGCGTTCAATTGCGGATATCAGAAAGCACATCAGAGCCAACTCTGTTGAGATTTTTTCATCCGATGATCGTGATCCCTGAGGGACTTTCGAACCGATTAACGGCCGCCGAGTTCGAGGCCGTGCTTTTGCATGAACTGGCGCATGCAGTACGTCGAGATAATCTCATCGGAGCATTTGTTCACGGCCTCCTTTGCCTGTTCTGGTTTCATCCGCTCCTTTGGCTGGCAGAAGAACGGCTTATTGCGGAGCGGGAACGCGCGTGTGACGAGATGGTCATAGCGTTCGGCACGCCCCGCGAGACATACGTCAACGGAATTCTGAAAGTCTGCCGTTTTCATCTGATCGAACCGGTTGCAGGGGTAAGCGGCATGGCTGGTTTGGATTTGAACAACCGTCTGGATCTGATCTTGACGTGTCCGCCACGCCGTTCGCTTCCATACGGCCTGCGCACGCTGCTCGCCGGAATGGTCATAGCGATTACGTTCGTGCCTATCGCGGGTGGCTATTGCGCGCAATGCGTGTCTAACGGCTCAAGCACCGTGAGCCAGAAACCGGGCCGGCAGGTCCGTTCCCCATATTCAAGAGGAGAATGAATATGCGAACACTATGTGCAGCCACATTCGCGGTTGGGCTGATCACCGGGACCGCGGTAAGCGGTCAAACGCTCCCGCGTAAATCGCCCGAGCTGGCGTTCTCGCTGCCGGATCAGGGTCAAAGGCTTTTAAGCCAATACCGCGGCAAGGTGGTTGCTCTCGAGTTCATCCTGACAACCTGCGCCCACTGCCAAGCCGCATCGAAGGTCATGACCAGAATGCAGGAACGCTACGGTAGCCGGGGCTTCCAAGCTCTCGATGTCGCGATCAATCCGAATGCAGACTTGCTAGTGCAGAATTTCGCGAAAGACTTTCAGGTGGGATTTCCGGTCGGGTGGGCACCGATTGAGCAAATGATGGCTTACATGGGATTCACGGAGCGGCCGGTGGTGCCTCAGCTCACAATGATCGACAGAAATGGAATGATTCACTATCAGACTCCACGCGAGGGCGACGCCAACTCCCTGAAAGAGGAAGTCATCAGCGAACGTATTGCGGAACTGCTGGGCCTGCGGAGTTCTGCTAGCATCGCCAAAGGCCGGACTCCCCGTTAACACATCAACTGGCGAACGTTCACTCCCTACAATGAAGTGAACGATGTTTGCCCATTTCCCATTGGCGTCTGTGCGCTGCGGAACCAGTGTGCTCATTTTTTGCACAATAGCGGTGATCAGCAGTGGCGCGTTTGCGTTACAAAGCGATCTGGTAAAAGCACGAGATCATCAGGATCTCGCCGTGCTTGACAAACTGATCGCACACTACAAGGCCAATCTTCAGGATCATTCGGGCTCGGCAGAGGCGCAATATCAACTTGCATTGGCGTACTCGTATGCCGCCGAGGTGGCTATGGAGGTCCATGACAAGAAGCGGTCCGAAGCTTATGCGGAAGCGGGAATCGATCCGGCGCGCTCGGCCGCATCCTCGCAAGCTGGAAATGCCGAGTTTCATCGCCTCCTCGGAGAACTATGCGCCCAGATCATTCCGGCGAATCCCTTTTTCGGAGCTTTGAAATATGGCCAGTGTGCGCGCGACGAGATCGATAAAGCAATCGAACTCAATAAAAAGCTGGCGCTGGCGTATGTAAGCCGCGGAGTCGGGAACTATTATCTGCCTCAGCAGATGGGCGGTGGAACCGAGGTCGCGCTACGAGACATCGACAAGGCGATTTTCGTCGATCCGAATCTCGCGGAGGCCTACTTATGGAAGGGAGTGACCCTGCGCAAGGCCGGCAGGAACGCCGAAGCCAGACAAGCGCTGGAGCGGGCGATGCAGCTTGATCCTGAACGGGTCTGGATCAAGGAGCAGTTGGCGAAAACACCACCGCAGTAGATGCGTCGTGCTTTGTTGATTGCGCTTGGGGTTGCAGCCATCACGACTTTTCAATTTGAGATCTTCCCCGGGCATACATACTTGCAGGGTCCAACACAGTTGTACGTTCCCATGCTGGAACGGCTGGATACTCCCGGTTACTTGTCGCGTGACTTAGTCGCCACTCATCCTAGTTTTACTTACACGATTTACGACGAAGTTACTCTCTTCTTACACAATACCGCCAGGAGGGACATCCATCAGGCGTTGATCTGGCAGCAAATTCTTTTTCGCGTTGTCGAGAATGCCGGCGTAATGATGCTGCTTTGGTCGGCAGGCGTGGGCGATTGGCTGGGGTTGACTCTAACGCTGCTCGTGAATATAGGCGCAAGTCTACCGGGACCGGCGGCGCTGCTGCTAGATCCCGAGCCGATTCCTGCCGTCTTTGCACTTGGCCTAACGGTAATGGGTATGGGCTTTCTCGCGCGGGAGAAGCCACTACTCGCTGGATTCAGTGCGGGAGCCGCACTGGTTTATGATCCGACGTTGGCTGCTCCATTCTGGATCTGCGTCTTGGTTGCATTTCTGCGTGACCAGCGAATGCGTAGATTACTTCGTCCGTGCCTGACCATTCTCGCAGTTTTCGCGTTACTGCTGGCTAACCTTGCTCAATTACAACCCGGAATTAGCGAATCGTCACCGATTTTCAGCCGGTTGCCAGCCCAGTCTGCATTTATTCAGCAGTTTCGAACCCCTGAGGTTTGGGTATCGCTGTGGCCCAAGAATTACCTATACGGCTATTTGGCAACTTACTGCATCTGCCTCTGGGCGGTCACTCGCATCTGGCCCCTTCTCAACCGGGCATTAAAATGGCTGTTCGCCGCGCTTCCTTTGCTTGGGATCGCCTCGATCCCGCTCTGCCATCTTCTCCTCGATCATCTTCGGTGGGCCGCAATCGCGCAAGCCCAACCTTTGCGCGCCCTAATCTTTGTGATCCTCATAGCATGGCTCGCATGTTCAATCGCCATGATTACAGCCTTCCGGCGTCGACGATACCGGGAAGCGGCGGCGTGGCTTACCGTATGCACCGTGTTCGTGGCGCTTGGATGTTTGCGGCCCCGAGCGAATTGCGACCGGCAGGACGTTGCGGAACTGGCTACGTGGGCCGATACGACATGGGGCAGTTCGTTATTTCTCTTTCCCGATGCGGGCCGCGATTTGTATCCGGGTAGGTTTCGTGCTAAGAGTCGCCGCGGGCTGTGGGTAGATTGGGAGAGTGGCGCTGCAAGCGACGACTCCGATGCCGTAGCGAGAATGTGGTGGGATCGATGGCAGCAAACCATGGCGGCGCCTTTTTCACCGGAGCGTCTGCACTCCTTTCTATCGCTACCGATCGACTATTACGTTTTGAAACAGACAAACCGCTTGAGTGGCGTGCAACCAGTCTTCTCGAACCGCAGATTTGTAGTTTACGATGCGCAGGACCTTGTCCGGGCACCGCAGCCATTCCGCAGGGCAAGTACAAATTAGCTGCTACTGAGATTGATCCCGAGTTTCTTCAGCTCTTCGGCATAATAGCGTTTGTGCAGAAGGTCGTACTCCTCGCCGCCTTCTGCGATGTCGCGCTTTTGGGTCTTGATCTTCTGGCGGGCAGCGCGGTCAATGCGGTCTTCCATTTGGAGCAGATCAGTGATTTCACGGACCAGCGCCAAACGAAGCTCGTTCGGATCCTTGCGGACGCGGAACTCGCGCGATTTGCGAAGCGCCGTCACAATTTTGTGCGAAAGATCGTTAACCTTATCGCGAGACAGCTTCATGGGATCACCTGTGTCGCGCCCGGATGCTCGGATCACCTTGCGCTGTGCCAATAGTTGGTTCTTAATCTTGCGGAACATCTCCTGATAAGAGACATTCTCCCGGCGCATGTATTCGCTGTATTGATCGAGCAGATCGCGAACTTCGTCGTTGAGCTTGTCCTCGACCGACAGATCTTCTTCAATAATTTCGGCAATAATGTTTGCGCCAACGGCTGGATTGGATGTCTCGAATAAACCGGGACTGAGTCGTGCAACAAGTTGTCGAGCCAAATAGCCTACAAATTCCCGGGCCAATAGCATTCGAGCGCTAGTTTAACAATTTGCTTGAAAAAATTTCCTGCCGACCCGGCCTGAGTCAGCTATC
>JAFATG010000011.1 GCA_019244055.1 Acidobacteriaceae bacterium | reverse complement strand
CGACGCTAATGCTAGCAAAACTCTTTGTTCCCGAGACAGGCAAGCCCGTTACTCGCGGCACTATCACAGTTGAAATCGAGAGGCCGGGCGTCAATGTAATTGATGCAGCAGCTCGCGGAGCATACGACGGTGTCTATCTCGCTTTGAATATTGCCGGCATGCTCATCGCGTTTATTGCGCTGATTGCCATGGTGAATGGAGGATTGGGTTGGCTGCACTCTGTTGCGCATTGGATGCCGGCATCTTTGCAAGATATTTTGGCTTTCATCTTCGCGCCAATTGCCTGGGCTCTCGGGGTAAGTTGGAATGACTGCGCCACAATTGGCAATCTGCTCGGCACGCGCATGGTACTAAATGAGTTCGTCGCGTTTGTGGAGTTAGGCAAATTGAAAGCGATGCTACAGCCTCGTTCGTTCGTCATCGCAACTTTCGCGCTCTGCGGTTTTGCGAATTTAAGCTCAATCGCTATTCAAATCGGTGGCATCGGCGCGCTTGCACCGAACCGAAAATCCGACTTAGCGCGGCTGGGTCTCAAAGCCATGCTGGTCGGCACGCTGGCGAATTTCATGTCGGCTTGTATTGCGGGGATCATGCTATGAAATTGCTTCGTGCAGAAAAGGCATTGTTGTTTGCGTCTGTGGCAGTGCTGCCCGTTGTGGCGTATGCCGCTCCATCCGCTATCTCCTTCGCGCAGTCCGCGCCCTCAACCGACGCCTACGATTTCATCGAAGTAACGGTTAACGTGTCGGCGCCCGATGCTGCAAACCCATTTTCTGATGCACTAGTGACCGGATCTTTTGAGACATCCGACCGCCGTAATCTATGCCGCGTATCTACCGAATGGCGGCAAGGTCACCGTGAACTTGGCTCCCGGAACCTATACGGCACTCTGGTTCTCAGCTCTGAGCGGCGAGAAAGTCGCGCTTCCGGATGTCCAAGGATGTTCGTGGACCTCGCCGGAAGCTCCCGACCGCAACGATTGGACATTACTGCTTCAGAAAAAGAACTAAGCGAAATCTAGACCAGCACGGTAATAGCAATCGCCAGCAACAGCGCCGGAGGCATCACGAGCGCACCCCATTTCAGGAATTTCCAGAAGCTCACTTGGCGCCCTTCGCGCCGAATAGCAATCAGCCACAAAATGGTCGCCAGCGATCCTGTAATTGAGAGATTGGGGCCGAGGTCGACACCTATTAGCACAGCGTCGCGCAACGGACCGGTTGCGTGGGCCGCTTTAACGGCCGCCCCAGCAATCAGGCCACTTGGAAGATTGTTCATCAGATTCGAAATCACCGCCAATCCGAAACCGGATCCAAGCGCGGCTGTAACAGGGCTCCACTGCTTCATTTCATCGAGTGCCTGAACGGCTAGGCCAAGGGCTCCCGCGCCATTTAGAGCTTCGACGATGACGAACAGTCCCGCGACGAGAACCAGCACACTCCACGGAACTTTTTTCGCCAGATCCTTGGGCGCTCCGTGGTCTCGCAGAGAGATCACCGCAGTAACCAGAAGTCCGGTTACACAGGCGGGCGCGCCAAGGTTGAGATTAAGGGCCGAAGCGATCATCAACACAACGACCAAAAAACCAATACAGAACAGAGTAAGCTTACCTGCGGCCGTGAGTCGATCACTGTCCACATCGGCGTTCAATGGACCTTGCAAATATTCGGTCGCCAGCCAGCGAAGCACAAAAAACGTGATCAGGATCGAGAAGATCGCCGGCAAGCCAAAGGTCCGCAACCAGCGCGTCAGCGGCGGCATTTCTCCGCCGTAAACAACCAGGTTGGCGGGATTTGAGATTGGAAGCACAAAGCTGGCCGCATTCGCAATGAAAGCGCAGATTAGTAGGTACGGAAGTGGTTCCGCCTCAGCAGCGCGAACCGCAGCCAACACCGCCGGCGTCAACACGACCGCGGTTGCATCATTCGACAGAAACACCGTTACGACGATCCCGACAACGTATATAAGAATGAACAGCCGCGTTCGCGAACCGCGTGAGCCCCGCACGGCGTAGCCCGCCGCCCAATCGAAGACACCTTCACGGCTGGCGAGTTCGGAAAGGATCATCATGCCGGCCAGGAACAGGTAGACATCGGCGCCTTTCGCTACGCCGCTTGCTGCCGTCGTTGGCGAGATCAACCGGCAGATGACGAGCAAGCTGGCACCCGCCGCAGCCCAGATCGCTTCGGGCCAGCCCTTGGGCCGCGCCAGAACCAATGCGATAGACGCGAGAGAGATAAACCAAATGGCAGTCGAGTGCCAATCGATTGCAGCGAGGTTTCCCATGGATTCCGGGTTGAGAGAAGCGCCTCCACATTTTCTCTTCCCGCTTCCCCGTGACCCGGTTCGCTACCATCGGGAAGAGTTCACTGGCTTTCCAAATAAATTCCTCCCTGTTTTGCTCAATGACTGAAGCAGCTCGACTCATCCAAAGCAAATGCGACGTACGGCCGAAGATTGGCGTGGTCCTCGGGAGCGGTCTCGGCACTCTCGCGGATTCGCTGAGTAACTGTGTTCGCGTCCGCTATGAAGATATTCCCGGACTGCCTGCTTCGACTGCAGTCGGACACGGCGGCGAGCTTGCGATTGGGAGCCTCGGTGTAAACGGCCAAGGAGCCGGGCGGCCAGACAGCGTGGATATCGCGATCATGTGCGGCAGGCTCCATCTGTATGAAGGCTACACCGCACAGCAGGTGACAAGCGGCATTCGCCTGCTTCATGAGCTCGGAATAGAGCGAGTTATTTTGACGAACGCCGCTGGAGGAATCAACCCGGACTACGGTCCCGGAGCACTTGTACTTCTCACCGATCACATCAATCTGCAAGGAGCGAATCCGCTAATCGGAGAAAATGATGACGCGCTCGGCCCGAGATTTCCAGATATGACCGAAGCCTATTCGCCCGCCCTCCGCGTCCTGCTCCGCGAGGCTGCGGAACAGACCGGCATCGCTCTCTATGAGGGCGTGTACGCGGCCGTTCTTGGGCCCAGCTATGAAACTCCAGCCGAAATTCGGTTTCTGAAAGCGATCGGGGCCGACTTGGTCGGCATGTCTACCGTTCTCGAAACGGTCGCAGCAAATCATCTGGGCATGGAAGTCGCGGCAATCTCGTGCGTGACGAATATGGGAGCGGGGCTGAGTGGAGAAAAGCTGAACCACGAGGATGTGCTCGCCATGGGGCATCTCGTTGCCCCGAGTCTTCTCAGGCTCCTGAGCGCTGCGTTGCCCAAACTGGACGCGCGTTGAAGCTCTCCGAATCGCTGGTCCTGTTTGATATTGATGGCACGCTGCTTCGGGGCGCCGGACAGCATCATAGAGAGGCTCTGGTGGAAGGCATCCGGCGAGTCACAGGATGTATGGCCACTCTCGATGGCATCTCCACTTCAGGCATGCTTGATCGCGATCTCATCACTATCATGCTTCGCGCGGGCGGAGCAAGTGGCCGCCAAATTCGAGCATCGATGCGCCAAATTGCCCATGAGTGCCAAGCCTACTATGCCGAAAATTGCAGGCTGGATCTGGCTCCGTTTGTCTGTCCCGGCGTTCCCGAAGTCCTCGGCCGCATTCGCAGCCTAGGAGGAACAATAGGACTGGTGACCGGCAACTTGAGCGCGATTGGTTGGAAGAAGATCGAGCTCGCCGGACTGCGCGAATTCTTTGCCGTCGGCGCTTTCGCGGAAGACGGCAAAACGCGGGCGCGTCTGGCCCAGGTTGCGGCAAGGCGAGCGAAACGTCTCCGGCTCCTTGCGAAGAACGCCCGAATTTCGCTCATAGGCGATCACGCAAACGATGTTCTTGCGGCGAAGGCGAACGGCTTTCAATCCATCGCCGTGGCTACAGGGTTGAGCTCAACGGAAGAGCTCGCCGCTACTGAACCGGACATCCTGGTTTCAGACCTTCTCGAGCTAGACCTCGAACGGCTGGTCGATTAAATCTTTCTCGCCAGCATGCCATCATGAGCACTTAGGGCATGCGCATTCGCGTCATCGACTCGCACACCGGCGGTGAGCCCACGCGCCTGGTAATCAGCGGGTTTCCAGATCTCGGCCGCGCCCCACTGCGCGAACGGCGTGCGCGTTTTCGCTCGGAATTCGATCATCTTCGCGCAGCCATTGTGAATGAGCCTCGCGGATCGGATGCCATCGTCGGTGGCCTTCTTTGCGATCCGCATGATCAGTCCTGTCAAACGGGCGTCATCTTCTTCAACAACGTCAGTGTACTGGGTATGTGCGGTCACGGCACTATCGGGCTCGTCGCAACGCTAGCGCATTTGAAGCGCCTGGAGCCGGGTCACATCCGCATCGAGACTCCCGTCGGAATCGTCAGCGCGGAATTACACGTGACTGGCGCAGTGACGGTCCGAAATGTTCCCAGCTATCGTTATCGAAAAGATGTCGAGCTGCGCGTGCCAGGATTCGGGTCGGTGACAGGCGATATCGCCTGGGGAGGAAACTGGTTTTTTCTGGTCAAAGCCGAAAGTCCGATTGAGCTTTCTTTACGCCGCCTGGACGAACTCACCGCCTTTACTTGGTCCATCCGCCAGACATTGGAGCGCCACGGCATCACTGGCGAGCACGGCGGATCGATTGATCATATCGAGTTGTGCGGTCCGCCGCGCGATTCGACCGCGAACAGCCGTAATTTTGTGCTCTGTCCCGGCAAGAGTTACGATCGTTCTCCCTGCGGCACTGGCACAAGCGCGAAAATCGCATGCCTGTACGAGGACGGCAAGCTGCAACAAAACGAGCTTTGGATTCAGGAGAGCATTACGGGAAGCGTTTTCGAGGCGCACATCGAGCGCCATGGCACCGAAATTATTCCCTTCATAAAGGGCTGGGCATTCGTCACCTCGGAAGCAGATCTCATAATCGATGAACGCGACCCGTTTCGCTGGGGCATTCCGGCATGATCGCGATGTAATACAACAGGAAACATCATGCTCAAGACCGATTGGAAAGGAGTCTTCCCCGCGATCACCACGCCATTTCGCGCGGATGGCTCCGTCGATCACGAATTTCTTTCGAAACATTGCGCTTGGCTCCTTGAGAACGGCTGCCGCGGGGTCGTGGCGTTAGGATCACTGGGCGAAGGTAGCACGCTCCGATGGGATGAAAAACTCGCCGCGCTGCGAACCGTGCTCGAGACGCTCAAGGGCAAGGCGCCCACGATCGCTGGGATTTCCTCGTTGGGCACTAACGAAGCTATCGATCTGGCCAAAGCTGCCGAGCAGGCCGGGTGCGAGGGCCTGATGGTCCTCCCGCCTTACGTCTACGTGGGCGATTGGCGCGAAACAAAGGCCTACATCGGCGCTGTGCTGCGCGCAACCCCGCTCTCCGCCATGCTCTATAACAATCCCATTGCCTATCAGACCGATTTCCTCGCAGGACAGATCGCAGAACTCGCCGCCGAACACCACAACCTACACGCCGTAAAGGAATCGAGCGCGGACGTCCGCCGCATCGCCGCTCTGCGTAGTCTCATTGGCGACCGGCTTCAGATCTTCTGCGGCGTCGACGATCTCATTGTGGAGGCTATCTATGCTGGTGCAACGGGCTGGATCGCCGGCCTGGTGAACGCTTTCCCGCGCGAATCGGTTGAGCTGTTTGAACTGGCAACGAACGGCCAAACAAATGCTGCATTTGATCTTTACAAGTGGTTTCTCCCGCTGCTTCGCTTTGATGTCGTGCCAAAGTTTGTGCAACTGATCAAGTACACGCAGGAACTTGTCGGTATGGGATCGGGCCGCGTGCGGGCACCCAGACTGGAACTGGCCGAAGATGAGAAACGGCTGGTTCAGGAAACCGTCCAACGCGCGCTCGCCGCTCGCCCGGCACAACTGGCGGCTCAGGGGAGCAGGTAACGGCTTGCCAACTGACCTGAACCGCACGGAATCCGCATCGGTCGATCGCGAAACCGGCTTCATCCGCGAGCTGGGGCTATTTGATTCGGCCATGATCGTCATTGGCGCGATGATCGGTTCGGGAATCTTCATCGTTCCGGCCGACATGGCGCGGAACATCGGAAGCCCCGGCTGGCTTCTCGTTGCATGGCTATTCACCGCGCTCGTCACCGTGGCGGCTGCGCTTTCCTACGGCGAATTGGCGGCCATGATGCCCAAAGCCGGAGGGATGTACATCTACTTGCGGGAGGCCTTCACGCCCATTCTCGGGTTTCTCTACGGATGGACTTTATTTACGGTCATACAAACCGGCACCATCGCGGCCGTAGCCGTCGCCTTCGCCCGCTTCACGGGCGTCCTGATCCCCGCAATTTCGGAACAGCGATACATCATCCCACCCATTCATTTCTCCAGCGGGTACGCAATTTCGCTGTCCACCAGCCAGCTCACGGCAATTATCGTGATCGCGTTCCTCACATGGACGAACAGTCGGGGCGTCAAATATGGAAAGATCGTCCAAAACCTGTTCACCTCGGCGAAGGTGATCGCACTGGCGGCGCTGATCCTGGTCGGGTTCATTTTCTTCAGGTATGATGCGATCGCCGCAAACTTCGCCAATTTCTGGGACGTGCGCGAGGTAACGCCGCTCACGGCTTCGCTCAGCGCATTGACTGGGTTTGGACTCTTCGTGGCCATCTGCGTATCCCAATCCGGCTCGCTTTTCTCCGCGGATGCCTGGCATGACATCACATTTGCGGCCGGCGAAGTCAAGGATCCGGACCGCACTATGCCGCGCGCGTTAGTTCTCGGGACAGCGTGCGTCACCGGCCTATATCTACTTGCGAATGTCGCGTACCTGCTCGTGCTTCCGCTTCCCGCAATTCAGCACGCACCTGCGGACCGCGTCGCCACCGCCATGCTGCAATTAATCTTCCCTGGTTGGGGAACACTGCTTATGGCAATCGCCATCATGATCTCGACCTTCGGATGCATGAACGCGCTAATTCTCGCCGGCCCGCGCGTGTACTATTCGATGGCGCAAGACGGCCTTTTCCCGAGGGCCGCTGGAATGCTGAACCGAGCCCACGTGCCTGGCTGGTCGCTCCTCATTCAAGGCATCTGGTCCGCCGCTCTGGTCTTGCCCCGCACATACAATCCGGCCACTAGCACCTACGGCAGCTTGTATAGCAATCTGCTCGATTATGTGATCTCGGCCGCGCTGATCTTCTATGTGTTGACCATCGCCGGCATCATCCGGCTGCGCATCCAACGGCCCAACGCCAATCGGCCCAATAAAGCGTGGGGCTATCCTTGGGTTCCTCTCGTCTACATTCTTGGCGGGACGGTCGTGCTCGTTTGTCTCTTCGCCTTTCGGCCAGCGAGCACCTGGCCCGGCCTGCTGATCGTGATCCTTGGGCTTCCCGTTTACTGGATCACAAAGACGCGAGCCAGTCGTTAACGCATTTTCGTCTCCACCGTTCACTTTGTAGTTTCTCGGTCCAGAGCGGAAACTCTTAGCGGGGCGTCTGAATCAGCTTGGATATGAGCACAGCAGCAGTGAATGCAAAGGCGAGCGGCACGTTCCAGTTAGGCGGCGACTTAACAGTAAACCGGCTGGGATTTGGCGCGATGCGGATTACTGGGCAAGGTATCTGGGGCGAGCCGAAGCACCCGGAAGAAGGCCGCAGAGTATTGCGACGCGTAGTGGAGCTAAGAATTAACTTCATCGATACCGCTGATTCGTACGGGCCTGAAGTCAACGAGCGGATTATCGGCGAGACGCTGCGTCCATATCCGAAGGACCTGGTGATCGCGACCAAAGGCGGCCTCACCAGGCAAGGGCCGAACAAATGGCAGCCGGTAGGACGGCCCGAATACCTGCAACAGTGCGTCGAAATGAGTCTACGGCGGCTACGCCTGGAGCGGATCGATTTGTATCAACTGCATCGGATCGATCCCAAAGTACCGGTCGAAGAGTCGCTGGGCGCGCTCGCGGACCTTCAGAAAGCGGGAAAGATCCGGCATATCGGTCTGTCCGAGGTTTCGCCGGAAGAGATTGAGCGCGCAAAAAAGACCGCCACGATTGTTAGCGTGCAGAACCGTTACAACATTAGCGATCGCGAGCATGAAAAGACGTTGACCTACTGCGAGGAACACAAGCTCGGATTTATTCCGTGGTTTCCTGTGGCAGCAGGGAAATTGGCCGAGCCCAAAGGTTCATTCGCAAATCTTGCTAAGCAGCATGGAGTGTCGGTTGCGCAGTTGTCGCTGGCATGGCTGCTGCATCGTTCGCCAGTCATGCTTCCGATTCCAGGCACGTCCTCCGTAAAGCACCTGGAAGAAAATATCGGCGCGGCGGCCGTTCAGCTTTCCGATCAAGATTGGCGCCAAATTGAACAATCGGCAAAAGCAGTCGGTGCTGCAGGGTGAGAGCCTGCCGGTAATCGATCCGGCTCCGTTCCCGTGAGCGGGTGGGTGTTACCTTGAATGATTCAGTGGCACCCAAGACGACGGCCTATCTCCGGTGCAGCGCCGGAGATTGCGGAACAACATTAGACCTGCACGAGCGCGCGCTCGCGTGCCCCAAATGCGGTGAATTACTCGAAGCGGTAATCGGACCCGATCACGTCGATGCTCGAGAGCTGAAGCGGCGCTGGCTTGAGCGGCGTTTGTCGTACGCTCCGCATAATGCAAGCGGTGTTTGGCGGTTTCGCGAGTTCCTGCCGGGCGATTATCCGCAACACGCGATCGTCACCCTAGCCGAAGGCAACGTGCCACTCGTCCCCGGCCGCAAAGCTGCAGAGTGGGCCGGCGTCAAGCGCCTCTGGTTCAAACATCTCGGATGGAACCCGACAGGGTCGTTCAAGGATTTGGGCATGACGGCCGGGATGACGGAAGCAAAATTCATTGGCGCTAAAGCGGTCGCTTGCGCTTCAACAGGGAATACGGCGGCTTCGTTAGCGGCTTACGCAGCACGCGCCGGCCTGACGGGCCGAGTGTATCTGCCCGCAGGACAGGCTTCCGCGAACAAATTGGCGCAGGCGCTGGATTTCGGGGCCGAAATTGTGCAAATCGAGGGCAGCTTTGACGACGCGCTCGAAACGTTGCTCGGCAAGAGCGACCCCGAACTCTATTTCCTGAACTCGATCAATCCATTTCGCATTGAGGGCCAGAAGACAGCTATGTTCGAGCTGCTCGAACAGCTCGGCTGGGATCCGCCGGATTACCTGGTAGTGCCCGGCGGAAATCTAGGAAACTCCTCAGCCTTTGGAAAAGCGTTTCGGGAATTGAAACAGTATGGACTCATTGATCGCATCCCGCGGATTGTAATCGTGCAAGCAGCGGGCGCGAATCCGCTGGCACGCATGTGGAGTTCTGGAGCCAAACAGTTGCTCGCGGTAGAAAAACCCGAGACCGTTGCGACGGCGATTCGCATCGGAAACCCGCGTTCGTGGAAAAAAGCCGTGAATGCTGTGACCTTGAGCGGCGGACTGGTGATGGACGTCACCGACGAAGAGATCGGCGACGCGAAGTCTATGATCGGACGGGACGGGATCGGGTGCGAACCGGCTTCCGCTACTACGCTGGCCGGCATCCGCAAACTTGCAGCAACGGGACAGATCGACCGCGAAGCAACGATTGCAGCCGTGTTAACAGGGCACGCTCTGAAAGATACGGATTACATCATCGAGGCGCATGGCCCTAAGACGCGGCGCAAGCGAGAACCTGAGAGTGCGACCGTAGCCGTCCAATAGTTCAGCGGGGAACCTATGAACGAGCTACCGTCCGAATTTGAAATACGAGTTCCCGGCTCCATTGCCAACCTCGGGCCCGGCTTTGACACGCTGGCTGTTGCCGTCCAGCTCTATCTAACACTCTCTGTGTGCGTGAGGCACGGCTGGAACGAGTTGAATTTCGAGTTCCACGACTGTCACATCGACGGCGAGAACTACATCGAGCGAGCCTTCCGTTTCGTGGCGGTGCAACATGGCGGCCGCTTCCCATCCCTGCACGTCGAAGTTCGGAGCGAGATCCCCGCGAAAGCCGGCTTAGGTAGCAGCGCGGCAGCGACTGTCGCGGGACTGCGCTTATACGAAGCCATTGCGGGACCGCTTCCGGCACAGGGCCTGTTGAATGCAGCTTGCGCGCTCGAGGGGCATCCGGATAACGTGGCCGCCGCACTGCTCGGTGGATTAACGATAAGTTGCCAATTGCCGGACCGCTCGGCATTCGCCGTCAAATTGCACTGGCCGGAGGCCGTTCAATTCGTAGTAGTAACACCGCGATTCGCCTTGTCTACTTCGGCCTCGCGCGATGTGTTGCCCGAAAGAGTCGGCCGGGAAGATGCTGTTTATAACCTGCAACGCGTGGCGCTGTTTTTGCAGGCGATTCAGAGTGGAAATTTCGGATTATTACAGGAGGCATTGCATGATCGGCTTCATCAGCCCTTCCGGCAGAAGCTCGTGCCCGGACTTGAGCGTGCACTCGGCTTGCAGCATCCGCACCTTCTGGGCGTTTGTCTGAGTGGCGCAGGGCCGTCGGTTGTAGCGCTCGCGGAACGTAACCTAGATGAAGTGCAAGATCTGCTCGAAACCGTATTCCGGGAGGAAGGCATGGCCTTCTCCCTGCGGCGTCTCCGGGCGCATCAGGACAGCAACAGCATTCTGGATCTAAGCCCCACAGGAGATCGGAGCCGCTTCGTCTAGTTTGCCTGGGCGACGGAGGAAATTTTCCCGAGCTGGCATTCCTCATGGACGGCGCGAACGGCGCGCTCCAAACTATCCAGGCGCACGACGATGCCGATCGTAAGTTCACTCGACCCTTGAGCGATGGCGATGATATTGATGTTCTCCCTCGAGATGGCGGTAAAAACACGTCCGGCGAGGCCGGGAGTCCCGCGCATCCCTTCACCCACTACGGCGAGCAACCCGACGTTCTCATCAACCTCAATCGGCTTCAGATATCCGTGCGCCAGCTCAATCGAGAGGTTCGACTCGAGGGCCTCGAGAGCCGGGGTGACATCGTGTTTGCGGATCAAGAAGCAGAAGCTCTGACGATAGCTGGAGCTGGTCAAAACCAGTATTTCGACGTTGGCCAGAGCAAGAGCATCCAGAGCACGAGCCATCAGACGCGTACTCAGGACCGCGTTGGTGGGCTCCATCGAAATAAGAGCAACGTTCGACATGGAGGTGACAGCGCGAGCGCCCTTCGGCTCGTCGAAGTGCGACACGATCTTGGTGCCGGGCTTGTGGGGAGCAAAGCTGTTCTTGCTCCAAACCGGAATTCGTTTTTCGACCAGCGGCGCGAGTGTGCGCGGATGCAGAATTTTTGCGCCGTTATACGCAAGTTCGGCAGCCTCGGCGTAAGTGACTTCGTCTAGGACGGCGACATCGGAGACCAGCCGCGGATCGGCTGTCATGATGCCATCCACGTCGGTCCAGATCCAGAGTTCCTCCGCATCGAGCGCAGCAGCTAGAATGGAAGCGGAAAAATCAGAGCCGCCGCGCCCCAGAGTAGTTGGCCGGCCATCTACCGTCGCGCCGTTGAAGCCGGTAACCACCGGGACGGTTTGCGCTTCGGCCAACGCGAGAAGATATTCCTGCGCACGCCGGCGAGTGAGGTCCATCTGGGGAGATGCGTTGCCAAATACAGCGTCGGTGATGATGACTTCGCTGCCATTCACGGCTTGCGAAGGCACGCCGGTGCTTTCGAGATAGTGAGCCAGGAGAACGGCCGAGAGGCGCTCACCGATGGCAATGGCTTCATCAACAGAACGCGGAGGCCGTTCGCCCAGCATGAGAATGCCGTTCGCGATGCGATGAAATTCCGAGATGAGAGAGTGAACGGCTTCCACCGCCGAGTCGCGCAGAGGCCTTGCAGCGCCGGCCAGCAACTCGCCCGCTGCCGAGAGATGACGATCGAGCAAAGTGAGCATATTGGCGTCGATCGCGGTCCGATCGCCGACTTCCGCGTGTCGCAGAGTCTCGAGTAGCAGGTCCGTGACCTTCGACATGGCGGACACGACCACCACAACGGGACGTTTGCGCTGTTGTTCGGAAACGATGTTCGCGGCGACGCGCATGCGGTCGGCGCTCCCCATGCTCGTACCGCCGAATTTCATTACTAGTAGGTTGTTCAACGAGAGACCTCTACTTATCATGCCGGAAAGGGTTTCCCACTCGGCCATGACGCGCCAAACCCCGGCGCCTCAGAACGAGGCGTCGCTTAGCGTCGCGAGAATCCAAAACCGCCAATCCGCCTAATGCCCGGACCGTGACACCCCGGAGTAAAGCCGCGACATCGCCAGCTATAGAAGTCGGCACCTGCAACGCCAAAATGAAGGAGCATCTATGCACAATATAAATCCGTTGATTGCTCTTGGCGTAACGTGTTCGACCGCTACGACCGACGCAGTTTATGTCCTATTTACCTCCGCGGTTTCGGCGCATCGACGCATTTCCGCGGCGACCTGGAGTAGCCTTTGGTATGTTCTCTCAGCCTTCGCCGTGATCAGTTATACAAGTAATTCGATTTGCCGTTACCCACCCCTTAACACATTCTTTGAAGCGTCAGATAGAGTAAGCCCTCTTCCACCGTGCGATGCAAATCAGGTTTGTTGTCCCGGGTAGCAAACTGACGCTGCAGCAAACAGCAGAAGTCTGTTGCTATCGAACCCGGCTGTTCGGCGGCGTCATCGGAAGCATCGCGCAAAGAGGGTCAGTGCGCAAACTTCGAACTGAATCATCGACGCAACACGAGAGGCGCGAACTTGCGATAAAAGTCCTTCCTCTCTCGCTTGATTTCTCCTCAACGTCTAGCGACCGTTGAAAATAGAGTCGTATCGAGCCGATCGCGAGATGTATCTACTTCATGCCGTCGGCTAATCGTGGTCAAGGCGGCGCGTCATACGAATTGCGGTCCCGCTGACGAGCGTGCCAGGATCGGTCGCAATCCAGTCAGACGTCCTCCCATCCGGAGTGACCACAAATTGTAGTGATTGCCGTCCCCGCGGGCTACTACGGCTTGACCTGCTAGACCAAAGAAAACGGCTGTCGCTCGGGGCCTGAAGAATTCATTGTTTTGTGACGCAGTGACCCTTTTGCTCTGAGTCCGTGGCCGGTTCGACTTACTTCGTCAGTAGGAACCCGTGAACGTTAAAGCTTGCATCTAGGTAAGACCCCACAATCTCTCCATTGGCGTTGATGTCGCTCGCCTCCGTGATGAGGGCTCCGGGAACATCAATCGTACTGAAATTGCCCTTGCTTAAAAGGAAGCCGTGGTTCGTGTCATCGGCCCCGCAGTAGAACCCCACGATTGTGCCTTCAGAGTTGATCCCGTTCGCACTCGTGCCGCCAACGCCGGAACATCCGGACGCGGTTTCAACAGCACCTGGGAAATCAATGCTGGCGAAACTACCTTGATGCAACAAGAAGCCATGATTGTTGCCGCTAGAATCTGTGTAACTTCCCACGATATCGCCTTGAGGGTTGTTATCGCTTGCGAATGTACTGACGGCGCCAGGGAAGTCTACGTCGGCGAAAGTGCCCCGGCTCAAGACAAACCCATGCAGGGCACTGATGGAATCGAAATGTATGCCAACGATCTCACCCGCAGGATTGATTCCGTTGAGCTCCGTTCCTGCGGCGGGGAAGTCAATTGTGGTGAAAACCCCGTGGCTCATTACGAAACCGAGCGGGTGGTGTAATGGAGTGGTTGGAGTTGCATAAAACCCCACAGCTTGTCCCTCAGAATTGATTCCCATAAGGAAGGTAATGGAAGCACCAGGGAAATCAATCGAGGTGAAAGTACCTGCGCTCAAAACGAACCCATGGACGGTGGTGTCTACGTAGATCCCAACAGCCTGCCCTTGAGGGTTGTTGGCAAAGATCTCAGTGGCAACCGATCCCGGAAAATCTATGCTCGTGAAGGTGCCGGTCTGAGGCTGCCCAGCCTGACTCTGGGCGGACTTCAAAGTGGCGGCCATTCTAGATGGATCGTCGATGAAGATCGGCGTTTTCGGAGACCGCATCTGGCTCCGGGCCGGAGCCCAGAGCAAAAAGATCAACGTCGCCGCAGTGGCGACGAAATGCTTGTTCATGTCGGTCCCCTTGTGCAACCTCGATATTCCGCCACAAGTCGTGGGCTAATCGTCGTCAAGCTGGAGCGTCAAACGGATTGCGGTCCCGCTGAAGACCCGGCCAGGATTGGTCGCAATCCAGTCAAACCTCCTCCCATCCGGAGTGACCACAAAATGGTAGTGAGCGCCGTCCGTGCCGGTTACAGACCCTGTGCAGTCGGAGTTCACCGTATAGGTGCCGACCTCTTTGCCCGTGGAGATCACGCCGTTCACGCTTGCCGTGTAGGGGTTAACGAAGTTCCCTTTTCCATCGTAGGCGCTCCGCCCGACCGCGGTCACTGGCCCAACACCCACGAAAGTGCCCGTCGCGCGTGACATATAGTTGCCGTGCAGTGTTTCGTTGCCCAACGGGCATAATGCGTCGGCATCGCCCGCCATCAAAGCGCGTGGCGCCACCGCAAAGGTTAGTGCTGAGAGCGCAAAAGTGACGATACATCTAGTCATGCAGGTACGCATATTTCCTCCTTCGAAATAGCTGCCTTAGCGACCCCCAGGCTTCGCATTACAAGCGAGAGTTCTGATCGGGTCGCGGGAGCTAGTTTTTTCGATCGCGAGCCACGCATCAAGAATCCTGGCGGTGGTCTTTTGGTTACCGCGCAACTTACTGAGCCAAAACCGTCTGATAACTCTGGTTACCGGCTGCTGCGTAGCCGGGCGGTAGCGTGATAGACTTGATCTCCACCCAAGGCTTGATTTTCCATGCGAGGGTCGTCCAGCCCAAATCCGATCGTCAGGTTTGGCGTGTTCGAAGTCGACCTGCAGCAAGCGGAATTGCGGCGATCGGGCTTGCGGCAGAAGCTCGGACCGCAACCCTTCGAACTACTGCGGACGCTGCTGGAGCGGCCCGGCGAGCTAATCACCCGAGACGAGCTGCGACAGCGACTGTGGCCCGGGAATACGTTTGTTGATTACGAGCTAGGCTTGAAAAAGTGCGTGAACCGTGTTCGCGAGGTGCTGGGCGATTCCGCGGATCATCCTCGCTACATCGAGACGCTGCCTCGACGTGGGTATCGGTTCGTCGCGACAATTCAGGAGGGTGGGGCGTTCGCGGCTGGAGTTGAGTCCGGGGCAGAAAAAACTTCGAGCCCGGCGATCAATAGACAGAACGACTGGAACCAAGCAGACACAACCAGAAAGCGCCTAAAGAAAGTCTTGTTAGCTGGGCTTCTAGCTGCGGTAATAGCGATAATTTCCACTTGGCCGTTCAGAAGCCACGGCCGTTACCGATCGGAGGAGCGCAAGGCGCCCCCGGCTGAGATCACACTGCTTCCACTGACCAGCATTGAGGGTGAACAGAGGCTGCCGGCGTTTTCCCCGGATGGCAGCCGCGTCGTATTCATGCTCTCGGCTCGCGTACCAAATGAATCAGGACTCTATGCCGCAGTAGTCGGTTCCCAGAGTTTGCTCAGATTGGCGCAAGGTGAGGACGCCTACTCTCCCGCGTGGTCTCCAGACGGCCGTGAAGTCGGATTTCTTCGCAACCGAGGTGACAAATTTCTGATTGTGACCGTGCCCGCGCTGGGTGGCGCTGAGAAAACTATCTATGCTGGTCCGCGCTCGCCATTCATTTACGAGACCGGAGAAGGGGGACTATCTTTCTCTCCCGATGGCAGACTACTCGCGTTTTCCGAGTGGAACGCGGCGATACAGCGAAGTTCCATCAAAGTGCTATCGCTGCAGGATTTCAGCACACGATTCCTGACATCGCGTCCGACGGCTTGCCACGACCGGAGGCCTGCTTTCAGCATCGGCGGCGACAGAGTGGCTTTCGTCAGATCGTCGGGACCGACTGCTGTCGAGGAGGTTTTTGTAATTTCGGCAGCCGGCGGCGAGCCGACGCAGCTAACATTCGATCACAAGCAGATCTTCGGCCCACCCGGTTGGACCCGAAGTGATGAGATCATTTTTTCTTCCAGTCGCGGTGGATTACCCTCGATCTGGCGCGTAACAGCCTCGGGCGGTGTTCCCCAGCGCGTTCCGGGAGCGGGTCCCGGTGCCTGGTATCCCTCGGTCTCCCTATCCGGTGGCGAGCTTGCCTACGAGTATGTCGACGAGGAGGAAAACTTATGGCGTCTTGAGTTAAGTGACGGGATTCACACATGGGCGCCGGCTTCGATCCTGGTTTCCTCCTCGAAGACCAAGAACTTACTGCCGCAGTTTTCGCCTGACGCCCGCAGGATCGCATTCCAGAGCCAACGCTCGGGCTACCCAGAGGTGTGGATCTGTAATAGTAACGGTTCGAATCCGGTGCAGGTCACAGACTTGCGCGCTTTTGCGGGGAGCCCGGGTTGGTCGCCGGATGGTCGCTATATCGTCTTTGACTATCGTGCACGGGAGCGCAGTGACATCTATGTCGTCGAAACCGGTGGCGGTCATCCGCACCCCGTCGTCGCTATGCCTGACGCGGACAGTTTTCTCCCGAGCTGGTCGCGAGACGGGCGATGGATCTATTTCACGTGTAATCGCGGAGAAAAGCCTTATCAGATCTGGAAACAGGCCGTTAAGGATGGGGCTGCGGCCGCGCCCATGCCAATTCAGGTAACGCGAGGCGGGGGCTTCGGAGCGGTGGAGACGGTAGACGGAAAACTGCTGCTGTATACGAAGCGATCGAGTCAAGGGATCTGGGCAATCCCGCCCGATGGGGGATCTGAAACTGCTATTTGGTCGGGGCCCGGGCCGGATAACTGGAGCAATTGGGCCGTGGCAAAACGGGGTATTTACTTCTTCGCGCCGGAGCCTGGCCGGCCTCCGAAGATCGAATACCTCCAGTTCAAGACAAAGCGGTTATCGCAAATAGGAAGGCTCGGCAAACCTTCTTTTTATGGCCTGGCCGTATCACCGAAAGACGGCTCTCTTCTGTACTCACAATTGGATCGCACTGAGCGTCAAATTTTGCTGATGGAACATTTCCGCTAGTAAATGTCGTTGCACTTTTCTAGCTGCTGAGGATTGATGTTTTTTATTTCGCCGGAAATAGATCTCATAGACGCCTAAATTCTTTTCTTTGAAACTTACCTGGAATTCCTCCGGAGGGCGACAACGCCGCTGCATAACCCGCATCTCTGAACCCGCCCCAAAATCGCTGCGCGACAACCCGCCCAGTTGTTGTATACTTATTCATAACAGTGAATAAAAATACAATCGAGGGTTTCTAATCATGGCTGCTCCCGTTTTTCAACCAACTTCGTCGCGGGTGATCAATCTGCGTCATGACCCGGACCTTTCAAGCGATCAACTGGGCGGCTTGTTGGACCTCGCGCAGCAGGTCAAGCAATCGCGTCAGCGGTATGCGGCAGCGTTGAAGGGGCGGTACATCGCCCTGCTGTTTGAAAAACCGTCGCTGCGAACGCGCATGACCTTTGAGCTTGCCATCAAGCAACTTGGCGGCGATTGCGTCATCCAGACCGGTCCAATCGCGGAACGAGAGCCACTCAAGGATGTCGCGCGAAACCTCGCGCGCTGGACGGACGCTATCGTAGCACGCACCTTCACCCAGGAAACGATAGATGAACTAGCGAGGTGGTCGGGACTGCCCGTCGTGAACGCGCTGAGCGATCTGTATCATCCGTGTCAGGCATTAGCGGATGTACTAACGCTGAAGGAGCACTTCGGAAAATTGCGCGGACTGAAGTTGGCGTATGTCGGAGATGGCAACAACGTGGCGCATTCCCTGCTGCTGAACTGTTCGCGGCTCGGAGTGAACTGTACGGTGGCAACTCCATCCGGTTATGAGCCGAAGGCGGTAATTGCGGCTCAGGCAACGCAGTTTGCCCGGATGTCGGGAGCACAGATCGAGATCACGCATGATGCGATCGGGGCTGTAACCGGAGCGCACGCCGTCTACACGGATGTCTGGGCCAGCATGGGACAGGAATCCGAAGCGGAACAGCGAAGGAAGACATTCGCCCCATATCAAGTCAATGAAGCGCTTTTGCGGCACGCGCACAAGGATGCGGTTTTCATGCATTGCCTGCCCGCCAAGCGAGGATTGGAAGTAACGGACGACGTGATGGAATCCAGGCGATGCCTTGCTTTCGATCAGGCTGAAAACCGCCTGCACGTGCAGAAAGCCCTGCTACTGACCATGCTGCAATAGCAGCGCCAAACAGCGACTTTGAAATGAATTGTGAATCCGCGGGCCGCGGTGTGTCCGGGCACCCGCTCGGAGGACAATACGAAGGAAATGAATAAACCGAAAGCCAAGAAGGTAGCGCTTGCGTACTCTGGCGGGCTGGACACCTCGATCATCATTCCGTGGTTGAAAGAGCACTATGGCTGCTCGGTGGTCGCGGTCTGCGGAGATATCGGACAAGGTGGCGAGGAACTCGAGGGCCTGCGGGAGAAGGCGCTGAAGACAGGCGCTTCGGAAGTGTATGTCGAGGATATGCGCGAGGAGTTCGTCAGCGATTACCTCTGGAAGCTGGTGCGTTCAGGCGCGGTCTACGAGAACAAGTATCTGCTGGGCACGTCCATTGCTCGGCCGCTGCTAGCAAAACGGCAAGCGGAAGTGGCGTTGAAAACCGGATGCGACGCGCTGGCACACGGATGCACGGGCAAAGGGAATGATCAAGTCCGCTTCGAGCTCACGTATAAAGCGATTGCGCCGAATCTTCCGGTCATTGCACCTTGGCGCGAGTGGGACATCAACTCGCGCGAGGATGCGATCGAGTACGCCAAGGCACACAATGTTCCGATCGCTCAATCAACCACGAAGATCTACAGCCGGGATCGAAATATCTGGCATATTTCGCACGAAGGCGGCGAGTTGGAAGACCCTGCGAATGCCGCTCCCGATCGCATCTGGATGCTGACAAAGAGCCCCGCGGAGGCGCCAGCCAGAGCCGCCGAAGTGACGATCGGGTTTGAGCATGGTGTAGTGGTTTCACTGAACGGACAACGGCAACTTACCGGTGTGGGCCTGCTCGAACAGTTGAATGAAATTGGCGGCGAGCACGGAATCGGGCGGATCGATCTAGTCGAGAACAGGTTTGTCGGCATGAAATCGCGCGGGTGCTATGAAACGCCCGGCGGAACGATTCTGATGGCCGCGGCCAGAGAACTCGAAGCACTGACGCTCGATGGACGCACGCTGCACTACAAGCAGAAATTGGCGCTCGATTACGCCGAGATGATCTATAACGGGCTGTGGTTTACTCCATTGCGCGAGGCACTGGACGCGTTTTTTGAGAAGCTGGCGGAACCGGTAACAGGTGAGGTCACGATGCGTCTGTACAAAGGCAATCTGGAACCGGCAAGCAGAAGAAGCCCGAACTCCCTCTACAGCCTGGACATTGCGAGCTTCACGATGGGCGCAAGCTATGACCAGAAAGACGCTCTCGGGTTCATCAATCTGATCGGCCTGCCAATCAAAGTGCGCGCCTCACTGGAAAAGCAATGAAGCTTTGGGGAGGAAGGTTCGAAAGTGGACCTTCCGAAGTGTTCGAACAGTTCTCATGCTCGCTGCAGTTCGACCGGAAGCTGGTCTTTGCGGATATTCAGGGGTCCCAGGCGTTCGCGGGGGCTCTAGCTAGGCAAGGCATACTTGCACCCGAGGAAGGCGAAACGCTAGTGAACGCCTTGGATGAAATTGCACGCGAGGCGCACGATCCGAACTACTTCGAAGGCGCACAGGATGAGGACGTACACACGTTCGTCATCCGCAAATTGAAAGAGAAAACCGGGACGCTTTCCGATAAGATCCACACCGGACGGAGCCGGAATGAACAGGTTTCGCTCGATATCCGCCTGTATCTGAGAGCATCGATTGACACATTGCTCGAGCAAGTTGCTGAGTTACAGCAAGCCTTGCTCGATCTTTCGCGCAAGTATCCGGACGTAGTCATTCCCGGATATACGCATCTTCGGCGTGCGCAGGCCGTGCTGTGGCCGCATTACCTGTTGGCATATTTCGAGATGCTGGCGCGCGACTTCGAGCGGCTGGAGCAAACACGTGCGAGAGTGAATACGATGCCGCTGGGCTCGGGTGCGCTCGCCGGCAGCGGATTCGGTTTTGACCGGGACCAAATCGCACGCGATCTGGAGTTCTCAGCGATCACTCGCAACAGTATGGATGTTTCGGGCGATCGCGATTTTGGTTTGGATTTTCTGTACGCCTGCAGCATGATCTTGCTGCACCTGAGCAGGTTGGCGGAAGATTGGATTCTTTACTCGAGCGAAGAGCTCAATTGGATGACCTTGGGAGATTCCGTAACCAGCGGATCAAGCCTGATGCCGCAAAAGAAAAATCCCGATTCCCTCGAGCTCATTCGCGGGAAATCTGGGCGCGTGTTTGGAGCTTTGACATCGCTGTTCGTCACAATGAAAGGCCTGCCAATGACTTACAACCGGGATATGCAGGAAGACAAGGAGCCGTTGTTCGATGCCTTCCAGCAGACCTCTGGTTCGCTGCGCATGGCCAAGGAAGTGGCTAATTCGGTGGCGCTGAATCCCGCCAAGCCCGCGAGCGCAGCGGAAGAAAGCTGGGTGGTGGCGACGGATCTGGCCGAGGAACTCTCGCGCAACGGCGTGCCGTTTCACAGAGCGCATCAAATTGTAGGCAAGCTGGTGCTGGAGAGCGTGAGATCTGGCAAGAAACCATCAGACTGGAATCCGAATTCGTTGGCGGCATTTGCGCCCGAGTTCACGCCCGAGATGGCGCGCTTACTCTCACCAAGAGAAGGAATGAAGACGCGCGAATTACCCGGAGGCACGGGACCGGCAGCAGTTGCCGAGGCGCTCAGCGAAGCGGAGACGCGCCTTGCTGGTGAACGGAAGCGGGTGACGATTCGCTGAGGTATGAACAAAAGCTTTCGGCAGGGTCAGATTCTGAAGATCATTCGTGAGAAGGAGATCTTCACCCAGGACGAACTGGCGCGGGAGCTGGCGAAGGCAGGGATACCGGCGACGCAGGTTACGCTCTCCCGAGATATGCGTGAACTCGGGCTGGTGAAAACTGGAACAGGTTACCAGCAGTTCGCGGAGAGAACAGGACCGGAATTGGCAGAAGTTGCACGTGAATTTCTGCTCGATATTCGAATCGCGCAGAACCTGGTGGTATTGCGCACGTCACCAGGCAACGCCAATTCCCTCGCGATTGCGATCGATAAAGAAGAATTGGTAGAAGTGACCGGGACGGTCGCGGGGGATGACACCGTTCTGGTCGTTACACCCGAGAACCGCACTGCTGAGAATTTCCGGAAACGCATGCTGGCATTCATTACCAGTTAGTGGGTATGCCCGTGATGTGAGTGTGCGTCCGAGACGATATGGCAGCCGCTATCCGACAAGAGACAGGGCAGATGTTCAAACTGGATTGTCGTGTGGTGAATGCCGAACTCGCAGAGAACTTCATTGATGCGCTTCAGAATGCCATCGCTCGCTGAAGGCGGCATGTCTTCGATGAGCACGTGCGAACTGAGAGCGTGCGTGCTGGGTCCGAGACTCCAGATATGAAGATCGTGCACGTCCAACACACCTTCGACGTGAGACATTGCATTTGTGACGTTCGTCAAATCGAGCCCACGCGGAAGACCCTCGAGAAGGATGTTTAGTGATTCGCGAATGATATCCCAAGCCGTATAGATAATTAGAAAGCCGAGCGCAATGGAAAGGATCGGGTCAATATACGTCCATCCGCTGTAACGGATTATGACGGCTCCGACGATAATCGCGGCCGCGCCCAAGGCATCGCCTAGCATGTGAATGAAAGCGGCGCGAATGTTGATGTCGTCCTTCTGGCCGCGGTTCAGCCCGATCATGATGGTGCCATTCAAAACGACCGCTATCACCGCGACCCAAAGCATTGTCCGATCGTCGACGCGTACAGGATGGATGAAACGGCTGGCCGCTTCCCAGAAGATGACGAGCGAGAGGAGGATTAACGTCGATGCATTCAAAAACGCCGCGATCACGCCCGCGCGCTGATACCCATATGTCTTGACCTGATCCGCAGGTTTCCCTTGCAGATAGAGCCCTACGGCGGCGAGCAGCAACGCCAGCGCATCGGTAAAATTGTGGCCCGCATCGGAGAGCAGGGCAAGACTATGGGCGCGGAAACCGGCAAATACTTCGAAAACGGTAAAAGCGAGCGTTGCAATCACGGAGGCTCTGAGAATCCAACCCGAGCCATGCGCATGATGATGGTGATGAGCCACGAAATCGCAGTCCCTAACTCCAATTTACGCTAGGGAAGGACCTGCCCTGCAGCAGAACTCGAGTTATTGCGGGGGTTGCTGGGGCTTTTCGCCGGGGCGATAGAGAGAAGGAACCTTTTTCTTGGGAGCTTCCTGAGCGTCAGCGTCCTTCTTACGATCCGCCGCTTCCTTGGACGGCATCATCGCCTCGCGCTCCTGTTTCGCTTTAGCGTCTTCAGCAGCAAGCGCTTGCCCGCGCTTCTGCGAATCCTCCATTGAGAGATCGCGACTGTCGTTGGTCGTATCGATGGCCTGCTGGAGAACAAACTGATAGCGGGAGAGGTCCTTCGGATCGCTATTCTGAATTTTGTTGAGCTGGTCAATAAATTCTTTTTCGCCGTTCAAGACCGCCAACAAACCTTTGTCGAGCGGGTGCTTGTGGAGAAGAGCGTCATCCGATACCGAGTCGATCGCCTCAATAATCTTGCTGTAATCCTCCAGCGTGTTGTGGATAAAAATGCTGCGGCCGGGCTTATCTTTCGACAAGTATTGCTGGAGCAAATCCATCCGCTGCTTCGCGAAATGGACGTAGAGCACTAGCCGATCATTAGGGTCTTGCGCCTCACGAACTTGTTCGACTTCGTTCGGGGTCAGAAAATCGCGATCTTCCTGGGCTATCAAAAAGGAGGCAGCACACGCTGTGACGCAGAGCGCAAGCGCGAACTTCATTTGCCCATCACTCCGGCGAGGAGCTTGTCGTGAATTTGGTCTAGCGTGCGATTGGTTTGCTCGGCCCAACCGCGCTCCTGAAGGTCAATATCCTCGAGGAGGCTGCTCATGCGGCGCTGTAGCAGGGCGACATTCATCTCCGCCTTCTTATAGAATTTCGCTTTCCTCGCGGCTTGGAGCGACTCCACACAGACGTTCAAGGCGCCGGTCATCGCTTCCAGACTTGCGTCGCCCTTATCGAAGTCCCCTTTGTTGTAATAGTCGCGGGCATCGTCAAAGGCAGAATCGGCCAGAACCAAAGCTCTCTGAGAGCGCCGGCCCGGGTCATGTTCGGTTGAAAGCTCCGCTATAAACGACTGCGCCGGCGCGCAGGACGCGAAGCTGAAGATGAGAGTCCACTCGATTAGTTTCATGGGCGTCACGGATAGGTTCATCGGCTAGCCTCCCTTTCGAGAATTTTGCTGCGCTGTCTTGCGATGAACTCCTGGTCAGGGTACTTCCCGTCGCTCATCGCCAAAAATTTTTGGTATGCCCCCAAGGCAGGTTTCACCTCATGAAGCTTGTCCAGCACCATCGCACGATAGTAGAAATCGCCGGCAGTATCGGCATTTAGATTATGTACCTTATCGAGGGCCGTGAGCGCTTGCGAGTACTGGTTCGTGAGTACCAAAGGGTTCACGGCCTCATTCCAGGCTTCGACGGAGTCCGGCTTGATTTGGGCCGCTGCCAGAAATTGGGCGGCGGCCTCCTGGTACTGGTGCTTATCCCGATAAATCCGCCCGACGGCCATGCGGAGATCATAATCCTTCGGATTCGAGGCCAGGGCGCGCTCCAGAATGGGAGCCGCGGCGTCCGGCTGATTATTGCGAAGGTACGCAGTCGCCAGGGCGAGCTGATTGGCAGCGGTCGGCGACAGAATAACGGCTGCCTCGAACTGAGTCACAGCATTAGCCGGCCGGTTAGAAGCCAGATAGAGCCGTCCTAATTCCTCGCGGGCGCCCGGATCGGTGGGGAACTCCTGGAGTAGCGCAATCGAGTCATCGATCCGATTCGCTTTGGATAACGCAAGCGCTATCTCCAAAAGATAGGATTTGAGGGCGGAATCGAGCGTTGCGGCTTGTTGATAGTGGGGCAGTGCATCGCTGAACTTGCCTTGCCGGAGCAGGGCTTGGCCGAGACCGAGTTCAGCGGCGGCCAGCTTCGGATCCGCCCCGATTGCAGCCTTATAAGCTTCTTCAGCGCCACTCAGGTCTCCGGTAGCGAGTAGAGCATCGCCGAGGTAACGTTCCGGACGCCCCTGATTCGGCCTTTGCTTAGCCGCGTCTCTCAGCAGTGGAATGGCGTCAGCGGGGTGCTCATTACGAACATCGAGAATGCCAAGGTTCAGTTCCGCTTCGTACAAGCCAGGCTTGAGATCGAGCACCTGTTTATAGTGCGCGATCGCGTCCGCCTCTCTCTTCAGACCGGTTTCGGCCAGAGCCAGGTAGAAAAGGGAGGCATAATCTTTGGGATTCGCCTCGACAAGCTTTGAAAAGACCTGTTCGGCTTGCGAGTAGTCCTGATGATCGAGCGCCTGAAGGCCAGTTTGCTGCGAATCGGCCTGCTGTGCGAGCAGCGAGAATGCGGCGAGAAAGCATGGCGCGAACATACTTGGTGGCGCCCAACCCTTTGTACGTTATTTTAGCGAGATTGCTTCGAGGGGAGCGAACCGCGCGTGCAGTACGCTCCCCGCTATATGGAGGCTGGAAACGAGATACGAGAGGAACCTATTTACCTTTAACGCAATCCCGGTGGGGCGAAGTCTCGGCCGGCCCGTTCGGACAGGCCAAAAGCGCCGACCAAACAAAATCGCGACGGATCCACCTCGGGCCCGGAAGAGGCTCCGGCTCACCGATCGGAAGATTCGTCAGAAGCGAAGTCCCATCGCTCCCATCGCTGCTCTTAATCGCAGAGACCGCGTGGCAACTGATGCATGATGATTGTTTCAACGGAACACCGGCATTCTCTCCCTCGATGATGGAATTTCCCAATAATGTCGGGTCCCCGTTCGAGGTAAAAGTGATTTGAACTCCGTCAAGCCGGTAGTTTTTCCATTCGGGCGCGAGATTCGCCGCATTCATCAAATCGCTTAGCTGCTGTGTCAGGCGCGTATTCGCACCGTGCGATTCGGAAGGGTTTGAACCGAACGAGTCACTGCACCCCAGCACCTTACATCGCTCGGGGTTCGTGATCGAATTCTGCGGTTCGAATGTTGCCCAGACCCAGTTGTCCAGTAGCTTCGACATCAGATGCATTCCGGCAAGAGCGAAACAGTTTCCATGGATCATTTCAACGTGAATACTGTTCTTAAAGGCTTGAGAAAGACTGCTGCAATTGAGACCGATGGTGGAAAGCTGAATCCAGTCTGCTTTAATCTCTACTGCATCCGCCGGAAACTCTATATCCGCGCGGGCCGCAGCGAGTTTCTGCTGCCCCCTGCGGTCCCACAATTTAATCCCAGCAATGTAATCTTCTTGAGCGCCGTTTTCTCGCACCTCCTCGCAGATGACCAGATTCGGCTGGTGGGGAGGCGGTGTTCCCGATTTATTGCAGTTTTGATCCGCCGCTCCCAGCAGACCTGGCACCACGGTAGTGAGACCTGGGTTTCTGATCAATGCGAGCGGACTCGCATGCAATTCGTGTAGGTTGGCAGTCGTATTCTCCGCGGACGAATTGGGAACCTTCAAACCATTTTGGGGGTCGAGAGGATACATCTGGTCCTGTTCGAGCCAGTTCTCCCAGACGACGAACGGGTATTGATTGTTGTTAACCGGGCACGTTGCGGCTACCCACAGCCGCCACGCGGTTTCTTCCGGATCGGTAATCTCGGTCGGCGCGGCGCAAGGATTCGCAGTCGCGCCTGCCTGGTTAACGGCATTTGTAGCAGTCTGCTGGGCGTGCAGATCGCTGGCATTTGCGACTCCCGTCCACGACGCTCCCTGGTCGTGTTGGTCGATGAATGTGGAAGTGATGGGCATCGACAGCAGAATTGCAGCCGACGAAATTACTGTGAGCTTCATGCGGTATGTATCTCCTTCCGGCAACCTTCAGCCGAGGGAGGGCGTTCGGCTGCCTCCGCTAGGTTTTTCAGGGCGAAGTTACTATATCCCAATTCGCAGAAGTGGTAAAGAGAAATTTGCATTTTGAAGAAACGCGTTTGCGTGCCAAACACGGCGATTAGCTCCGCCTCCGCGTTGTTCGTTCTGAGCGAGTCTGCCCACTAGCGCGTGGGTGTGCTGGTCATCGAGCGGTCGCGTCGATTAACTTGAGAGCATGAACGAACAAAGCAAAGCATCCAACAGC
>JAFATG010000329.1 GCA_019244055.1 Acidobacteriaceae bacterium | reverse complement strand
GCATCATTAGGGCGATGCCGCTACCGACACAAGACGAGTTGGACCTCTCGCGGCTGCTTCTGCCCATACACGCCGGCGATCACATCCATGGCTCGCCGGATGCACCCTATACGCTCGTGGAGTATGGTGATTACGAGTGCCCCAATTGCGGCCGGCTATTTTACACGTTGCGCAGTCTACATCACATTTTGAAAGACGAGCTACGGTTCGCGTTTCGCCAGTATCCGCTAGGCGGAATTCACCCGCATGCCCAGCAGGCTGCTGAAGCCGCAGAAGCCGCTGGCGCTCAAGGGCGGTTCTGGGAAATGCACGACCTGCTGTTCGAAAACCAGAATGCTTTAAGGACGAAAGATCTGTGGCGATATGGGCAGCAGTTATCTCTCGACATGCAGCGCTTTCGTGAAGAATTAAAAAATCGGACCTATGAGGAAAGGGTGCGGGACGATTTTCGCCGCGGTGTTGCAAACGGTGTTTACGGAACGCCCGGCCTGTTCATAAACGGGGTACGGCACAACGGGGCCATCGATCAGGACTCTTTGCTCGCCCGGTTGAAAGGTACAGGCTAAAGCTCCGCATCACTCATGCGTGTAGAAAGGTTATATGGCGAGACCAGTCATTCTGACCATTGATGACGATCCCGACGTATTGCGTGCCATCGAACGCGATTTGCGGCAGCGATATAACCAGACGTACCGGGTGTTGCGCGCCGAATCAGGAGCGGCAGCTCTCAATCTGCTACGGCGCTTGCAGCAACGCAACGATCCCGTAGCCCTGCTGGTGGTCGATTATCGAATGCCGCACATGAATGGCATTGAAACCCTCAGCGAAGCAATGAAGCTCAATCCGGATGCAAAGCGCGTTCTATTGACCGCCTACGCCGATACCGAAGCGGCGATTAAGGCCATTAACGATATCCAGCTCCATCACTACCTGCTCAAGCCATGGGATCCGCCGGAACGGCAGCTTTACCCTGTCCTCGACGATCTTCTGCAGGAGTGGTTCGTTACTCACAAGCCGCCGTTTGAGGGTGTGCGCGTACTGGGCACGCGTTGGTCGCCGAAGTCCTATGAAATGCGCGATTTTCTGGCTCGGAATCAGGTGCCCTATCAATGGCTGGATGCCGACGCGGCGGAGCGCGAACGCGAAGTGGGGCGCCTTGTCGAAAGTCTCGACCCGAATGAGCTGAAACTACCGCTGGTCTTTTTTCCGGATGGTGATCGGCTGGAACAGCCGCGCTGGCAGGACGTGGCCGCCAAGCTCGGACTTCGCACGCGCGCCGGTCTTGAGTTCTACGATGTAGCGATCGTCGGGGGCGGGCCCGCTGGTCTCGCTGCTGCCGTCTACGGTGCATCGGAAGGATTGAAGACGCTCATCGTGGAGCGGGAAGCCCCGGGCGGACAGGCCGCGCTCAGCTCGAGAATTGAGAATTATCTCGGTTTCCCCTCCGGTCTGCCAGGCTCCGAGCTCGCCAACCGCGCGGTAACTCAAGCACGCCGTTTCGGGGTGGAGATTGTTTCACCGCAGGAGGCAAGTGCGATTCGCGTGGACGGTCCCTACCGCTATCTGAAGCTCAGCGATGGCACGGAACTCTCGTGTCACACGATGGTGCTGGCAACCGGTGTCCAATGGCGAACGCTGGATGTTCCGGGCATAGAGCACTTACAGGGAGCCGGCGTCTATTACGGCGCCGGACCGACCGAGGCGATCTCCTGCCGCGAAGAAGATGTGTACATTGTTGGCGGAGCTAATTCCGCTGGCCAGGCCGCGATGTTCTTTTCCAAATACGCGCGGCGCGTCATCATGTTAGTCCGTGGTCCTTCCCTGGCCGCCACCATGTCGCAGTATCTGATCGATCAGATTCAAAAGACCGAAAACATTCAAGTGGAATACCGGAGCCGCGTCACTGCGGTTGGCGGCGAGGACCACTTGACATCTATCTCCATTGCCTGTGATACGAGCGGAGAAATACAAACGGTGCCCGCCAGCGCCCTGTTCATCTTCATCGGCGCTCAACCTGGCACCGCATGGCTTGATGGCGTGATTGAGCGCGATGCGCGCGGATTCCTCCTTACCGGTCCTGATCTAATGCGCGACGGCAAGCGCCCGAAGGGCTGGCAGCTCGACCGCGACCCGGGTCTTCTCGAAACGAACGTGCCGGGTATTTTCGCGGTGGGAGACGTTCGGTACGGGTCCATTAAGCGCGTGGCTTCCGGCGTGGGAGAAGGTTCGGTCGCCATTCAGTTTGTGCATCAATATCTCAGCAAGGTGTGACCATGGACAGCGCGATCACGCATCCGGCTACTCATCCCGCGATCGATGAGTTGACCGCGATTTCCACATTTTCCGATCTACCCGCCGATGGGCTCGAGTGGCTCGCCTCTCACATGGAGGCCTTTGATTTGGAGCCGGGCGCTGTCCTGGTTCACGCAGGAGAACCGGCCGAGCATCTGGCGGTTCTGTTTCGCGGGGAAGTGCGAGCCGAGCGCGCCAATGGCGGTGTTTACGTAATGCACCCCGGACAAGTCACCGGCCTGTTGCCCTATTCGCGGCTCACCCAGTATCCTTCGACGGGACGTGCCGTGATGGAAAGTCGCGGTGCCAGGCTTCACAAGAGCTATTTTCCTGAGATGCTGCAGCGCATGCCGGTGCTGAATCAGCGGCTCGTTAGCGTGTTAGCGGATCGCATCCGCCAAACGGCGGTGGCGGATCAACAGCGCGAAAAGCTCATGGCGCTTGGAAAACTTTCCGCAGGCCTGGCGCATGAACTAAACAATCCTGCTGGCGCCGTCCGCCGCGCGGCCGATGCTTTGCGGCAAGCGATCCTTTCTGTGCGCCGTGCGACTCTTCAGCTCGATCAGCGCGGTTTGCCGCAGCCGGCCCGTCTATTCATAGCCCGCTTGGATTGCGATTGGCTCCGGCAGGCTGGCGAGCATTCCGCTCTGGACACTTTGGAGAGAAGCGAGCGCGAAGAAGAATTCGCCACATGGCTCGAAGATCATCAGATTCCCAACGCTTGGGAATTGGCCGCGGCCCTGGTCGATGCGGGCTGTGAGCGAAGCACGCTGGAAGAAGTGGTCAAACAGATTCCTCCGGAATTTCTCGCCGATGCTTTTACGCGCCTCACTGCGTCATTCACGATCAGCCGCTTAATCGAAGAGATCGATAGCGGCGTCGGCAAGATCTCTGAACTCGTTCGCGCCGTGAAGGAGTACTCCTACATGGACCAGATGCCCGAGCAGGAGATTGACGTTCACAACGGGCTAGAGAATACGCTGATCATGCTGCGCCATCGTTTGAAATACGGCATCGAAGTTGTACGCGACTACGATCGCACGCTTCCGATGATATGCGCGCGCGGGAGCGAACTGAATCAGGTATGGACAAACTTGATTTCGAATGCCATCGATGCGATGAACGGAAACGGAAAGCTTCACATTCGTACGGCTCGCGAGGCGGGCTGCGCCGTTGTCGAAATAACGGACAATGGGCCAGGCATCCCGTCAGAACTGCAGCCCCGGATCTTTGAGCCATTCTTCACCACCAAACCAGTCGGCGAGGGCACCGGACTCGGACTGGACACGGTTTACCGGATTGTGACGAATCATCATGGTCATATCAGCTTCGAGTCGCATCCCGGCGAAACGCGATTCACCGTGCGGATTCCGTTTAGCAAAGAAATGAACACACCTTCCCCGAACGTTGCGGGTGACTAACCTCGTAACACGGCCGGCTTGCGTGTCAGAATATACCAGGCTATGAAGCGCTCGCGCGCGATTCACCTTACTCTCGTTACGTCCGTCGCATCTCTTCTGATCAATTGTGAGAACCGGCCCACTCGTTACTGCGTCGACGAGAACCAGAACGTAACCGACGACAAGAAGTGCGAGGATAACCATTACTCAGGCAGCTTCTATCCTCACTATCACTGGTACTACGGAGGTGCTCGCGGCCGTGTTGTAAACGGCACACATCTGAGCGGCGGGTCCACGACTCCGCCACAAGAAGGTTTTGTTACACGCTCAGGTGAGTCCTTCGGGGAAAGCGAGCGGGGAGTCATCGGCCATGCAGGCGAAGCGGCATCGGCTGGCCATGCTGCTGCGGGTGCCGGCGAGTGAAACGAATCTCTTTATCACCGCGCCCGAACTGGCAGAAACGCGTCGAAGATGTCGGCCTTGTCTATCACACAATCGACGGTGTACCGTACTGGGATGAATCGGCTTGCTACAAGTTGACTGGCCCAGAAGTTGACATGCTCGAAGCTGCCACCGAAGAGCTTCAGCGGCTTTGCCTAGAAGCCGGGCAGTTCATCATGGATAATGATCGCTTCGACGATCTGTGTATTCCATCGAAGGCCACGCAAGCGATCCGTGACACGTGGGAGTCTGAACCACCGTCGATTTACGGACGCTTCGATCTCGCATACGACGGTACCGGTCCTCCGAAGCTGCTCGAGTACAACGCCAACACTCCGACCGGCCTACTCGAAGCCTCCGTTGTGCAATGGGACTGGCGCCGGGAAGTCTTTCCTGCCACTGATCAGTTCAACTCCATCCACGAAAAGCTCATTGACAAATGGAGCGAGCTGAGGCGCTATCTGCGATCAAGTACTCTTTACTTCGCCTGTATGCCCAACGATGAAGATCTGATGACAATCACCTATCTGCGAGACACGGCGCAACAGGCGGGCATCCAGACAAAGCATCTGTTTGTGCGCGATGTCGGCTGGCGCACCAAGGATCGAACGTTCCGCGATCTGGAGGAGCACGAGATTAAGAGCATCTTTGCGCTGTATCCATGGGAATGGCTCCTCGACGATTCGGGGGACAAGATCCTGGCGGCATGCAATGACATGGACTGGATTGAACCGATCTGGAAAATGCTGTGGTCCAACAAAGCTCTGCTTGCGATTTTGTGGGAGCGGTTTCCGGAGCATCCGAACCTTCTGCCTGCATTTCTCGATGGACCACGAAATATGCGGCACTTTGTCCGGAAGCCGCTGCTGTCGCGTGAGGGCGCAAACATCACGCTGCATTGCAATGGCCGCCAGCTATCAACCGTCGGACCTTATGGCGATGGGCCATTCGTATATCAGGCATTAGCGCCGGGTTGGGATCCTGATGTCAACACACCAGTGCTCGGCAGCTGGTACATAACTGACCGAGGCTCGGCAGGAATTGGCATCCGTGAATCCAAAGGCATCACGGACAACTTCAGCCGGTTCGTGCCTCACTACTTCGAATAGTTTCTTTGCTTCCTTTCTATCGAAAGGCAACCATTAAGAACTGTTCCGCTACTCACGCCTTCCCTAAGTTGACGATATCCCGAACTTCGAGGATCCGCTTGGGATAGCCTTTGATAACGGAGTTGATCATAGCTCGCCCAAGTTCTTGCGACGTGCAGAAGCCTGCCGGATAAAGTGCTCGGCCGATGGGATACAACCAACCTAAAAGCTTATAGTAACTCTTCACGTTCTTCTGCCCTGGTGTAGCTTGCAGGAATCCCGGTCGAAACATGTATGAGTTCTTGAACAATCTCATCAAGGCATTCTCGGTGGCACCTTTCACGCGTGCCCATCTGATCCTCCTTTGTTCACTGCTGTCGGTACCCGCACCTGTGATATAGCAAAAGGTTATTTCCGGGTTCAGTTTCACCAAGAGCTGTCCCACGTTCATTGTGAGGTCATAGGTAATGTGCCTGTATACCTCCGGACTCACGCCGAGCGACGATATGCCAAGGCAAAAGAAGCAAGCATTGTACCCGGCTAATTGCGGCTCAATTGCCGTTAGATCGAAGAAGTCAGCGTGAATAATGTCGCGTAGCTTTGGGTGCAATCTTAGGCAGGGCTTACGGTTGATCACCAGAACTTGCTCGACGTCAGGGTGGCCTAAGCACTCAAGCAGCACGCCTTCACCGACCATCCCGGTCGCCCCAAAAATGATCGCTTTGATTCTGAGGCTCACAGATAGGCATTATCCATGCCAAAAACCCGCGTCTCATAGAAACGCTCCCGCGTCGAGGTTATCGCTTTATCGCTGGGCGGATACATAATATGGAACACCAATCCGATGTCCGTCAGATCGAAGGTCCTTGCTGCGGCTGCCGTGTTGCTTCTTGCCTGGGTGGGACGAGTCGCATGGGATTACTTCAACCGTGAAAGCATTGCACATCAGGCGATGCAGTTTCAATTAAAGCTCTTCGGGGCCGCCATATACGAATATCACGCATCGACTGGGCGGTGGCCGACGAGTTTGGATGACCTCGCGCAGACGTCGCTGCCACAGCGCAGCTATATATGGAGACAAACTGGCAGCACTCTCACCTTCCTATGGCCAACGGGCTTAAAATCTGATCCCAACCAGAACGCGAATGTCCTGCTCGCTTACGACAACGCTGGCCTGTTCAACAAGTTCGGGCGGGTATGGGTGTGCTGGGGAGATCTGCGGACCGAGTACATGTTGAAGCGGGACCTCCTGGTCCGGCTTGGACCAATTGACAAGCGGACGGGAAACTAGGATCACTATGACGCTGTTACTCCATCCAGCCCTGGTTCCGCAACACTTGCCGGAAACCGGGATTGTCAAGGGACACCGTCGGGAAGTACGCGCCTGTAAGCGTTCGCCTCCACCACGCTCCTGTTCTCCTCCTTTCTTCGGCCGTCGTGAAATGATACTCGTACAACTGGGCCCGTATAAAATGCGGCGGCGTTTGTGGGAACGGATTCACCCGCAAAAGGCTGAGCACGTCTTTGTCGCCCTCAAGCAACTTCGCCATGAAGTTTACGAACCAGGGGTAGTCCTGATAATTGGACATAGCTGCGAACCACATCAGCCAATCCAGCCGTAAATGATAGGGAGCAATCTGCGCTGGCCTATAATCCACATCCCCCGGCTTGCCTTTGAACTGGTATTCACGCCATTTTGTAGCCGGCGTGATCACGGCGTCTCCCGTGCCCTCCACCACAATCTCAAAACGCTCCCGCGTAATGCTGCCGAACGCCCCATACGTCCCGACCAGGTGGAACGAATTGAAGGTCGTATTCATGATCTGCCGCGCCGAAAGCATATTCACTACCACGGGAATGCTCATCAACGCCACAATTGCGACCAAGCCGTAATTCACCAGATGCAAGAGGGGCGAAGTCGCATGCATCACCGGCGCGCGCAATGAGAGCACGCCAGACAGGAATTTCGCATCCAGCGTGGAGAATGCCAGAAACAGAGTCATCCAATTCAGCCACGACAGATTTCCGCTGACAATAATCGTCAGTTGAAACACGATCGTGATCACTCCGGCAATTCCTGCGATCGGCTGCGGAAGGAAATACCCGAACGGCACGATCAGCTCGGCAAAGTGATTGAGCAGCACGCCGCCGCGGTTGACCCAATGCGGCGCCCAATGGAAATACCAGCTCAGCGGATTCGGCATCGGCTGTGTTTCGTAGTAGCAATCCAGGCAGGTCAGGTTGCGCCAGCATGGGTCACCGCGCAGCTTGATTAAACCTGCGCCGAACATTACACGGAACAGCAGCCAGCGGAACAGCCAGATGGGAACGGCGTCGGGCACGGCCTTCGCTTCACCCAGAAAGATTCCGAAGAAGCAAGCCTCCAGCAGAATCGATTCCCAGCCAAAGCCGTAAAACGTCTGACCAACATTTACGAATGAGAGATAGATAAGGTAAATCGCTGCCCAGACCGAAATCGAAAACCAAGTGTGCCGGCTGGCGATTCCAGAAATCACTAGGCAGGAAAGGACAATGCCGATCCACGAAAACAGCGTGAATGCGGCATCTTTAGGCCACAAATAGAACAGACTCGGCGATTCGCGGAACGGTATCTGCCGGACGAACAGCGGAACCGGTGTCAACCCGCGCTCGCCGAGCAGAGGTTTGAACTGGTTCAGAGCGACAAGGAAAGCAACCAGGCAGATGATGCCAATGCCGCGCTCCAGTAGCAAACGCGTGAGCCAGTAACCTCGAACGTCTACGGCGTCCACTCTTCAAACAATACGCCTGGAACGAGGCTTTCGAAAACCTATCCCCCAATGATTTTTACGAGCACACGTTTCCTGCGCCGGCCGTCAAACTCTCCGTAGAAAATCTGTTCCCACGGACCGAAATCCAGTTTTCCGTTGGTAATGGCAACCACCACTTCCCTGCCCATCACCTGCCGTTTGAGATGCGCATCCGCGTTGTCTTCGCCGGTCTGATTGTGTCGATACTGCGAAACAGGCTCGTGCGGAGCGAGTTCCTCCAACCATTTCTCATAGTCGTGATGAAGGCCCGCCTCATTGTCGTTGATAAAGACCGATGCCGTGATATGCATGGCATTCACCAGCGCGAACCCCTCCTTTACGCCACTCTCGCGCAGACACGCCTCCACCTGGCCCGTGATGTTGACGAAGGCGCGCCGCGTTGGGACTTCGAACCAGAGCTCTTTCCGGTAACTCTTCATTTATGCTCGGTCACCGCGGGCTCTTGCGCGCTAGGAATTTCGACCGCTTCCGTTACCGTGCGCCGTCCTCCAGGCAAGCGTAATCGCAAGACCCGCTCACGAGCCCGTTCCTCCTCCAGATGCCGGCTTCGCGCCTGCAGTAAATCATGGAGTGAAATCATTCCGAGCAGCCGTTTCGAATCCTGTGAGTCCACTACCGGCATGCGCGTGAAACCGGTCTCCACCATGCGGTAGACAACCACCCGCAAAGGCTCATCGGCGTAGGCGAGCACCGGGTCTCGCTTAACGATTTCTGCAAGGTGCAAGTCCGCCGGTCTGTGGTACATATCTTCGAAACTTTTCAGCAGGTGATTACGGCTAACCACTCCGATTAATTCCTTGTTCTCGTTAAGCACCGGGAAGAGATGCTGCCCGTGCTGCTTTTGCGTGGGACGGATCAATTCGCGCGCCTGCTCGAGTGTCGTCTCGGCCGGAAGAGCAACTACCTTGGTACGCATCACCTCCCGAACGAATAGAATCTCGAGCGGATCAAGCGCATATTCGCGGCTCAAGTGGTACCCTCGCCGTGAAATCTTCTCCGTCAGAATGGAGCGCTTCAGAGTCAGCACCGTAAATGCATGCGCCAAAAAGCTGGCCACGATCAACGGCAGGAGCATGTTGA
>JAFATG010000219.1 GCA_019244055.1 Acidobacteriaceae bacterium | reverse complement strand
GAATCATGGGCATGTAAATAATGGCCCGATCGCCTGTTTTGTAGCCCAATCTCTTCAGCACCGTCGCAAAGCGGGAAACGGCATGGTACAGATCCTCGTATGTGAGGACTCGGTGATCGCCGGGCTCTCCCTCCCAGATCAGCGCGGGCTTTGTTTTTCGCGGAGTCGACAGGTGCCGGTCGACGCAGTTATGGCAAGCGTTGATTCGTCCTCCAACGAACCACTTCGCGTTCGGAGGATCCCACTCGAGCGCCTGAGAAAAAGGCCGGAACCAGGTTAGCTCTTTGCGCGCGAGCTCAGACCAGAATTTTTCGGGATCTCTTTGGGCGCGGTCATAGAGATCTCGATAGGCGTCCATGCCCCGGATCTGGGCGTGAGAAGCAAGCTCGGGATTCGGAGGATATATTTTCGATTCGCTCATGAGAAGCTGAAAAACCGCTGAGTCATGGCTTCAGCACAGGCGGTGCTTTGCCCGGCTTGCGCTATAGCGGCCAGTGTATCGCAGGCCCGAAAACTACCTGCTTCATACCGTGTACGATCGGTAAATATGAATCTGGGACGGTTGCTGATCTTTGCCGGATTCGTATTGGTCGGTCTCGGTCTTGTCGTTCTGCTCCTCAATAGGATGAACTTTCCTCTGGGACGGTTACCGGGAGACATCGCTTGGCGCGGCAAGCACACCACGGTTTACTTTCCGTGGGTTACTTGCCTCGTTCTGAGCATTCTGGCGAGCCTGGTGCTCTGGCTTCTAAGCCGGCGCTCATAGGAGAGAGTTTTCCCTAGTGAACTGAGCCGATCCGGTCGGGTGGCCAGAAGACGAACACAGCTTTTCCGTAGATGTAGCTTTTAGGAACGAAGCCCCAGGCACGGCTATCGTTCGAGGAAACTCGGTGGTCCCCCAACACGAAATATTCGCCGGGCGGGACCACCGTTGGCGGGTACGGCCTGTCATCCCGATAATCGCTTGGGACGTAGTTCTCCGTTAGCTTCTTGCTATTTACGATTACGTAACCGTCTTGAACGGCTATAGTGTCGCCCGGCAAGCCGATGACCCGCTTAATGTAAGACTTCGTTGTGTCCTCTGGAAACCAGAAGACGACTGTATCGCCGCGCTGAATGTGGCCCAGTCCGAACTTATAACTGAATTGATTGATGAACAAACGCTCCTGGTCGAACAGGCTTGGCATCATGCTAGTGCCTTCGACCTTAACCGGTCGATAAAGAAAAAGAATTACCAGGAGCGCAATCAGCACTGAAAGCATCAAGTCCCGAAACCAGGCAATTGTCGCAATGAGCGGAGAACGAGTTGGGTCCGGCTTCTCCGTCTTCGCGGCAACAGCAGGGACGCTCAGTTCAGTACCTGAGTCATTCATATATCCTGAAATTTCAGATTACTAAAGGGCGAAAGCGCGAATGTTGCAGTCGCTCGTCGGTTTTTGGACGAGCGAGTCAGAGATTCGGTTGCCGAGCCAGCCCGGCAACTCTCAACTTATGAGCGGGACCCGGTAAGTTCTTTTTCGGCGCGCAACCAATCCACTTCGGCAGAGCCATGAAAGCCGCCCCGAGCCATCCAGTACGAGAATGCCAGCTTCGCAATTTCTTCGTGTGTAGCCGTCCGCGCCGTTTCTTCCGCGTGCAATTCGCTCCGACTGGGAGCGGGCAGTGAACTGGTGGACTGAGCGGAGGCAGTTGCTGCCATTGATTTCGTTCCGGCCTCTTCAGCGATCACTGGTTCAACAGGCGCAACGGAGTCGACCTTGTGACGATGATTCCCAGATCCCAAATCACTAATTTCGGCTTTATCGACCTTGGAAGCTCTCGGTTTGGATGAACGTGCCGAAACCTTTCCAGCAACACTGGTTTCGGACGCTGCCGGTGCCGGTTCTTCCGCGATCTTACGTGTCTTCTTTGAAGCTTTGTTCGACTGCATGGGCCTATTGTAAACACTCGAAACAAATTTGTCAGCAATTGTTTGTTCTTTAAACGCTTTCGCGCCCATCCCAGTAGCTATAATTCGAAGTGATGGAAGACCCACTGCTGGCGGGCGGCTACCGAGTAACTTAAGTGCCCACCATTGCGGCGGATCTCGACGAACGTCGGTCCGTTCGCTCATCCCGAGCACCACCCGGTTTGCTCCTTCGGCTCTAGTCGGTTCGCCCGGCTCTTGACGTTTATGAGGCCTGACGTAATTAGTACGTCTCAGAGAGAGTCTCAATTTTGAAGGAAGTAACAGTAATGAAATATGTGGGCGTCGCTGCGCTCCTCATATCACTTGCGGCGCTTCCGAGTCCCGCGATGTGCGCCCAGGCGACCGGCAGCGGAGGTACGATTCGAGGGACTGTAACCGATCCCAGCGGCGCGGTGGTGGCGGGCGCGGACGTCACAATAACCAACGTCGTTACTGACCACAAAGAAGCCGCGAAAACCGATGGCGAGGGTGCTTTTCGCCTGGCTAATATCCCTCCGAACCAATACCATTTGTCGGTTGTGCTTTCCGGGTTCCAGACCTACACGCAGGATGTTTCAGTGCGGACCCAGGTACCGATTCAGTTGAAAATCAACCTTGCGCTGGCGAGCGCGACCGAGACCGTAAATGTGGAAGCCACGCCCGACACGATCGAAAACGTGCCTTCCGCCCACATCGATGTGACGCAAAATCTAATGGCGGATCTGCCGATCACTTCACCTGGGCAAGGGCTCAGCGATACAATTACTTTGACCTCGGGCGGTGTAGTTGCCGACTCCAATGGATTTTTTCACCCGCAGGGAGATCACGGCGAAACCACGTACGTTGTGGATGGACAGCCAATCAGTGATCAGCAGAACAAGGTCTTTTCCACACAGCTCCCCGCCAATGCTTTCCAATCTCTTGAACTTATCAGCACAGGCATTACCGCCGAGTATGGCGACAAGACCAGCCTGGTGGTGAACACAGTTACCAAATCAGGTTTGGGCCAAAAGCCCACCGGAAGCTTCGACGCCTACTACGGATCGTTCGGAACTGTAGGCGAGGACGCAACATTCGGGATCGGTGGGGCAAAATGGGGCAATTTTCTGGTTGCCGATTCAAGCCGCACTGGGCGGTTCCTTGATGCTCCGGAGTTCACGCCATTTCATGACAAGGGCAATACCGAAAGCATTTGGGATCGAGTGGATTATGTGCCTACCGGTCGCGACTCGCTACACCTGAATGCATTTGTCGGCCGGAATTGGTTTCAGATTCCCAATACATACGATCAACTTCAGCAAGACCAGCGACAGCAGTCCCGAACTCTTGATCTCGCGCTCGGATACCAGCACACTTTTGGTGCGAGCACGCTGCTTAGTGTTGATCCATTCTTCCGTGAGGACCACATCAATTACTATCCGAGCCGCGATCCATTCGACGACTCTCCAGCTACCATCGAGCAGGACCGTCATTTAACGAATTGGGGAACCACGGCTAATTTGTCCTACGCCCATGGCATTCACAACGTCAAGGTAGGTACCGAGATTTCGCAAACCCGCCTGATCGAGAATTTTGGATTAGGCATCACAGATCCGGCTTTCAATCCGATTTGTCTCACCACAGCGGGTGCACCCGTCACGATTCCTACCTTGACGAATCCCAACTCCTGCGTGCCTCTTGGTTACGTGGTCAATCCGAATCTTTCGCCCGGGCTGATTCAATTCGACCTCACGCGCGGAGGTACGCCGTTCATTTTTCATGGAAACGCCAATATCAACCAGCAGGCCTTCTACGCGATGGATCAGATGATAATTAAGAATCTGACGCTCAATGTGGGCCTCCGGTTTGACAATTACGAGGGCATTTCCACGGACAATCTTCTCCAGCCGCGTTTTGGATTCTCGTATCTCTTCAAGCCGACTAACACGGTTATCCGAGCTTCTTACACGCGGGCCATGGAAACCCCGTACAACGAAAACCTTGTGCTCTCCAGTACGACGGGGACGGGTGGCCTGGACTTCGGCGCATACGGCAGCCATCCGCTACGCCCTGGCCATCGCAACGAATATTCAGTCGGCCTGCAACAAGCGATCATGAAGTTCCTGCGTGTCGATGCGACGTACTTCTGGAAGTACACCAAAGGCGCTTTCGATTTCGACACACTGCTGAACACTTCGATCGCGTTTCCCATTGCGTGGCAGCAATCGAAGATTGATGGCGCGAGCGTGCAGATCTCAACCACGAATATGCACGGATTTATGGCGTACAGCAGCTTGGGACACACGCGCGCTCGCTTTTTCCCTCCGGAAACCGGAGGTCTTATTTTCAACTCCCCCCTGAATACGAGTGTTTTCCGGATCGACCACGACCAGGCGTTTCAGGCGACCAACTATATCCGTTACCAGCACGGGAAAGACGGAGTCTGGGCGATGTTCACCTGGCGCTACGACAGCGGCGAAGTGGCCGGATCTGTCACAGACCTGGCGGATGCGCTCGCACTGAGTGCCGATCAACAGGCGATTATCGGGTTCCATTGCGGCGACGACTTTGCGACCGTCTACCACCACATCAATTCGTGTTCCTCGGGCAATTACGGTGCAACACGTCTGGTCATACCTGCGCCCGGAACGTATAATCCCGATCATAATCCGCCGCGCATCGCTCCTCGTAACATCTTTGACATCGGCCTGGGTACTGACAATCTGCTCCACAAGGAGAAAGTCAAAACAACTCTAAAGTTCACAGTCGTGAACGTCACAAACGAGGCAGCGCTGTACAACTTTCTTTCCACTTTCAGCGGCACGCACTGGGTAACGCCTCGGAGCTACCAATTGACTCTGGGCTGGGTACTCTACAAGTAACTAAATCTGAACCATAGGGTGACGGGTTGCGTCACAGGTACAGGCGACAATGAGGCCTTTCCATATTTTTCAGTCGTGGGGAAAAGCACTGATCGGTAAAGTCCCGATGCTCTCGATTGAAATAACACGAGAGTGTCCACTTCAATGTCCGGGATGCTATGCATATGGCGACTCTCATCTCGGCTCCGGCGGGCCAAATCTACGCAGCGTGAGCGACCATCGAGGCGACGAGCTTGTTCGTCGCGTTCTGGAGATGGTCGATGAGCACGAGCCTTTGCAGCTTTCCCTGGTCGGCGGCGAGCCGCTCATGCGGCATCGCGAGTTAACCAAATTGCTTCCGCAGTTGAGCGATCGCGGTATTTACACCTTGATAGTTACCAGTGGCGTAATACCCATTCCTCATGATTGGATCTGTCTTCCGCGAGTAACCGTGGCTGTATCTGTAGACGGGAATCCGGAAGACCACGATGTGCGTCGGAAACCCGCCACCTACGAGCGTATCTTAGGTAATATTGCGGAGCGCAAGGTCAACATCCACTGGACAGTGGTTCGCAACAACGTCGAACAAGCGGGCTACATGGATCGGTATCTCGCGTTCTGGAATGCGAAGCCGGAAGTAAACCGGATCTGGGTGAGCATCTATACTCCGCAAATCGGTGAGGAATCGGCAGAGCGGTTGACGTCTGAAAATCGAGCTCAGCTTGCCTCGTATTTCGCAAGCGTAGGCAAAAAGTATCCCAAGCTGACGATGCATCCGGGAATCATGGCAGCGTTCGTTAAGCCGCCCGCCGGCCCCTCCGATTGTGTATTCTCCCGAATATCACTCAACTACACAGCGGATCTGCGTACGCGCGTTGAACCGTGCGTTTTTGGAGGCTCGCCGAACTGTTCCGAGTGCGGGTGTTCGATCAGCATGGGTATGCACTGGCTCGGCAATCTCACGGTTGCAGGTCCGTTAAGGGCGAAGCACTTGATTAACGGATCTCTTTCCGTAGGAAGGGCGTTCAACCGACTGCGTGGGCGCAATGAGAACATTCGAAGCGCGGAGAGTCGCTCTGATTACGACGATCTCATTCAAATCGAGCAGTGATGTTCGACAATGTCTCTCGTAGATGAGAGTCGGCATTCTGGGAACGGGCGCGATCGCCAATAAACACGCGCAGGCATATCGGAACATTGGTTTCACTGTTGCCGCGTGTTCCAACAAGACCGAAGCGCGTGGCCGTGAGTTCGCGCAGAAATGGGAGTCAGAATTCATTCCGGACTACGCCTCTCTCTGCCGTTATCCGGGTTTAGATTTCATTGACGTCTGTACGTTTCCCGACTTCCATCTTGAACCTGTCCAAATCTGCGCCGAAATAGGCCGCCCGATTCAACTTCAGAAGCCCATTGCAACCAATCTGGCCACTGCTCGCACGATTGTGCAAACAGCGCGCGAGGCCGGTATAAGGCTTGGGGTCGTCAGCCAGCACCGCTTTGATGACGCGACGATCTTTCTACGTCGAGCGTTGGCCGCTGGCCGCCTCGGGCGTATCTTCCAAGCCGA
>JAFATG010000289.1 GCA_019244055.1 Acidobacteriaceae bacterium | reverse complement strand
AAAACTCTCCAACCCTTGGAAAACCCATTCGGGCCAAAAGTGTTACCTATGTGTCCGGAATGGACGAATTCTACTTTGGGGCGGCTGGTGGGATTCGAACCCACGACATCCAGAACCACAATCTGGCGCTACTACCAACTGAGCTACAGCCGCCGCAAGAGGCTGGTAATATCCTCACTTTAACATCCGTTTCACATTAGGCTAATGGGGTCCACGTCGATGACAAGAGCCGTCGCTTTCCATTTGTCTTTCTCCGCAAAGCGGCGCAAATCGTTTAGCACGGAGCGCAAAACCGAGCGGTTCGCGGTCTTCAGGAGAATTTGATAGCGAAACTCATTCTTGAGCTGGACAACTGGCGCTTCGGCTGGTCCCATAACGCGCACCCCTTCCGGCGCAGGAGTTAAAGTATAGCCGAGCTGGGTCGCCATGCGGAGCGCGTCCTCCTGTTTCTCAGCTCGCACCAGCACATTCGCGAAGGCGGCGAATGGCGGGTAGCGGAGCCATTTCCGAAACTCGATCTCCTTTTTGTAGAAATGTTCGTAGTCCTGGGCTGCGGCAAAGCGGATCGCGTAGTGGTCGGGATTAAGCGTCTGAATCAGGACTCGTCCCGGTGACGAGCCACGTCCGGCTCGTCCGGCCGCCTGTGTCAAAAGCTGAAAGCTTCGCTCGGCCGCTCGAAAATCCGGCATGCTTAAACCGATATCTGCGAGCACGACTCCGACGAGAGTCACATTCGGGATGTCGTGCCCCTTCGCGATCATTTGTGTACCGACAAGGATATCGATGCTACCATCACGAAACCGCTGCAGGACCTGATCGAACACGCCTTTACCCGCGGCCGTATCGCGATCAAGACGTGCGATCCGTGCCGCCGGGAAATGCTGATGCAGTTCATCCTCCACGCGCTCTGACCCGCTCCCAAGAAATTGGATGTAATCACTGCCGCACTTTGGGCATTCCGAGGGAATTTTTTCGGCATACGCACAGTAGTGGCAGAGCATGCGCTTATCGCGGCGGTGATGCGTGAGCACAACGGAACAGTTGCTGCATAACAGCCTTTCCCCGCAGGCGCGGCAAACCATGAAACTCGAGAAACCGCGCCGGTTGAGCAGCAGCATGATCTGCTCGTGCTGATCGAGCCGTTGCTGAATCTCCTGGAGTAACTTTCGCGAGAAGATCGCCTGCTTGCGCGTTTCAAGGAATTCCACGCGCATGTCGATGATCTCTACGGCGGCTAAGGGACGCTGCGCAATGCGCTCAGGCAATGTGACCAGGGTGTATTTGCCGTGGTCCGCATTATGGCGGCTCTCAAGGTTCGGCGTGGCGGATCCCAAAATAACGACTGCTCCTGCGTTTCTAGCGCGCACGATGGCTACGTCGCGGCCATGGTATCTCGGTGTTTCCTGCTGCTTGTAACTGCCATCATGTTCCTCGTCCACCACGACAAGACCGAGGTTCTGAATGGGAGCGAACACGCCCGACCGCGTTCCGACCACCACGCGGGCTCGGGCATCCTGAATCCGCCGCCATTGATCGGCCCGCTCTGCATCGCCGAAAGCGGAGTGAAGAATCGCGACCTGCTTTCCGAAGCGATGGAAAAACTGCCCGGCGACGGCCGGCGTTAAACCAATCTCGGGAACAAGCAGCAGAGCATTCTTGCCCGTTTGTAAAGTCGCTTCGATCGCCCGTAGATAGACTTCTGTTTTTCCAGATCCGGTGACCCCTTGCAAGAGGAAAGCCTGATACTGTTTCGCATTGAGCGCAGTCGTGACAGCGCGAAGCGCTTCTTCCTGCGCGGAGTTCAGAAGAGGAATGGCCGGGCTATCGATAGCAGTGGGACTTAATCCTTCCACTTCCAGAGCTATGAGCTCGAGACGGGCAAGCGCCCGGGCAGCGGCGCTGGCGTTCTTTACTGATTCGCCAAGCTTGGCCAGATTGTGAGGCCCCGGATGCAATTCGAGAAACGCCAGCAGCTCCCGTTCATTTTTCTTCAGTTTGAAATCTGCAGGCGCACGCCGCATGAAGGAAGCTTGCAAACGCTGTGCGGATGCACGCTGAGGGTCGCGGCTGTCTACCTGCTGCTCTGCCGTAACCCACCCTCTTTTTATCAACCCACGCACGGCTTCGCGTGCCCCTTCCACTTTAGAGGCGAGATACTCCGCGGATCGGGCGCGCTCTTCGAGGAGTGAGAGAACGCTACTCGCGGCATCCATTTCAGATCCGATAACGAGTTGACGCGCAACGTCGCGGCCGAGATCGGTAAGCGAGTATTGCGTGCTTCGCCGCGTCTCACCGCTCAAAGGAAGCATGCTCTTGAGCACCTCGCCGATGGGAGCGCAGTAGTACTCCGAAATCCAACGCGCGAGCGCCAGTAGTTCCTGGTTGAGGACCGGCTCTTCATCGCGCAGGACCAGTACCTCACGCAATTCCTGCCCCGGTGGATCATTGTGGGTGCGCAAGACAACACCTGTGAGGCGGCGCGTTCCAAAGGGAGCGAGCACTCTGCAACCTGCTTGGACCCTGTGGCGAAGCGTAGGGCTCAGCTCATATGTGAAGAGCCGATCTACTGGGACAGGCAACGCAACGTCGCAATAGAGCGGACTTCCATCAGGCATCCAGGTCGCCAATGGCTCGAAACGCCAACTTCAGAGCGGGATAGAGACTTCGGTACACTTTGTATCGCTCTTGGTAAGGCCGTGCGGACGCTTGGTCTGGATGTTTCAGCTCGATCTCCTGCAGCGCCACGCGGCAGACTTGGTCCGCGCTCCCGTATTCTCCGGTTCCGATCGTCGCCAACAGCGCCGCGCCGTAAGCCGAGCCTTCCTGTGTGGCCAGAGTCGCCACACGCATATCGAAAATGTCTGCGAATAACTGATGCCAGAATGGGCTCTTTGCACCGCCGCCGGAAAGCCTCACGCGAGAGGGCCGCGCGCCCAGACCCGCGATAATCTCCATCCCGTCTTTCTGGCTGTAGCAGACCCCCTCCAGAATGGCGCGGACCAAGTCTGACCGCTGGTGTTTAGCAGTCAATCCGATCCACGCTCCGCGGGCGTTCGCGTCCAGGTGCGGAGTACGTTCTCCCATCAAGTAAGGGAGCCAGAAGACACCCTGAGCGCCGGCAGGTGATCGCGTCGCATCTGCCGTTAGCTCATCGTACGTAACGCCGGGAGCGAATCGATTTCTGAACCATTGCAGACTTAGGCCAGCACCTTGCGTAACTCCCATAACGTGCCAGGCGCCCGGGATTGCGTGGCAGAAAGTATGCGCGCGTCCGGCAGGATCGTAAGCTGGCTTCTCAAGGAAGGCGAAAACAACACCCGATGTGCCAATGGTGCAAGAGACCGCCCCAGGCTCAACGATTCCGTTCCCGATGGCGCTCGCTGCCTGATCTCCAGCTCCAGCAACAACGGGCGTTCCGGGCGCCAAGCCTGTAACCGCCGCTGCGTCAGGCGAAACCTTGCCGGTAATTTCGGGTGACTCGAAGGTTTGCGGCAGCAAACCCCCGTCCAGCCCCAAGCCGTTGATCATCTCGCTCGACCACCGTCGATGCGCCACATCGAACAGTGCGGTTCCGCTGGCGTCCGAAACATCGGTTGCAAATTCGCCTGTCAACTTGAAGCGGAGATAATCTTTCGGAAGCAAAATCTTCCGCAGCGAATCAAAGCTCTGCGGCTCATGATCGCGAATCCACAGGAGCTTCGGCAAAGTAAAGCCGGTGAGCACCGGGTTCGCGATGGAATTGACTACCATCTCCGGCGAGAGCTTCGCGTTAATGGCGTCGACCTGCTCCTGGCTGCGCTGATCGCACCAGATCAAGGCGGGACGTATCACCTCGTTGTTCGCGTCCAATAGGACGAGACCGTGCATTTGCCCAGTGAGGCCGATACCGCGAATCACGGTTCCATCCACGCGGGCTTGCGCCAGTACGCCCTTGATGGCCAGCTGCGAGGCGCGCCACCAGTCGCGAGGGTCCTGCTCTGCCCATAGCGGCCGCAACATGCGCATGTCCTCATGGGCGGCGACGAAGGAGTGCTGAACGCGTCCTTTTGCATCCACCAGCAAGGCACGAGAGCCACCCGTGCCGACATCGATCCCGAGCCAATACATGTTTTCTAAAGCGCGAACGGAAGACTTAGGTTAACGCGAGCGCTCGCGCTACGTGCTCTGTTGGAAGGGCAGGTAGGCTGCGCCGTACAAACCCGCATCGGCGCCGAGCAACGCCTTCTCGATCTTCGCCCCCGTACGCTCGAAGGTGAATGCCCGTTTCTTTACTTCGATCATCATCGCTGGTGCGAAAAAGTCCCACGCGGGAAGTGGCCCACCGCTAATTAGATACAACGGGAAGTTGAAGATATTGATGAGGCTTGCCAGCGCGATGCCCAGCGCTCGCCCCATCGCTTCAAACACCATCTTGGCCCGGGGGTTGCCTTGCACGGCCAAATCGAAGACCTTTGCCGAGGTGGTGTCCCGGCCGAAGTGCATCATGCGTCCCATGGCGGCGATGGCGGTCGCCGAAGCATGCTTTTCGAGGCAACCATAGTTACCGCAACCGCAGGGATTGCCATCCGGAAAAACCGTCATGTGCCCGAATTCACCGGCCATCCCGCGGAACCCATGCAGAATTTTTCCATTGAACACAATCCCGCCACCGATTCCGGTACCGAGGGTCAGCAGGATCAAGTCTTTCACGTTCCTGCCCGCCCCCATCCACATCTCGCCCAATGCAGCCGCGTTTGCATCGTTCTCTAAAATGATGCGCGTGCCGAGATTCTTCTGAATCTGATCCCGGACCGGAAACCCTTCGAAGCCCGGGAGATTTGCTGAGCCGATGACCACGCCGGATTCCATATCGATGAATCCAGGCACGCCGATTCCCACGCCGTGCAATTCTTCCATGCCGTTCCGTTCACGGATGCTTCTTATGACCTTGCAGATGTCCACGACAACTCGCTCAGGGCCACTGTCGAAAACAGCCGGCTCGGAGACACGAGCCACGATGGTCCCCTGTTCATCGACTGCAGCGACGCGCAGATTGGTGCCTCCCAGATCTACGCCAATCGAGTACGCGCTCATGCGCCTGAATCATAACAGATGATTCGGCGAGAGCGGAGCGTGTTGGAACTGAACTGGAATCAATTTCGCAACGCCCGAACCGGGTCGGTCCGCGTTGCACGCCAAGCGGGTAGAAAGCGCTGCGAGTGACGCGATGATCATCACGACCAATACCGAGGCGAACGCGGCCGGGTCGCGCGGGCTCACCTTGTAGAGCAGGTAACCCAGTAGCCGTGTCAATCCGAGCGCGGCCGCTGCGCCGAGGACAACACGCAGCGTTAGAGCAAGGCCCTGCGACATCACATACCGCAGCAAATCTGGCGCGTCAGCGCCGAGAGCCATACGCGGAGGCGAGATCGAGCTTCCTGGTGTGAATGGCAGGAACCAACCCGAATAGTAAGGTCGCAAGCAGACACACTAAGGTGCTCAGCACCAGCACACGCCAATCCACTGCGCCGGGTAAAAACATCGCCGTGCCACTCCGCCTTGGGAGTAAGAGCACGAGCAGGTTACGGCACCAGTAAGCAAGGACCAGGCTCGTGGAGGCAGCGATGCTCGACAAGACCAAACCCTCCGTGACAAGCTGCCTCAACAGCCGCCCGCGCCCAGCGCCGACGGCCAGACGAAGCGTTATTTCATGTCGCCGCCCGAAAGCTTTGACGAGGAGCAGATTGCTGACATTTGCGCAGACAATGAGGAGCAGAACGACGGCCACTCCGAGAGCGATACTGAGCGTCGGGAGCAGAGTGCGCGCGTTGTTGAAGGGAGCTCTCCATAACGGATAAAGCCGGATGCCGCGTCCGCGGTTCGTTGCTGGATAATCTGACTCCAGCCGCTTCGCTACGGCCGAAATTTCCGCCTGGGCCTGATCGGGCGTGACGCCCGGCTTGAGGCGCACGAAGCCTTCAATCAGCCGCGCGACCGGTCCGGTTCACAAGATGTCGCCGTCATCAACGAACGGTTCGCCAAGGCCAATTTGGCCGGCCAGAATCCCTTGGGGCGCCATCTCATTTTGTCGGATGATAAGCTCCGCCCCAGGCGCGACATGGAAATTGTTGGTATAGCCAAAGACGCCCGCCATGGCGGGTTGAAGGAGGTCATCCCGCCGGTTGTGTACATCCCGTACGATCAAGGCTACCCGGAACCTCACGAAATGGTGTACGCGCTGCGTACGGCGGGCAATCCGTTTAGTTATGTCAATTCAGTGCGCGAGATCGTTCGCCAGGCGGACCCGCGCGTTCCTGTCTCCGACGTAAGAACCCAGAAGACGGAGATTGCGAACGAAATGCACCAGGAGATCACCTTTGCCGATCTGTGCTCTGCGTTCGCGATACTGGCGTTGACGATCGCCTGCGTCGGCCTGTACGACACGATGTCCTATACCGTCGGTCGCCGCACCGGCGAGATCGGGATTCGAATGGCGCTCGGTGCGCAGCGCCGTGCTGTAATCTGGATGGTGCTGCGCGAGGTTCTGGCACCCGCGGCCTACGTGCCCGCCCGCAAGGCGTCTCGAATCAATCGGATGCTCGCGCTCCGGCACGACTAGGAGGATCTGAGAACTACTCCAGCCGGTAGTTCGGCGCTTCCTTGGTGATGATCACGTCGTGGACGTGGCTCTCGCGGAGTCCAGCCACGGTAACGCGCAGGAATTTAGCTTTCTCCTGCAGTTCCATAATGGTGCGGCACCCGCAATAGCCCATCCCTGCGCGGAGGCCTCCGACAAGCTGGTAAGACAAATCGGCGAGAGGCCCCTTATAGGGAACGCGGCCTTCGATCCCTTCCGGGACCAACTTCCCGTTAGCGGCTTGCGAGTAGCGATCCGAACTGCCTTGCGGCATGGCGCCCATCGAGCCCATCCCGCGATAGCTCTTGAAAGTGCGGCCCTGGTAGAGAATCGTCTCGCCTGGGCTCTCGTCGGTGCCGGCCAGAAGACTGCCGATCATCACGCAATCGGCCCCGGCGGCAATCGCTTTCGTGATGTCACCGGAATATTTGATGCCGCCGTCCGCAATGAGCGGAACGCCGGATTGACGCGCCGCCCTCGCGCATTCAGCGATCGCGGTAATCTGCGGCACACCGGCGCCGCTGACGACGCGCGTCGTGCAGATCGAACCGGGCCCGATGCCTACCTTGATTCCATCCGCTCCGAGCGCAATCAAATCCCGCGCGCCTTCGAATGACGCAACGTTTCCGGCGAGAACGTCGACTTCGGGCAAGCGGCTCTTGATCGCCTTCACCGCATCCATCACACGCTGACTGTGCCCGTGCGCTGAGTCGATCGCAATTACATCGACCTTCTTGCGAACCAGCTCCTGGGCGCGCTCCAAGAAATCACCAGTGGCGCCAACAGCCGCCGCCACCCTCAGACGGCCTTGCGCGTCCTTTGCGGCATTCGGATATTTGAGCTTCTTCTGAATGTCCTTGACTGTGATGAGACCTTTTAGAGCGTAGTTCTCATCCACCACCAACAGCTTCTCTACGCGGTGCGTGTGCAGTATCTTCTGCGCCTCTTCGAGCGTAGTTCCCACCGGAACCGTGATGAGATTTTCCTTCGTCATGACGTCTGCGATCGGCAGGTCATAGCGAGTCTCGAAGCGCAAGTCGCGGTTTGTGAGGATACCGACCAGGCGATTATTGTTGGTCACCGGCACGCCCGAAATGCGATAGCGGCTCATCAATTCGAGCGCGTCTGCGATTTTGCGCTCGGGTTCAATGGTGACCGGGTCGACGATCATTCCGCTCTCACTGCGCTTTACGCGATCGACCTCTTCCGCCTGTCGATCGATCGGCATGTTGCGATGGATGATGCCGATACCGCCCTGCTGGGCGAGCGCTATCGCCATGTGGGATTCCGTAACGGTATCCATGGCCGCGCTAACGAGCGGAATTTTCAGCGGAATGCGCGAAGTAAGGTGGGTCGCCGTATCTGCTTCGGCGGGCGCTATTGGACTATAGGCGGGTTGGAGGAGGACATCATCAAAAGTAAGTCCTTCCTCAATCACCTCTGGAATCATTTGCGTTAATCCATCCTAACAAGAGGCGTATTTCGCGCTATCAGGCTTGTGTTTTTAAATACTTACGCTCAGATTTTGCGCCATCTATACTGGCATCAGTGGAGCAGGTCGGCCGCTATCAGATTGAAAAAGAGGTTGGCCGAGGCGCTTCGGGTATCGTTTACAAAGCCCGCGACCCCGCAATTGGCCGCACGGTGGCAATTAAGGCCATCCGCGTGGGCGAGGTGTCCGATCCTGAAGAGCGAATTCGGATCCGGAACAAAGTACTCAGCGAGAGCCACTCCGCCGGAATGCTCTCGCATCCGAATATCGTTACAGTCTACGATGTTCTCGACCTGGAGGGGACGGCGTACATCGTGATGGAGTACGTACACGGCTCTTCACTCGACAGCGTTCTGCGGTCAGTGCAAGCGCCCGACTCGGGCGAGCTTCTCCGTTTCTTGCGGCAAGTGGCTGATGCGCTCGATTATGCGCACCAGAAGGGCATCATCCATCGCGACATCAAGCCTGCAAACATCCTGATTTCTGAAGCGGGGCAGGGCGCCGACCGCAGCGCCAAGATAACGGATTTTGGTGTAGCCAAGCTGCTCTCGCACGAGATTACACAGACCGGCGCGATGACCGGCACTCCGAACTACATGTCGCCCGAGCAGATTCAGGGTCTGCCCGTTACCGGAGCCTCGGATCAATTCTCGCTCGGCGTGATCGTTTACGAAATCCTGTGCGGCAGTAAGCCGTTTTTCGCCGAAAACCTGACTGGGCTGTTCTACGCAATTGGTCAGCAGGAGCCGAAGCCGGTCGAACATGCGAATGCCGCTTTGAGCGAGACGGTGGGCAAAGTGATGCGGCGCGTTCTCGCGAAGCAGCCGGAAAACCGATTTGAATCTTGCGGCAGGTTCGTCGGCGCGCTCCTAATAGCTCTGGGAGAATGCTCGGCCTGGAGACCGGGTACTTCCGCGGGTTTAATGCCCGTCTTTGCGCCTCCGCAGAACATGTCCGCGACGGTCATTATGCAGGGCGCATCAGGCGAGGCGGCTCGTGTGCATCCGACGCGAATCGTTGTCCCGGCGCCGGGCAGCGTCAGTAACGGCATTGCCACCCGCCCGTTGGTCCGTAACCCCGGCGAGGCCACGCGAGAAGTTCGAGAAAGTTCAGCAGGAAAAAAACTGGCGCTCATTCTCGCCCTCTGCGTAGCAGTGCTCGGCGCCATTTTGTTTATCGTACGGATGAATTCAGGACCGAACGTGCCCGTGCAGGTCCTGGACGGAGACTCCGGGCCGACAGTTCCGCCGCCTCCTACCGATATGACACAAACAGCGAGTACAGCGAAGTCAACTGCTACGGCCAATACGCAAACAGCGAATGCAGCGAAGCCGCCCGCTAAAGCTCCGGCAAACGCCGACACAGCGGAGCACGCGCCCACGCAAACGGAGCCGAGCGCAGCTCCTGCGCCGCTGGAAAAAGTCCGCCCCCCGAGTCCGGCTCATACGCAGGCACCGGGTCCGGAAGCGGGGGCGCCTTCCGTCGGCGGACTAGCCGATATCGAATTGCTCAGCGAGCCGCCCGGCGCAAAGATGGTTGTGGACGGAGGAGCCGAAACGTGCTCCACCCCATGCACGCTTTCTTTGCCCAACGGCCGGCATACGCTTGTTGCGCAACTGGATGGCTTCGCCATAGCCCGCCGCATCTTCACGATTCCAGAAACGAATAGTATTTATATTCCGCTGACGAAGGGCCAGGGCGTTCTGGTTGTCACCTCGATGCCAAGCGGCTCGAGCGTCACGGTGGACGGCAGGAACTACGGGCAAACGCCCATAACTATTCACCTGAATGCGGGGCCACACAGCCTCGTTGTATCGAACGGTTTGGGTCGGCATCAGGAAACGGTCCAGATTGAGCCGGAGGGGTTTCAGGCGCGCAGCGTACGGTGGCAGTGAGCAGGTGTTGCCATGGGTCCTCTAAACGCGCGGCAAATCGCGGCAGGCCGGATAGCCGGGAATACCGGTCGCGGCCAGAACGGCGTTGTTGATGGCACGAGCGACCGCCTCAGCGGCCACCGAGCCGATGACCGAAATATCACTACGCACGTTCATCGATCCCGTTGCCGCGGCAAAGATCGTGTCGCCATCCGCCGCGGTGTGAACAGGATTGATCGTTCGCGCTAACCCGTCGTGTGCCATCCGCGCTACCTTCGCCAGTTCTGTTTTCGTCAGGTCAGCATTGGTGGTCACCACGCCGATAGTAGTGTTGGCACCCGGGCGCTCTTCGGCGGACTGCGATGATCCTTCGAGAATCTCGCGCATGCTATTGCGCAGCCGGCTTCCATCTTGAGTGCGCGCTCCGGCTAAGAGCTTGCCGCTCTCATAATGGCTCACATCTCCTACCGCATTCACGGCAACGATTGCGCCGACGATCAAACCGGATCCGCCAACTCGCAGGCTTGCCGTTCCGATGCCGGACTTCATCGCACACTTCAGGCCGAAGAGTTTGCCGACCGTCGCACCCGCACCCGCCCCGACATTGCCCTGCTCGATCGACTGGTGTGAAGCATTCTGGCATGCAGCGTAGCCAGCATCAGCGTTAGGACGAATCTTCGCATCACCGATATTCAGATCAAACAGAATCGCAGCGGGAACGATAGGCACAACAAGCGGTCCTAAACGATAGCCCTGTCCCTTCTCTTCGACATAGCGCATCACGCCAGTCGCCGCATCCAGGCCGAAGGCGCTCCCACCCGACAGGAGAATCGCATTCACCTTCTGCACGGTATTGACGGGATTAAGCAGGTCGGTTTCGCGAGTGCCCGGAGCGGAACCGCGAACATCGACGCTGGCCACAGCGCCGCCTTGGTCGAAAAGGATCACAGTGCAACCTGTCGGTCTGCGGACATCGGTGAAGTGGCCCACGCGGAGATCGCCGACATCAAGAATGCTACCGGGCGAGAGTTCCCAACTGCGATCATCGTGTGTGTAGTCTCGGCCGAGAAGGCTCGCCGAGGCCGCGACCGATGCAGCAGCGACCGATCCAGCCGAATTTAGAAACTGCCGCCGTCCAAATTCCCCATCATCGTTTACTGCCATCTCTCTCCTCGCTTTTTCCTTCTCGCTGGGTTGCGGCTTGCGCGTTCGTACTCTCGTCCACGCTGAATTATCTAGACCGATTACTGCTGAACACGCTCGCTCCTTTAATTATGGCGAGTCTGGGTTTTAATCAGACGCGTTTCGGCCTGCTGATCTCGGTGTTTTCGATCACTTACGCCGCCAGCACAGTCTTTGCCGGATGGATTCTAGACCGTTTCGGAGTAAATCGCGGGATTTCTTGGGCAGTGAGTTGGTGGTCGACTGCGGCCGTGGGAACGGGTCTAGTGCGCGGATTCGGAGGGCTGGCGGTTTGCCGGGCGGCACTGGGCATCGGAGAATCCGCGGGCGTGCCCGCTTTCGGCAAAGTGAACGGTCTCTATTTGAAACCTGGAGAGCGAGCCTTGGGAGCTGCTGTGAACCAGATCGGTTTAAGTCTTGGGGCCGCGATTGCGCCGCTCTTTATCGGTCTGGCCCTGACTCGGGGCTGGCGCGTGCCGTTTCTCGTTACGGGCTGCTTCGGTTTCTTGTGGATTCCGCTCTGGCTCGTGGTGAGCCGGAAAATCAAGCCGCGATATGCAGCGGAAGAATTCGTGCAACCCGGAGACAAGCGCTCGCACTTTGCAATCCTTCGCGAAAGCAATCTCATTCTGCTGGTGATAGCGAACGTATTGTGGATGGGCAGTTATTCGCTTTGGTCGAACTGGACAACGCTCTATCTCACCGGAGTGCAACACCTCACTCTGCGCCAAACCGCGAGTTATGTGTGGATCCCGCCTTTAGTCTCGAACGCCGGCGGATTTTTTGGCGGCTGGCTCTCGCTCCGCTGGATCAATCGCTCCGTTGAACCGGTTGCCGCCCGGCGCCGAGCAATCTGGGTCAGCGCCTTCGGAGCGCTGATTACTTCGCTGCTTCCACTGGCGCCCGACGCGCGCTGGGCCACGGCCCTGATCTCGATCAGCTTCTTCTTCGCGCTGTCGGGAAGCGTGAACATCTATGCTCTGCCGATCGATCTCTATGGACCGGCGCGCTCCGGAATAGCGATCTCCGCCTTGACCTGCGCCTTTGGAATTCTGCAAACCGTGATCTCTCCGATCATCGGATACCTATCAGATCACAAGCTGTACACGGAGGTCATCTGGCTGGTGACTCTGCCATCACTGCTGAGCGCCGCGGTGTTGATGGGCTGCCGAGCGCCTGCTCCTGTCCGGGAAGGCAATCACTAAAAGGCCAGCAGGCGTTCGCCTTCCCGCACAATGTTTTCGACCTGCGGAAGAATTTCATCCTCCAGCCGAGGATTGTACGCCACCCAGGTGTCTAGCGCAGCCACGCGACCCACCGGAGCATCAAGATGAGTAAACAGCTCGTTCGCAATTCGCGCCGCGATCTCTGCTCCATAGCCCCACGAGAGTGTGTCCTCATGCGCGATGAGCGCTCGGTTGGTCTTCCGAACAGACGCCACAATCGTCTCCCAATCGTAGGGAGACAACGACCTGAGGTCGATGATTTCGATCGAAGCGTTGTGCCGGCGCTGCTCCAGTTGCAGAGCCGCCTGCAATGACTTCTGAACGAGCGCGCCGTACGTGATAATCGTCAGGTTCTGACCCAGCTTGATTACCTTTGCCTTCCCGAATGGCACAGTGAAATCCGTTCCGGGATGCGGAGCGCGATTGTAGGGTTCGCGATAAAGCTTCTTATGTTCCAGAAACAGCACAGGGTCGTCGCACCGAATCGCGGTTCGCAGAAGCCCGCATGCGTCTAAAGCGTTCGACGGAAATACGACGCGCAGACCCGGAATGTGTGTGAATTCCACCTCGCCGCACTGGCTGTGATAGATCGCGCCTCCTGTTAGATACCCTCCGATTGGAACGCGCATAACGACCGGACAAGAGAAGCTGCCATTGGAGCGCCATCTTATGGTTGCTAACTCATTCCGAATCTGCATCATGGCAGGCCAGATGTAATCAAAAAATTGAATTTCAGGAATTGGTTTCAATCCAGCAGCCGCAAGTCCGATAGCGCGCCCCACAATGCTGGCTTCCGCGATAGGGGTGTTGAAACAACGATCCGTTCCGAACTCGCGTTGCAGACCGGAAGTGGCCTTGAACACGCCGCCCTTGCCTTTAACTTCCGACAGATACTGTTCGCGGCTGCAGTCCGCCACATCTTCGCCGAAAACAATGACGCGGCGATCGCGGCGCATCTCTTCAGCGAGCGTCTGGTTGATCGAATCAACCATCGTCCGTGGCTCACCGCGGAACTGCGGCTCGGCTTCGAAGCGCACGGAGCTTGGGTCGACTTTCTCCGAATACAAATGGGTGAAGGCCGAGCCGCGCGGCGGACCTGGTTCGTGTAGTACGCGGTCGGTGATTTCGGCCACCTCGCGATCGATATCGCGAATGATCTCCTCGATTCCCGCGCGATTGATGACACCTTCCCTAACGAGCAGGTCCGGATAGGTGCGTAGCGGGTCTATTGCGGCTTCGTGCTCTCGTTCCGTGCGTGGTTTGTAGAGGCGCTCATCGTCGGAGAGCGAATGCGAATAGGGACGAATCACAGTGGCATGCACTAGCGCGGGTCCGTGATTCGCGCGGCAATATTCAGAGGCGTGCTTGAGGACGAGGTAGGAATCGACGAAATTGGTGCCGTCTACTTCGAGGCGCAGCAATCCGGGAAAGCCTTCGAGCAGGCGAGCGATGTTACCACCCGCGGTCTGGCGCTCGACCGGAACTGAAATCGCATACCCGTTATCTTCGACCAGCACAAGCAGCGGGAGGCGCTCCATGCAGGCGATGTTCATGGATTCCCAAAACTCGCCTTCGCTGGTTGCACCTTCTCCGGAGCAGATCAACGTGATCTGGTCGGAATCCGGATCGAGATAGTGCTTCGCTTCCGCGCAACCGACGGCGTGAAGATATTGCGTCCCGGTCGGAGACGAGCCGGTCAGAATGCGTACCGGCGGATAAGACCAGTGCGAGGGCATCTGCCGGCCGCCGGAACTGGGATCGCGAGCCGCCCCAACCGCCTGCAGCAGCATGTCTTCTGCTGTCATGCCGAGCGTGAGCATGAGCGCGCGGTCACGATAATAGGGAACGATCCAGTCGAAACCCGGCTTCATTAAGAGGCCGGCGGCAACTTGCACGGCTTCGTGGCCCGCTCCGCTGATCTGAAAGAAAATCTTGTTCTGGCGCTTGAGAAGAACTTCGCGATCATCCAAAGAGCGCGACAGATACATCAGCCGGAACGCGCGGATCAGCGTTTCGCGATCCAGTTCGGCCGGAAAAACGGACGATTCCGGCGAGATAAACACCCGGGTTGATGAAGTCACCAATTGCATTATCTCCCCGAGGGTGAATACGCCTGGCGATTCCTGCGGATGACGATATCTCACGGGGATCGGTGCTACGGAGGTCGATACAGCTCGAGAGTCAACTGGGTCCATGTTTGCTCCAAATTCGGGATCGTGCGATCGGATAACAACTCGGGCTTCAAAGCTAGTATCAGAGATACGGATGAAGAAGCGATGTGAATTATCGATATCAGGCGAGTCTATGAGACTAATCTTGACCTGCCCCCGGAATCCGCACACGCAATTAGGGCATTAGGACTTAATATTCTGCTCCCAATAATTGTAAAAAAATGCATCGACATCAAAGGCGTTCCTAGCACCCGATTCTATGCGGAAACCTTCCATTAAACGTGAGAATTCCAAGTACTTCTGCGCGGCTGTCAAGCCATATGGCATGTCATACTCGAAGTACTTGAGCGCTTTGGCGACCGGCTCGTTATAGACCGTGAACTTCATAGGATTATGAGCGGCTAACACTTTCGTCAGAAAATTCAGCCCTGCGCCCTCTACCCGGTATCTCCCCTCCAGAACGGCCGTCAGCCTATTTTCGATCGGGACAGAATCATCGATGAGGAACCGCAAACCCGCCTGCAGTCTCTTGCGTTGTCTCCAAACTCGCGGTTTCCGAACCTCTATGAGGTGCCCCAACGACCAATTTTTGTAAAACCGCTCTAAACCGTCCCGGTCGAATTCAAAGCTAGGGTAACGCAAAGCCCGCTTGATTTTCCTGCCTATGGATCTGCGGTCCTCTTGGTAGAATTCCTTGAACCGTTTTAGATTTAAAGAACTGGATGGCATCGGCGATGGCCATCTTCCAGCGACCAAGGCTCGGATGCGTGCGGTCCGCGATCTCATCCTCAGCCTCATGCTGTAGGGCTTGGATTTCCTTGTTCTTTTGATTTGCCGTATCGAAGCGCTTTCTATAACGACGGATGTCTTGACCCCGCAGCGCCGACGTGAGCTCGTCATCGTCAAACAGTCGGTTAAACCATTTGTCGGCCTGTTTGAAAATTTCATCATCTTCCGAGAACTGGCCGCACTCGATGTTCGCGAGAAAACCACCCCCACTCAGATTGCCGGAGCCAATCACCGTGAAGCGTTTTTTCGGCGTTTCGATCTAAATGACCTTCGGATGGAACGTAATATCTCGCCGTGTGAATAATCGTGCCTGAGCACGCCCTGAACGGCTCAGTTCCAGCCATTCTGTCAACAAGGCCGGCTCAGTTTGACAAAACGATAGGCCCGTGAGCAGCTTTATAGAACCTCGCGATTGATGAATGCTGTTCCTGATGCTCTTCCGTCCCGACATGTGGCCAAATGCTGTGGCCAGCTTCAACGACGTTGCGGGCGTAATCTCGCGTGCCAAATTAAACGAGGCCGGTAACCTTACCACCATTGCGTTGCCAGAACCCAGCAGGCCTTTAAGCTGAAGTTCTTTACCCACCTTAAATACTCCCAGGACTGAATGAGAGTATCAAAGCACACTCCCGTGCCCCATTCGGGCTAATCTCTTCGCGAGTTAGGCTTGAAAATTCAATGCTGAAAAGCTTGCAAGACCACGCACCCTTTGAAAACGATGAGCGATAGTCACCACGCGTCAACTCCACTGGCGCTCCTGTATGGATTGGGAACTACGATACAGTACCCGCGTCCGGCATCCAGCGTCCCTATTATTCGGACTCCTATCTTCTGGTGCTCCGCCGAGGCTCAAATCGCGTGCTGTTATCTTGACCAGCATCTGGTTGCACTGGGATGGTGCAGGCGACGACCGATGGGATGCCGGCCATACAGGCGATATTCATGTATGGTCAATACTCGCCTTCGCTGGTTACGCCTTCTCCGGAGCGATCAACGTAATCGGGCGGAACGCTTACTGAGACACCACTTCGCTACTGCGCACGGTCAGGTTGAATAAAGTAGCCGAAAGCAGATCATATAGGCATGGTGCGGGCGAGCACAGCCCCCATTTCTGGGCGCGGTCGAAGATTGCCTCGTCAACTTTCACCGGTTCGAGAGAGATGCCGCTGCAGAAAAAGTGACCACACTTTGGCGGCAACTCCCAAAGGGACCTAACGGCAAATGTGATGAGCCTTCATTTGACAACATGATCTACCATGCTGAACCGTGGTACATTGCTTGCAACGAGCTAGCCTGAACCGATTTCGAGCGATCTCCAGGCAGGCCGCCTCGAGAAACATCGGATCGAAGGTTGGGTGGGATTCCGGTGAAGCTAAACACTTGATCCGGAGGAAAGCCGAACGGCATTCCGGGATGAACCCGAACATTATCGGAGCGTAGCGATGCTGGCAAGTCGACCGCGCACTATGCTTCAATCACGACTTCGCCGCGTCGCGTACCTCGACCGTCCCGCTCTCGGTTTGGGGCAGCTGGGCCAAAAAACGCTTCGTTCTCCGCCTCAGCTCGCTCAACCATCGAAGCTGGATCTCCGAACCGGTTCTCAGAAGCTGAACCAACTGTTCCGGAACCATCGAGAAGTCGATTTTGATCGCACCCCAGTCCGGTCGGCGCCCGTCGGTATCCGTGAATCGATACTCGCGGCCGAGTTCCCAAGAGCTTAAAAGCTGTCCCGAACGCTCCAGAATTGCAGGATCTCCTGCCAGTGCCGCAACAGCTCGTCCCACGAATAATGGGGATTCTGATTCTAGAAAGTTCTTGTCTTTCTTTGCGCCCTCGCGCCAAGTCTCCTCGGTGACCCCGAATCGCTCCAGCATCGTTTCTGATCGCAGAAAACCGGGCGTTATCGAAACGGCTGCAACACCGTACGGGCGCAATTCTGCCGCCATGTTCAGCGCCAGCCCTTTGAGCGCAAGCTTCACCGTCTGAGTTACCGGATTGCCCCCAGCGCCAAGGATGTCGCTCTCCGTAACCTCCACGATAAGTCCGCGGTGGTTGTGAATCATATAGGGAGCCGCGTGCTTGGCTGTGATGATGTGGGAGACGAGCGAATGCCGGAGAGCCGCTTCGGCGTTATTGAGGTCGGTCTTCCAAAAAGAGCACCACTGTGCCATCAGCGGGTCTTCGCCGGCGATGCTGTTCACGAGTATATCGAGGCGGCCACGCTCGCGAACCACGCGGCGGAAAAGTTCCTCGACTTCTGCTTCTGCACTGTGATCGACCCGAAGCGCGATCGCAGAACCGCCAACGGAACGGATCATCTCAGCCGTCTCATCTACGGTTTCAGGACGATTGTATGGAGAGCGGTTGCCGGGCACACTTCGTCCAGTGCAATAGACCGTAGCGCCAGCCTCTCCGAGCGCTCGCGCAATGCCTCGCCCTGCACCGCGCGTTGCGCCAGCTACAACTGCTACTAGGTCGACGAGTGATTTCCCTCCGGCGACTGGGCGCGTGCGCGAATTGGCAGCGTCAATGGGTCGTTGAGACCGTCCCGGCATGGTCATACCTCCAGACGGGGATCATAGCTGAATAAATGGTCGCGTATCAACTGGGGTAGAAACGGATCACGCTTTCGTCGAGCCTCGGGCGAGGCTGCCAGCTCTGTGCTAGCGTGCAACCGCCAAGAGATGAGCGCTGGTACCGTGCAGTGAGGGTTCCCTCTCAATTGAGATCAAAAATTCCATGAGGTTGCGGCGCTGTTCTGGATCAGCCCAGGTTGGCGGAACCGAGCCCCACTCCATACCGGGCCTTCGACAGCCAGAATCTCGACATCACGAAAACCGGCGTTACGAGTCTCGTCGGCGAGTTCGGCGGCCCTATGAAAATACGCAGTAGTGAAGTAAGCAGGATGATTCCATGGATTCCGGTGCTGACCGGACGCGAGATCCGCGGCAACGATCTTGCGAAATTCCGGATCTTGAAAAAATCCTCGAGCTACGCCGTCCAGGAGTGAGGCAAAACGCGATATTGCAGGGGCGAAAAGCACGCCGCCAAGCTTTAGGATGCGGCGCGTTTCACGAAGGGCCTGCATACGATCTTCGTACGCGACGAGATGGTAAAGGGACCCTAGCAGCAGAACGGCGTCCGCACTGTCGGAGCGCACATTCAGTTGACGCGCGTCGCCAAAGTGATCGATGGTAAGGGCACACCTGATTCGGAGTTAGGAGAATGTGCCTGTTCCAAATGAAATTCCACTGGATCTATCAGGTGAACGCGATATCCAAGTTCTGCAAGATGAAAAGCATATACCCCGGCCGCACCACCCACATCGAAAATCGCTGCGGGCGGAGGTCAGAGGTAACGGGCAAGAATCGCCTGTGTACGAACGCGTTCGAGTTCACCAACATCAGCGGTCAAGCGGTTCGCTTCCTGACTATTCAGATAGTACTGTTCGATTTCCTTGGCAATGGGCTGCATCTGTTATTCCTACAGTCCTGCGACAAAAGATGACGCGAGAAGATTCGACCCGCAACCAGGGGTCGCGATAGACATCCGCCCGCCTCATTCCTACGCGGCCGCGGTAAGTTGCGCGCCTTTCTTTGCAAGCAGTATAGCCAGCAGTCTCGCCGGTTCTCGGTGGCTAGCATTTCGCGATACTGCATGCATCTGTCCCGGTGTTTCTATAAACATTCGCCGGCAGTATAAGTCTTCTCAGGTTCGTCGCCGACTATCGACGACGATCACGGCCGTTCAGGCTGGGTCTAGTAATAGCGCACCGCCCGAACCTGGAGGCCGGGGTACACGCGAGTCAGGTCGAATAGCAATGATGCCCTTAGCGCAAAACGCATCTCCGTTCGGTGCAGACATACGTCCGTCCGCTTACCAATTCACATATGGGCGCGTGCAAACATTATGAATGCGTTGGCCTGCACGGATTCGATCTGAATTCAATTTTTTCAGGCTGGCTTCGCGTGGGGAAAGGGCCAGAGTGGGCGCCGCCCTAAACCAAAGCATGATTGCGGTCTAGCCGGCAATACCGGCCAATGATCCACAGCATCCGTGGCAAATCTGCGACCAGCAGCAACGAGCAACAGGTACCGAATTTGTCTGCACCCATGATGCACCGTATCTCAGAATTGCTCCAGCATGGGTGATTCCCGAGTGGGGACCAGCTCCACAACGTAACGCATGAGCTAGGCTTCTACTATGCGGACCCGTCTTGTCGTTGGCCTTCTCGCTGCTCTTAGCTTTTCTGTTGCGGTGCCGGCTGCCAGCGAGCAGATGCCTCAGATAACCGGAGAAAGTCTGTCGGAAAGGCGGATCTTGCTTCCGTCTGACTCGGCGCGGTCGCATTTGGTTTAGTCATGCTTCCCAAACTCATTGAAGCCCTGGGCGGAGCGTGCCATGAACCACTTCGGACAAGATCGACGCGTGACCGTTTACTCGATTGCCGTCCTCGAGGATGCGCCATGGCTGGTTCGGGCCATGATTGTTCATGGAATGAAAAGCGGCGTACCTCTTCAGCAGCATGATCATTTCCTCCTGGTATATCAGGGCGAGAGTGAACTCAAGCGAATTATCGGATTCGAGCGGTCGGAAGAAGGATATCTTTTGCTAGTTGACTCAAAAGGCAAAATTCAGTGTGGGACGCACGGGTCCGTTAGCGAGGCCGCACTTCACGAACTGACTGATCACGTAAATGCTGTTTTGCGCTCGCAATAGACAAATTTTCTATCCTGCATTTAGCTAGAACGGTCTAGGCGGGGAGGTGTGCTTGTTTAGTAACCGGAAAAACGTAAGGCCACGTCCAATGTGTTTTCATCTCCATCGCGTGGGCAACGCCCACCCCCAGAAAGAAATTAGTTGAGAATGTCTCCCCTACAGCATATTCACGACCACTTCCCTGGTCACCTCACAGAAACCCGCTCCGACCAGCAGTATGCGAACGCTGTAAACCCCCACTGGGCGCGTTTATTGAAGCTCCTGCAGATGCACGTTCATTACGACCGTTGTGTCGGAGCCGAGCTCTTCACAACGGAAGGGCGGCGCATATTGGATTTTCTTTCCGGCTACTGCGTTCACAATCTCGGCCACAATCACCCGGCGATCATCGACGCAATCAAAGACGAGCTAGACCGTCGAGGGCCTGCGATGCTGCAAAGCCATATACCGGAGCGCGCGGGCCAATTAGCCGAGGGCCTCTGCTCGCTTGCAGGCGGCCGTGTGAAGAAGGTCTTTTTTTGCAGCTCCGGCAGCGAGGGAATCGAAGCCGCCATTAAGTTTGCGAAGGCGCATACCAAGCGAGCAGGACTGCTGTACGCAGAGGGAGCGTTTCATGGACTCACTTGCGGCGCGCTTTCTTTGATGGGGGATTCATTTTGGAAGCAGGGGTTCGGAACGCTGCTGAGCGACACACAGCAGATTCCGTTTAACGATCTGTCCGCGCTGGAGGACCAGCTTCGAAGCAAGAAATACGCCGCGCTCTTTCTGGAGCCCATCCAAGGTGAAGGCGGTATACGAGTACCGGCGCCTGAGTTCTTGCCGAAGGCAAGCTTGCTGTGCAAACGATACGGGACGTTGCTCGTGCTCGACGAAGTGCAAACTGGTTTCTTCAGAACGGGTAAATTCATAGCAGCGCACCACTACTCCGTTGAGCCGGACCTGATAGTGCTCGCCAAGGCAATGAGCGGCGGGCTGGTACCGAGCGGCGCTGTGTTGATGACGGACCCGATTTACCAGTCTGTGTACGGATCGCTGAAGCGATCCCTGATCCATACGTCCACGTTTTCCGAAAATGGCCTCGCAATGCGAGTTGGGCTGAGCGTCCTCGACACCTTGGAAAAGGAACATGCCGCAGTGCGTTCTACTGTCCTGGGTGCATACATGCGCCGGCGACTACGGGAGATGCTTGCCGAATTCGAAATGGTCGAAGAGATCCGAGGAGAGGGGCTCTTTTCAGGAATCGTCTTCCGCGCGCCACGCAAGCTCAGCTTGCGAGCCGCCTATGAAGGCTTCACCACGATCCATCCGGCGATGTTCGGACAGGTTCTCGTCATGCGTTTGTTTCGCGACCACGGCATTCTTGCGCAGATCTGCGGGAACAATTTCATGGTTCTGAAGCTTGTTCCGCCGCTCATCATCAGCCAAGAGCAGATCGATAAAGCTGCGGATGCCATTTATCAAACGGTGAAGCTGGCCCACTCACCGACGGTCTTTTGGAGTGAAGCGCTCGGGCTAGCCCGACGAGTTGTGAATGTCTAGCTCCTATCGAAAGGTGTGCGTCGTAGGCGGCGGACCCGCTGGTCTGGCGGCGGCAATTGCGCTAACGCGCGAAAAATGTGACGTGACCATCGTGGACTGTGGGGTCGCGCCGATGGACAAGGCCTGCGGCGAAGGCCTCATGCCGGACGGCCTCGCGGCCCTGCGCGAATTGGGAATGATGATTCCCGAGGGGGTCGGATTCGCATTTCGTGGTATTCGCTTTGCCGATGCACGCTCTTCTATTTGTGCCGATTTCCCGAACGGCATGGGACGAGGGGTGCGGCGAACGACATTCCACGAACTCTTGGTCAGACATGCGATGAACGTCGGTGTCTCGGTAATCTGGAACGCAAAGCACGCACGAGTGGTAGAAAAAGGAGTTTCGTTCGATTGCGGGTTCATCGAAGCTCAGCTTGTCGCGGGGGCCGACGGGCAGAATTCGCAAGTCAGGCGCCAGGCGGCACTCGAGCAGGTTGCGCGAGAGAGACAACGTTACGGATTCCGGCGTCACTACCGGATTGCACCATGGTCTCCCTACATGGAATTGTATTGGGGAACCAGTTCGCAGATATATGTCACTCCAATCGCATCGGATGAGATTTGCGTGGTCGGGATTTCGCGCCATCCGAAGCTCCGATTAGAGAGTGCGTTGCGCACCTTTCCCGAACTGTATGCAAGGCTCGGCAATGCCGCGCCGGCCTCTCCAGAGATGGGCGCATTGTCACTTTCGCGGAGGCTACGAAGCGTGCGGAGCAGAAACGTGATATTGATCGGCGATGCCTCGGGTTCCGTCGATGCAATCACAGGAGAGGGGATGTGCTTGGCATTCAAGCAGGCGCTCGCCCTTGGTCGGGCGGTTGCAGCCGGCGATCTTCGGATCTACCAACGGCGGCATAGAGAACTCATGAGGGGCCCGCAAGCAATGGCCTCGCTCATATTAACGCTTGAGCGCAATGGCCGCTTCCAAAGGCGCGCCCTGGCGGGGCTGGCCGAAACACCAGAAGTTTTCAAAGCATTGCTTGCAATCCACGTAGGCGCTTCATCTTTTCGGGATCTCTGCTCGTGGCGACTTCTGGATCTCGGCAGAGCGTTTCTCGCCGCGTAAGGAGTTTATCGCGTGAGAGAAAGGGTGCGCTGGCTCCGGGCGATATATTTGACCGTTCTTTCGGTATTGCTAACCCTCCCGCCTCTGCGCTCCGAACAGCTAAGGGCCACTTTGGATCCGCCAAAAACAATTGTCCTCTTCACCTTGAGCGATGTTCTACATACCGTGCATGGAAGTTTTCAGTTAATAGAGGGGCATGTTTCCTTCGACTCCGCAACGGGCGCGATTACAGGCGACCTGGTGGTGAATGCGGCAAGCGGAAACAGTGGCAGCGCAGCGCGCGATAAACGGATGAAGCGTAACATCCTGGAGACCGAGCGCTATCCCGAGATTCGTTTCAGACCTACGCGATTCGCCGGATCGGTCTCCGCGCCGGGTACATCAAATGTCGAAGTCACGGGATCATTTCTCATTCATGGGCAGGCGCACGAGATCACAATCCCAATGCAGATCCAACTATCTCGGGAGGAGATCACGGCCACGGGCAAGTTCATCGTGCCGTACGTCCAATGGGGTATGAGGAACCCGAGCACTTTCTTACTCAAGGTGAACGACCGGGTGCAGATTGACTTCACTGCTGTGGGGCGAGTCAATGGGGCGCATACGCCATGACCGCGTAGGGTAAAGATCCAATAATCTATCGTTTTAGTGGACATTGTGATAAGCTGGCCGGTAAGTGAGCAGCACGCCCCATCTCCGTCAGCTTGAGGCCGAAAGCATCCACATCTTACGGGAAGTGGTGGCCGAGTGCCAAAAGCCCGTTTTGCTGTATTCGATTGGCAAGGACTCCTCGGTCCTGCTGCGGCTGGCCGAGAAGGCTTTTTACCCCGCTCCCATCCCGTTTCCGTTGCTGCATGTCGATACTGGGTACAAATTTCGGGAGATGATCGAGTTCCGCGACCGCTATACGGCTGCCCTCGGCGTGAAATTGATCGTGCAGACGAACACGGCTGCGCTGAAGGAAGGTGCGAATCCGTTTGAGTGGGGTACGCAGCGCTGCTGTGGAGCGCTGAAGACAACTGCACTGCTGGATGGCTTGCGCGCGGGCGGGTTTGATGCGGCTATCGGTGGAGCGCGGCGTGATGAAGAACGCTCTCGCGCAAAGGAACGAGTCTTTTCGTTTCGTGACGAGCGCGGGCAATGGGATCCTCGGAATCAGCGCCCCGAGCTTTGGAACGTGTTCAACACGCGGGTGCATCCGGGTGAAAGCTTGCGAGTGTTTCCGCTCTCGAATTGGACCGAAATTGACGTCTGGGAGTACATTCACGCTGAAAGCATACCGATTGTTCCCCTGTATTTTGCCAAGCCGCGGCCGATGCTGGTGCGCGGCGAGGCGCTGCTACCGATCGAGCAGCCCTTCGTGCCTCGCTTGCCGGGCGAAGAACCACGGTTGGTGAAATGCCGCATGCGCTCTCTTGGATGCAGCCCGTGTACAGGCGCCATTCGCTCCGACGCCGAAACTGTTCCGCAAATTATCGAGGAGTTGCTCGCAACCAAGCGCTCTGAGCGGCAGAACCGTGTAATCGATCATGATCAGGACGGATCTATGGAACTAAAAAAACAGGAGGGGTACTTCTAAATGTGCGCTGCCGCACTACTTCCCGTGTCGGACCCCATAGAAACCTTCCTGGAGCAGGACCAGACAAACAGCTTGCTGCGCTTCATCACATGCGGCAGCGTGGATGACGGTAAATCGACTCTCATTGGGCGACTCCTGTATGATTCGCAAAGCGTTTTCGAAGATCAGCTTGAATCGGTCACAAGGGCTTCAGCCGGGCGCCATGCTGGTCCCATTGATTTTTCGCTGCTGACCGACGGCCTGCGCGCGGAGCGCGAACAGGGCATCACGATTGACGTTGCGTACCGATACTTCGCAACGCCTCGACGAAAATTCATTATTGCCGACACACCGGGCCATGAGCAATACACCCGCAACATGGCGACCGGCGCTTCGACAGCCGAGCTCGCCGTGGTCCTGGTTGATTCCCGAAAGGGTCTGCTGCCGCAATCGAAGCGGCATTCGTTTGTTGCATCATTGCTTGGCATCCGGCATCTTGTAATCGCGGTGAACAAGATGGACATCGTCGGCTATTCGCGCGCGGTGTTCGCGAATATCGAAACACAGTTTCGCGATTTTCTTTCGCGCTTCGAAAAGATTGAGACCTATTTCATTCCCGTGAGCGCGCTGGCAGGGGACAATGTCGTGCTTCCGAGCCGAAATATGCCCTGGTTCGACGGGCCGCCGCTGCTCGAGTATCTCGAGGAAGTGGATGTCGAATCAGAATGCGCGGAAGAGCCGTTCCGATTCCCGGTACAGCGCGTGGTTCGAGCCGGCGATGGATTCCGAGGATACGCCGGAACCGTTTCTTCAGGCAGCATCTCCGCCGGTACACCCGTGACGGCAATGCCATCGGGCCGCACTACTACCATCGAGCGGATTGCGACGTTCGACGGCGATCTAAATGAAGCTTCTGCAGGACAGGCGATTACTCTGACATTGTCGGACGAGCTCGATATCGCTCGCGGTGATCTGTTCGCGCCGGTGAACGCTTTGCCGGATCTTGCTCATTCCTTGCGCGCGACCCTGATCTGGATGCATGCGGACCCGGGCGAGGCAGGTAAGCGCTATCGTCTAAAGCACGCGACCCAGCAAGTTTGGGCCTCCATTTCCGAGATCCATCACGCCATCAACATTCATACGTTGCAGCCTGAGACTGCCACTCGACTAGAGATGAATTCGATATCCGTCGTGGGTATCGAGACTTCGCGGGCGCTGTGGTTCGATTCTTACCAGCGAAACCGTGCGACCGGCAGCTTTATCCTGATCGATCCCGCAACGAATGCTACAGTCGCCGGCGGCCTGATTGAAGGGCCGGGGTCCCATACGCGGCAGACGAAAGAATCTCTGCTGCGGGATGTCAACTGGGCAGTGAAGAACGGATCGCTCGTGATTTCCGTTCCTGGCTTGGCCCATGAGACGGACCTGTCCGCGCTCGATTATCGCGATGCGCTGGAAGCACTCGAAAACCTGCTTAACCTGCTCGATGTCCAAGTCTCAAACGAGCAACGTGATGATTGAAACTTCGACCAAGACCGCCGAAGCTCGTTCCTGCATCACGTCCGCGCTAGCCGGAACTGGACCGGCCGCATTGACGTGCAGCTTCCAGGCGGAAGACATCGTAGTTCTGCACCTGGTACGCGAAAGCCTCCCCGGAATTCCTGTATTCTTCCTTGATACCGGATACCATTTCGACGAGGTGTACCGTTATCGCGACGAGATGACGGCGCGTTACGGCCTTAACTTGGTGAATCTGATTCCTGAGAAGACCGTGGCCGAGCAGGAAGCGCAGTTCGGAATACTTTACAGATCGCAGCCCGATCAATGCTGCAAAATGCGCAAAGTGGTTCCACTCTTTTCCGCGCTCGAGCACTATGACGTTTGGTTCACCGGGTTGCGCCGCGTCCAGTCGCCTACGCGGGCCAACTTGCAAACGACAGATACATTCCCTCTGCCGTCCGGCAAGCATCTTCTGAAGGTGAGCCCGCTGGCGGATTGGAGGGATAAGGACGTCTGGAGTTTCGCGAGAGAACACGAGATTCCGCTGCTCTCGCTTTATGACGAGGGCTATACCAGCATCGGCTGCGGCCCTTGCACGCAGCGGCCGCTCGATCCTGAAAATGCGAGATCTGGCCGGTGGGCCGGGCGGAAGTTGGAGTGCGGAATCCACATCGCCGGGGATCACTGAAATGGAAGCGATCCTTGGCTTCGCGATCGCGCTGGCCATTTCGCTAACAGGCGTCGGAGCCGGAACGCTAACCACACCGATTCTCATTATTTTTCTAGGCGTGCCGCCGGCCATTGCGGTTGGAACGGCGTTGGCGTTCTCCGTAATCGTGAAGGTCGCGTCAGTTCCCTTCTATGCGTTGCACCGGAACATTAACATGCGTGTGCTGGGTTTGCTGCTGATTGGCGGCGTGCCTGGAGTTATTGTCGGATCGCTGCTCCTTGATAGGTTCAAGCACGGTACTTATCAGAAACCCATTTTCGTCGCACTAGGAGTATTTATCACGAGCGCCGCTGTGCTTCGGTTATACCGGCTGTTTCGTCCACGAACGGTTCCCCCGAAGCCACGTGCCCATTGGCTTCCCTGGCTCACATTTCCTATCGGAGCCGAAGTGGGGTTCTCTTCGGCCGGAGCGGGAGCGCTAGGCTCACTGCTGCTGCTCGGAATGACAAATTTGTCGACGGCCGAGGTGGTAGGAACCGATCTGTCCTTTGGGCTGGGCCTTTCTCTTGTGGGCAGCGGCATTCACGTGAGCGCAGGCAACTATGATTCTGCACTGCTCGCCAAGCTGGCGATCGGCGGAGTCTTGGGCGCACTTACCGGATCAGCTTCGGCGGGCCGGGTGGCGCAGCGTCCTCTCCGCATCGCGCTGCTTCTGACATTAATTGCGCTCGGATTGCGACTAGCTTGGCAAACTTGAGAGCCTTGTATTCGACTCCCTGGCTGGCGTCCCTTATGCTGCTGCAGGCCCCAGGCGTTCCAATCAGGTTTCAGGCCTGGATTCCGAAACGTTTCTGCTGATACACTCACTATTATTCGAGCAATTCGCTTGCGGTTAGCGGCTCTCTGATCACCTCGTGATCGAAGGTCTGCCTGGTGGAAATGCCGCGGGAAACCAGCGATGAATGGGACAGATCAGCCGCGCCACGTGGAAGCTTTCAAAGCGTGATGATCTGTCCTGTATGCTCTTGCTCGAATCCGAATGGGTCCGCTTCCTGCGAGCGCTGCAATAGCGCGTTCGACGGAATCGATCAGACCCTCGCAGCGGAAATCGGTGAGGGGAGCGCGGGTGTGCAAGATGCCGCCGCCTCGTCAGGCGAGGCCGTTGGCAGTGCCAACCTGTCCGGGAGCGAGTTTGGCGGCGGCGAAGTAGTCGCCGGACGGTACCGCATAGTGCGACGTTTGGGCGAGGGCGGTATGGGCACCGTCTACGAAGCTTTCGATGTCGAATTGGAGCGCACCATTGCTCTCAAAACCATCCGGCCGGATCTGGCAGCGAACCCAGCAGCGCTCCGCCGGCTGAAGCAGGAAACACTTCTAACGCGGCAGATTGCGCATCGCAACGTCGTCCGGATCTTCGATCTCGGTGTAGCGGATGGGCTCCGCTTCATCACTATGGAATTCGTCGACGGCGCGGATCTTAAATCGCTCCTCGATAGGCACGGCCGATTCACCCCAAAGGAGGCGATTACCGTGGTCAAGCAGGTTTGCCAGGGCCTGCAGGCCGCGCACGCAGAGGGGGTCATCCACCGCGATCTGAAGCCGCAGAATATCCTGGTCGGCCGCGATAAGCGCGTGCGCATCGTCGATTTCGGTTTGGCGCGCTCGCTCGAGCAGTCAGGTATCACGCGCACGGGCGCGGTGCTTGGCACCCCCCATTACATGTCGCCTGAACAGGCGCTGGGCGGCCAAAGCGACGAGCGTTCCGATATCTTCGCCGTGGGTGTGGTTCTGTATGAACTGCTGACCGGAGAATTGCCATTCCCGGCAGAGAACATGGTTCAGTCGTTCCTTGCCAGGACACGTGATCGCGCACGCCCCATCAATTCAATCGACCCAAGCACACCGCCCTGGCTCGCGCGCATCGTAATGCGCTGTCTCGAGCGGGATCCGGTCCGCCGATATCAGAGTGCGCAGGAGTTACTGGAAGAATTGAATTCCGAGGACGCACCGCGGTCCTCGCCCCACCCGTCCGTATCCGGGGGATTTGCGCCGGGCACCCTCCTGGGTTCGCGATATTTGATCGAAGCAGAAGCGGGCGAAGGCGGAATGGGAAAGGTCTATCGCGCCAGAGACCTGGACCTGGATCGTACAGTTGCTTTGAAAGTCGTTCGCCCAGAGCTGGCGAGCGATGCCCACGGGTTATTACGCCTGAAACACGAAATCTCACTAGCCAGCCAGATCTCGCACAGGCACGTTCTGCGCATTCATGATCTGGGCGAGGCGAACGGACTGCGTTTCGTTTCCATGGCATGGGCGGATGGAGAGGACTTGGGCCATCTCCTGCGGCGGTACGGTGCCCTTCCGGAGGAGCGCATAGTTCAGCTTGCGATCGAAATGTGTGAAGGACTAGCGGCCGCGCACGAGCAGGGAATTGTTCATCGGGATCTAAAGCCGAGTAACGTGCTGCTTGATTCAGCGGGTCACGCGTGCATTGCCGATTTTGGGTTGGCCCGCATGGTGGAAAGGCAACAGGAGTCCCCTTCAAGCTCCGCCGGAGAAGTGCACGGGACGCCTCGCTATATGTCGCCCGAGCAGGTGGAAGGCAAGCTGGTCGATTGCCGCACGGATATCTATTCGCTGGGACTAATTTTCTACGAGATGGCCACCGGGAAGATTCCTTTCAAAGACGATTCGGTCTTTCAAACTTTGGCGCTGCGTGTCGCCGAAATCCCGCAGAATCCGAAGGTTATAAACCCGGCCCTTTCAACCAAGCTAGCCGAAATTATCATTCGCTGCCTCGAACCCGATTCGCGAAACCGGTACGCGACCACGCAAGAGCTGCTAGCAGCCTTGCGCCAGCTACAGGCGGAGAATTCCGCTTCGGAAACCTCCGCCAGTCGCGGCGTGAGAAATCGATTCGAGCGGGCGTGGATCTACTGCGCCTTCGGTCTCGCGGCCGCGATAGCTATGGCTGTGGCTGGCTTCTTCCTGTTTCAGCGGAAGACAATGCCTCGGCCATACCCGGTAAACGGCAAATATGTCGCGGTGCTGCCTTTCCGGACGCTCAGCGCGGACCCCAATCTAAGGTACGAAGCGGAGGGTATCGCCGACTCCATTTCCTCCCGCCTGTTCTCGTTGAATGGCGTGCACCCGATCTCCGTGCAGGCACTGCAGCATGTCGATCTTAATCAGCCCACCACGATGATCGGCCGCCAGATTGGCGCAAATCTGCTTGTGAACGGCACCGTGCAGGCGCAAGACGACCGTATTCAGGTCATTGTCAGTCTCGATGACCTGAAGAAAGACACGCGCGTTTGGAGCCAGACGTTTACGGGCATCCGTGCCGATCTCTTCACGCTCGAAGATGAGGTCGCCACCCACCTCATACAAGCCTTGAGTATCACTCCCACGATTGAGGAACGTGAGCGCTCCGCGATTCCACCCACGCAGGATGTAGCCGCCTACGACCTCTACCTCAAAGGACGAGATATTTTGAAAAACCGGGTCGATGCCGCAGCCGCGAAGGAAGCATTAGCCTTGTTTGACCAGGCCTCCAGCAAGGATCCTGGGTTTGCGCTGGCCTGGACCGGTATCGCGGATTCCAGTTTGTTGCTGTACAAGACGCAGAGAGAGAGTTTTTGGGCTGAGAAGGCGCTGGCTGCCGCGCGCGAGGCCAGTCGCCGGAACGATGACCTGCCCGAGGTACACTTTGCTCTCGGGAGCGTGTACACAGCGACCGGGAAAAATGCTCAGGCGGTGGAAGAAATCGAGAAAGCTCTTCAACTCCAACCGAACTCGGACGACGGGTACATTCGCCTTGGGAAGGCGTACGCTGCGACGGGCCAAGCGGAGCCCGCATTGGCCGCCTTCAAAAAAGCAGTCGAACTGAACCCGTATTACTGGTACAACTACAAACAGCTCGGGTGGGCTTATTTTCAGTTTGGACGCAACGAGGAAGCCCTGCAAGAGTTCAAGCGACAGGTGGATCTCAACCCCAAAGATTGGTCCGGATATAACAATATCGGCGCCATCTATTATGAGCAGGGCCGCTGGAAGGATTGTATTCCGTATTTCCAAAAGGCCATCGCGTTGCATCCGACATTCGATGCCTACTCGAATTTAGGCACGGCATATTACGAACTGGGCCGCTATGAGGAAGCCGTCCAGATGTCCGAGACGGCCGTGCATCTCAATCCGAATTCGTCTGAGGCGATACGAAACCTGGCGCAGGCTTATAACCGTGCCGGGCAGAAAGAGAAAGCCATGCTGGCCTTCGACCGGGCCATCTCTGCGGCGTACAACGAACTGCAAGTTAATCCGCGAAAGGCGGACACCATGGGTACGCTCGCTATGTGCTACGCCGCGAAAGGCGAGTTCTCCAAAGCACAGCAGTTCATTCAGAGCGCGCGGTCCGTTGATGGCGCTAACAGCCAGCTCATGTATTTCGAAGCGGTCGTGCTTTCCCTTCAGGGCCGTCAGAGCGCAGCTCTCAGCGCTTTGCAACGCGCGCTCAAAAGTGGCGAATCGCTACAAGAAGTCATGAATGATCCCGACTTAGAGCCGGTTCGTCAACTGCCCGAATTCGATTCTTTGGCCAAGAAGTTCAGTCAGGCCGCAGGGCGCCGTCGACGGTAGATGCAGAACCCCCCGAGGGCCGTTAGGCCCAAGGCGATCAGCATCCAGGAACCCGGCTCAGGCGTAAAGAAGTTAGCCTTCGCGTCGAAATCCCTTCCCGGGCCCCAATCTCCGACTCCGTTCGGGTCCAGGTTAATGACGGCATTGTTGTTGAGATTGATGGAGAAGAGCTCACCATTGAGAATCCCACCATTCGGGTCCGGTCCAAAAACTAAGTCGTACGAAGCCGGTGAGGCACCCGCAGGCGTGGTAGTAGTTACGGTGCATGTTACGAATGCGACGCTGCCACACGTGATCGATTGAAAGGTGGGCAGTGTGACAAAGATATCCAGCTTGGTCCAATTCTGACCTGTTTCATTCTGGAAGGAAAAATCGCCCCCACCTGACGAATTTGCGCCAAAAGTAAATGAAGTATTTGTGATGACCGTTATGTTCGGTGGGTCCCCATTGACGATGATCGTCGGATGTGAAGCCTGCAGGGCAAGGGGTGCAGTCACGAATAGAAACGCAACAAGGTATCGCAATGAATTCATTAGAAAAATCTCGCGGGAGTGCTTGGATTGTATCGTCCTGAGCGTGGTTTTACCAACTTCCGTGGTACTAGTACTTCACTTGCTTACCGCCCCTCATTCATGTCTCAGCGCGACCACCGGATCTATGTTGATGGCGCGGTGTGCCGGGAAATAGGTGGCAAGACACACCGACGCGATCAGGATTGCGCAAGCGGCTACAAATATCAGCGGATCAGTTGCCGTCACTCCGAAGGGGAAACTCCAGAGTACACGCGTCAGGTAGATGGCGCCCGCTACTCCCACGATGATTCCGATGAAACTCAGGCGCAACGCTTGACCGAGAATCATCCCCAGAAGAGTGCGTCCTCCGGCACCTAGCACGAGACGAACTCCGAGTTCGTGCGTCCTCTTCGTGACGGAATAGGTAATGACGCTATACACGCCAATAGCAGCAGTGAGGAGGGCGAGCAGCGCGAAGCCCCCGAGCAGATATCCCGGCTCGCCGAGTTCGGCCGCGTTGATCCTCAGGACCGCCAAGCTTCGGATCAGCCGCCCCACTCCAATGAGCAAAAAGACGGAAAGCGATAGTTGCACGGTCGCCAGAGTATTGCGGACAAACAGGCGGGATGAAAAGCGCGAACCACTTCTCCGGTTGTGCTGTAGCGAGACGTTAAGCTTCGGCTTGGATGCCCTGACTGCAGGAATCAGGCCGAACAGCACGCTGGTGAAAATCGAACCAATGAGCGCGAAGCCGAGTACAAGAGAATCGGTCGGGATCCGGCTGGGAAGCGCTTCGGGCATAAGGAAACTCGCGGCCGACATGATTGAGCAGGCTAATGCCATCCCGATTGCTCCTCCAAGAAGTCCCAGCGTTAAGCTCTCAAAGACAAGCAGCCGCGTAACGCGGGGCCGTGATGAGCCGATCGCTGCCCGAATAGCAAATTCCTTCTCTCGGGCCAGGGCGCGGGCACCAAACAAATTCCCCACATTTAGGCAAGCCATCAACAGAATCAATCCCGCCGTGCCCGTTAGGATTTTAAGAGCAGTTTGGGAATTCGCGGTCATTTGCTGCCGGAGCACGTTGAAGATCGCAGCGTTCGCGCCGATGCCCAACGCCAGCGCGCTGACCACAGCGAACGTGAAACCGGGTTTGCGCGCTAGCGAACGACCCGCGTAGCGCAGATCGTAGCTGATGCTCTCCAACCAGACGCGCTCGAAATGGGTTTCTGAGGCAGTCATGTCCTCACTCATCCCAGAAGTACCGCACGGCTTCGAATGATTCCCCTTGACTATCTACAATCCTTCATCTAATGTAGATAGTCGAGAGGAGCTTCTTATTGGGCAAACCGGCGGATCTGGTTCAGGGTACGCTCGACCTGCTGATCCTAAAGACACTTTCGCTGGAGCCAATGAATGGCTGGGCTATCGCCAAGCGTATCGTCCAGATCTCTAATAATGTCTTGCAAGTGCAGCAGGGCTCGTTGTACCCGGCTTTGCACCGGCTCGAGCATCAAAGGCTGGATTAGGGCCGAATGGAAGGATTCGGAAAACAACCGGCGAGCGAAGTATTATTCGCTGACAGCAGCCGGACGCAAGCAATTGAAGTCTGAGCTTGAGAACTGGCGGCGGCTTTCAGGCGCAATCGGCATAGTGATAGAAGCGGTTTAGGAGGTGGGATGCGCTGGGCGGAGAAGCTGCGAATGCTGGCTCGATCACTGTTTCGGAGGCGCCAGCTAGAGGCGGACCTGGCGGACGAGCTGCAACATCATCTTCAGCAGGAGATCGAGAGCAACGTTCGCGCGGGCATGACGCCAGCGGAAGCGAAGCTTGCCGCGCAAAGGCTGATGGGGCCGGTTTCCCTTTATAAAGAAGAATGCCGCGATGCGCGCGGCACGAGGCTGATCGAAAGCTTTGTGCGCGATCTGCGGTACGCCGCGCGCATGCTGCGCCGTACTCCGCTCTTCACGGTGGTTGCGGTTCTCACTCTGGCTCTCGGTATCGGCGCAAACACAACCGTATTCACGTTCGTGGAAGATATCCTGCTGCGCAGTTTTCCGGCTCGGAATCCGCAACAGCTTGTTTCCCTGAACTGGAACGGCGGGACCAACATGGCATATCCGAACTACATCGATTTTCGCGACCGGAACACGGTGTTTACTAGCCTGATTGCCTGCCGTTTCAATCCCGCAAACATGAGCCTAAGAGCCCGCGAGAATTTTCGGGTTTGGGGTTATGAGGCGAGCGGTAATTACTTTGAGACGCTTGGCATCTCGCCGGAACTGGGACGCTTTTTCGGTTCCGCTGAAGACGGAAAGCCCGGCGCCAATCCCGTTGTGGTGATAAGCCACCGATATTGGCAGACGCGGCTTGCAGCAGATCCGAACGTGGTCGGCAGAGCGGTAAAGATCAACGGATATCCGTTCACGATCATTGGCATCGCTCCTCCATCGTTTCTGGGGACGGAGCTGATTCTGGCAGGCGATTATTGGGTTCCGATGAGTATGGAGACTCAAATCGAGCCCGGTGATAATTGGCTGCGGGATCGCGATTCGGGACAGGTCTGGACCATAGGCCGCCTCAAGCCCGGGGTCTCATTCGCGCAGTCGGAAGCGGATCTGGACCGGATTGCTCAGCAACTCGCCCGAACCTATCCCAACGATATCAATCCAAAAGGAAAATTCGAGTTGTCGAGGCCGGGTCTGGTAGGTACATATTTTCGCGGACCGGTTACGGCTTTCGGTGTTGCGTTTATGAGCATCGCAGGGGCAGCGCTCCTGCTCGCGTGTATCAATCTTGCCGGCATGCTGCTGGCTCGAGCTTCCGATCGTCAGCGCGAGATCGGCATCCGGCTGGCGGTCGGCGCAAGCCGGTTCCAGTTGCTACGACAACTCATGACCGAGAGCCTCTTGCTTGCTGCCGGCGGCGGGCTGCTGGGTCTTGCTATCGCATTCGCAACCTGTAATCTCTTTAGTTCTTGGCAGCCGGGTATCGATCTTCCGCTCAACACCACGCTTCAGCCTGATCGCGTCGTGTTTTGCTTTACGCTGGCTGCCGTTCTCGTGACCACTCTTCTTTTCGGTTTCGCGCCCGCTCTGCAGACGGTGCGGACCGATTTGGTCCCGAGCCTCAAAGACGAACCTGTCTTGAGCCGCTTTCGACGGCTCGGCATTCGCGATCTTCTGGTCGCCGGGCAAATCGCTCTTTCGGTGATCCTGGTCATCTCCTCCGTGCTGGTGGTAAGAAGCTTGCAGCACGCCCTGTCGCTGAATCTCGGCTTCAACCCGGACCACGCCGTCGCGGTCTCTGTTGACCTGCGCCTCCAAGGCTACGATACCGCGCATAGCCGGCGCTTCGATGCCAATTTGCTGGAGAAAGCCTCCGCCCTCCCCGGTCTGCAATCCGTTGGGATAATCAGCAATCTGCCGTTGCGAGCCGGAGAAAGCGACGAAGTCATCTCTCGGGCGGATCGTCCCATGCCGAAGCGCTCCGAATGGCATCCCGCGCTGATTTACAACATCTCTCCGAATTATTTGCGGACGGCGGCGACGCGGCTTCTTATGGGACGTGACGTGAACGAGCATGACCGCGAGGGCGCGCCTCACGTGGCGATCATCAATGAAGCGCTGGCGCACGTTGTGTTCGGGCGCGAAAATCCGCTGGGAAAGATTGTGCGCATGGGCCCGCCGGGGCATGACAAAGGATTCGAAGTGATTGGTGTGGTCGAGACCGGCAAGTACGATTCGCTCGGCGAGGATCCGAAATCCGCCATTTTTCTGCCAATCGCCCAGGCTGAAATGCGATGGACGACTCTGGTCGCAAGAACTCGTTTACCGGCGCAGCAAGCTACCGATACGCTACGGAAAGCGGTGCTCGACCTGAACCCGGAGCTGACGCTCTTCAATGTAGGAACACTGAGAGATCAACTCTCGCTACCGCTTTTTCCCGCGCGCGCGGCCGCTATTGTATTAGGAGTGTTCGGGGTGCTGGCAATGGTGTTGGCTGCGACGGGACTATTCGCACTGATGGCGTACTCGGTCGCCCGGCGGATGCGCGAGATCGGCATTCGTATGGCATTGGGCGCGCGACCGAGCCAGGTCCTTTCCTCCGTGCTACGACGGACAGTGGTGCTCTGTGCGATTGGCCTCTCCATCGGCATAACGATCACTCTTGCCGTTGGCCGGCTGCTATCGGCGGTGCTGTACGGCATAAGCCCGAGGGATCCGCTCACGTATATTACAGCCGTATTGATGATGGGGGCCGTGGCACTCCTCGCTGCCTGGAATCCTGCCGCTCGCGCGATTCATGTAGATCCCGCGCGCACGCTTCGCGAACAGTAGGACTTTGTTCTTTTCTCCGTGTTACGACGCGCACTAGTGCGATCGCAGTCGGACGACTCTCGATCGCAATCGCACGCCATTGGCCATCGGTGCGCATTGTCGCAATCGATACGTAAGGCCTTCGCTATCGCTTGCGCGAAGTAATGTGGCTGCAGCTGGTCTACGGGAACAGATTGAAGTTCGGGGCCAGGATGCGGAGGAAGTCGTCGATGTGAAAGCCTTTGATCTGGCCTGGATTCCAGCCCCATTCCGCCGCAAAAGCTTTGGCGAATCGTCGAGCGTGTACATCGCGCGTTGAAACCTAGCGGCTAGCTTCTGTTTGCGACTGCAAAAAACCGGCACGGATTTGAGAGCGGCTCTGATGGCCTTTAGAGTTGCGAGCCGGGGCGCCCACTGATACCACGGGACGAAATCGAGAAGCGCCTCGCAGATACGGGCTTCACACAGATCCGCATGTTGTCTGGACCGCCGCGCGACTTTAAAATGGTCCGTCGTGCGATGGGCGGCTGAGCTCCCCATCGCTTCACGCTCTCGCCGCCCCCGCTGCAATCGTCTGATAGGCCGGCAGGAACTCCTCGCCAACGAATTGCTCATACGAGGTCGGCGTCGTGTTCCGCTCCGATCTCGGCTCCAGCGCACGAACATATCCTGAATTCAGCGCCTCCGACATCTCCACGAACAGGTCCGCTATGCTTTGCGATGCCCCCATCTGCAGCAGGATCCCGCGAAACCGGTCAGAAGTAATCTGACAATACTGCAACTCCGGCTTGCCGATCGCGTTCCCGATCACGTTCGTCGCCTCCGTCATCGTCAAATCGCGCTCGCCCTGCAATTCTTGCGTTTGGTGGCCTCGAAAGTCCAGCCGCAGCAGTGCGTCCGCGGCAAACGTGCCGATGTCTCTCGTCGCAATCAGCGGAATTTTGAGGTCAGGCTTCAACGGACCCGCCGTCGCTCCCATCTGCTGAATCACGCCTGTCTGCGGCAGCGTATTCTCCATGAAATACCCCGCGCGCAGAAACAGCGCATTCAGTCCCGAAATCCGCTTCAGCCGCTCCTCCATCTGGTGCAGCCCCGCAATCGGCCCCGTCTTGTCCGGCTTGTCCGCCCCGAAACTGCTCAGCACCACGATATGCGCCGGCGACCGCTTCTCGAGAGCTGAGGCGACCGCTTCAATGACCTTGTCCTGATAAGCTGGGTAATTCGGGTTCGCCAGATCCGGCGGAACCATCACATACGCCGCCTCCGCGCCGTTGAAACCCCGGGCAACTGCTTCTCTGTCGCTGATGTCACTGGCAAACGGCTCCGCCCCGAGCGAAGCTAACGAACTCAGATGTTCCGCGCTTCGCGCCACCGCTCGCACCTTCTTCCCTTGCGCGAGCAATCTCTTCGCAATAACCGATCCAGTATGCCCGGTCGCGCCCGTAACTACGTACATCGTAGCCTCCCCAAAATGGTGATCTCAGCTTTCGATGCCCCCACCCGCGACTCTGCTTCGAAAACATTGCCCAGGCCAGGCCCCCCGAACATTGTCCTGTCTGCGCCCCCCCAGACCCTTAGCCCTATTTTCACAGCTCCCGGTTACGTGCAATACTTTCTACAGGTGAAGCCTAAGTTCACAACCTGGCTTATCGCTGCGCTACTGGCGCTGACAGCCGCATCGAGTCTTCCGGCTTCGCGCATCGCCGCTCCGTGCGCTTCGACCGAATACGCGTATCTCGACAACGCTCACGCGGCAAAACACCTCACAAAAAGGAAACTGCTGCCGGTATGCGATGGCCGTAGCTTCGTTTCATCGCAGTTCCGCCCATCTCTACCTGGAAACGATGCCGCGGGCCTGCGCTCCGGACTCGATCGATCGTTGTTCCAGCGACCGCCGCCATCCTTCTCTCTCTAACCACGTTACGTAACGCAACGAATCTGTCAGTTCAGCAAAGAGAGGAGGGGTTGTGCACCCATTTTTGCATTCTGTTTTTGCACCTTCGCGCCGCGATGCATCCGCCATCGGAAAAATCAACGCGATGCGAAGAGAGTTTGCTCAGTTGAGCGATGATGACTTAGACGCGCTGGCATTCGGAGCAAGGAAGGACTTACTCCGACTAATCGCCTTGACAGCCGTGATAGCGTCGCGCTCGCTGGGGCAGCAAATGTTTGACGTACAGTTCCGGGGCGCGCTTGCTTTGACCCGGGGAAGTATTGCCGAAATGCAGACCGGTGAAGGCAAGACGCTGGCGGCGGTGCCCGCCATTGCGTGGTACGCACACGAAGGAATGGGAGTGCATGTCCTCACCGCCAACGATTACCTCGCGCGCCGCGATGCTTGCTGGATGGGAGACATCTATCGTCGCTTAGGTTTTTCGGTCGGGTATGTGCAGCAAGGAATGACGCCGGATCAGCGGCGCGCCGCCTATGCCTGCGATGTCACGTACGCGACCGCCAACGAAGCCGGGTTTGACTTCCTTCGCGATCAGCTTGCGCTTGAACTGCGCGAGCAGGTCCACCGTCCGTTTCACGCTGCGGTCATTGATGAGGTCGATTCGATTCTGATCGATGAGGCGCGCATTCCCTTGGTGATTGCCGGTGGCAGCAATGATGAAAGCGCGCTGGCATTTCTGGCAGATCAGGTTGTGCGCAGCCTCCGCAGCGGTGTGCACTACAGAACTGAGATTGGCGGCCGGAACGTCGGGCTGACGGATGAGGGGATCCGCGCTGTGGAGCACGCAACGCGCTGCCGCAATCTGTTCGACGAAAACAATCTGCAGCTATTCACGGCCGTGCAGGACGCTTTGCACGCTCACGCACTGCTCCATCGCGACGTGGACTACGTGGTCAAAAACGGCGCGGTCGAAATGATAGACGAGTTCAAAGGAAGAACGGCGCAGGACCGGCGCTGGCCCGCGGGCCTACACACCGCCATTGAGATTAAAGAACGGGTTGCTGCGAAGCTTCAGGGGATGATTCTGGGGTCGATCACCATGCAGCATATGGCCGCGCTCTATCCTCACCTCTGCGGGATGACCGGTACGGCGGCCAGTTCCCAAGTGGAGTTTCAAACGATGTACCTGCTGCCTGTGGAAGTAATTCCCACAAACCGGCCGATGATCCGCGTCGATCATCCTGACGAAGTGTTCGCGACGAGGGCCGAAAAGACCCGGGCCGCCATCGAAGAAATTCGACGGGCGCACGCAACGGGTCAGCCGGTCCTGGTTGGAACCGCGAGCGTCCGCGAATCCGAGGAGTTAAGCCGCTCTCTTGCCGACATCCCGCACCACGTGCTGAATGCCAAGAACGATGAACAGGAGGCCGCCATCATCGCACAGGCAGGGCAACGAGGCGCGGTCACGATTTCGACCAACATGGCAGGGCGCGGGACCGATATTCAACTTGGAGAAGGCTTGGCATCTCTCGGCGGATTGTACGTGATCGGCACGAATAAACACGAGAGCCGGCGCATCGACAATCAGCTTCGAGGTCGCGCCGGGCGTCAAGGTGATCCAGGTTGCTCGCGCTTCTTTGTGTCACTTCAAGACGAGCTGATGGTGAAGGGCGCCGATCTCAACCCGAAATACAGCACGGACCCAGAGAGCGTGCAGCCGTTAGTGGAAGGACAAAATCTGGATTTGCGGATTTTTCTCCAGAAATACGAGATACCGGTTGAGGGACAGCGGAACCGTATTCAGAGTTATCGGCAGAAGATTTTGGATGGCTCGCTGCCGTGCGGCTCGGAGCTGGAACGGCTGATTACGCTGCGAACCATTGACGATCTCTGGGCAGACTATCTGGCTCGCCTGGCCGATTACCGTGCAGGACTGCACTGGCTCTCCCTGGCGGGCCGCAATCCGCATCTCGAGTACCTGAGACAGATAGACCAGTGGTTTCCTGAGCTCGAGACTTCCATTCCGGAAGAAACAGCGAGACGGCTGGCCGAAGCCGAGGCTGGCGGCGGAGAAGATCCGCAAGAGCGGGGAGCCGTCTGGACCTATGTCACCACCGACCAGCCCTTCGGAACTCTTACTGAGCGCATCGTGCGCGGGTTGATGCGCAAGTTCAAGAATCGGGATCTTTGGGCTTAATCAGTCCCACCGTGTTTCGCTACTTGGTTGAACTCCCCTTTTCTGTCTTGCTTAGGTCTTTGGCCGCAGTCAGGTGCTCCTGCAGAACTGGTAAGTTCTTGGATGCAAACTGCTTGACATTTGGATCTGAGCCGCCCTGAGCCTCGTTCTGGAACTCCGATATATCCTGCTCGTGATCTTTCACAGCATCCTTGAGAAAGGCTTTATCGAAGCTCGGACCGGACAGTTTCGATAACTTGTCGATTCGAGACTGGTGTTTGGAATCGAGCGAACTCGGAATGTTGACGTTTTCGGCGCTGGCAATCTGCTTCAGCTCGTCGTTAGATTTTGTGTGATCGTCGACCAGTTTTTGACCGTATTGCTTGACGGCGTCGCTCGAACCTTTCTCAGTTGCTAGTTTTCCTAGCTCGACCTCTGTCATTCCGCCAATCGCGGCGTCTTTAACGAACTTCTTGTCATCGACCTTGGTGGTCGTCATGGCATCGGGATTCTGGCCCATCTGATTGTTGGGATTATTGGGGTTTCCCGCCGCACCGGGACGCGTGGGAGAGGACTGAGGCATCTGTCCGCCACCTGGTTGTTGAGCCAGTGCAGCCCCGCCCCCTAATAGGCAGAAGCTCATGCTGGCCAAAACGAAGCTACTGAATAGGGTTCCTCGCATAGTAATCTTCCTTCTTTGTGAGGCGTGAGCGGCCCGACGGCTTAGGACCAGCTCTGTAAATCCAAGTGGATCAACCGGTCACGACGGCCGAACCGTCATATCCGCCATTTGTTTGAGGCCGGAGGAAGGTCAGGAGGTTTCAGGGAAAGGGGCGCCGTACCGAACCGTCCATAGAGCAGAGTTCATTTCGGTCGCTCAACCAGAAGATCGTCGCAGATCTTGCGAGCCAAAAATTCGTTAATCTCCCGATGGCGCGGGATCGCGGAGCTCTTCTTAGCAGCTCGGTTTAATAAACTGTATGGCGGTCGCCTTCGCGTAAGAACTCGCAGCCTCACCTCTCCAGATGACGAACAAGATCGACTCGCTTCATGCCGCCGAGACGATCAATTTCTCCCGAATGACCTCTGCCCCTGCAATCGATTCCTCGGAAAGCGCGCGATTCGCTTCAAGGACAAGAGCTACAGCTTCGTTGAGGTTCTCCCGAGCCGCTTCAAGGGTCTCGGCTTGTGTATTTGCACCTGGCAACTCCTCGACAAAAGCTACACAGCCTTGGGGGACCTTCATGAAAACGGCCGTGAGTTGGAGAGGCATCGTGCCAATCGTAGCAGCTTAAAAACTTCACTTTGTCACCGCCTGACCGGTATCGCCGTGACCGCTGGGCTCATGTGCCCAGCCGAATCCACTGAGCGCACGCCGATGATGACATTGTCCTTTGAAATCGGAAGAGTGGCCGAATGTTCTTCGCCTGTGCTGCTGTCGCCTGCGCTGGTTAACTTCGCGAAGTATTGCCAGTTGCTCGCAGTCGTAACGCGCCAGACAATTTCGTACGAGGTTCCGGACGGCGCACCCTCGGGAGCCTTCCAGGTGAGAGTTGTATTGTTGTCGAGATTTCTGGTTACGATGCGGACGTCGCGCGGTTTTCCCGGAGCGGAGGCGAGCATGGCGAGAGTAGCAGCATTCAGTCGGGCGACTCTTGCTACGTATGCGAAATCAACAAACTTGATTCGGTCGCCGAACTCGATTCCATTTTCGGTTCTCAGATTTTGATGCTGATGATTAAAGTTCTCGCGCCACTCCGTGAGCCGCACCGCTGGAAACCCTTCGCGATTAAAGGAGGCGTGATCGCCCCCGCGCAGAAAACGGTCATGCCGCTGCTCCACCACGGCTTCCAGGCCGGAACCGCGCTCAGTCTGCCCGGGTTTCAGATAGGTCTCGCTTACTTCCAGGACCTCACGCGCCAGCTCGCGGGATGGTGAATCATTCTCGATCCCGATCGCCTCAATCTGGTGGATCTCTTCAGGCGTAGCCGTCGCGGGAATGCCCTCCGAAAACACGCGGACGGCGGATTCGTCTTGGAGCTTGTCTCCCGGAGTCGTATCACCGCCGACGATGTCATTGTTTAAGACGCCTTCGAGTTGCCAGCCCTCCCCTTTCGCCAGCTGCGCCAAATGAGCGCTGCCGACAAGCCCCTGCTCTTCGCCTGCGACCGCGGCAAAGACGAGTGTGGCGGGGAATTTGTGCTTACTCAAAACCCGTGCGCATTCGAGGCTCACGGCCACTCCGCTCGCATCGTCATTAGCGCCAGGCGCCGCTCCATACGTGTCGAGCGTGTCGGAGTTCCGCGAATCATAATGACCCGTCACCAGGTACATGCGCCGCGCTTGCACAGGATCGGACCCGCGCAGAATGGCGTACACATTCACAATCGTGGTCGGCTTCGGAATACGGTTCTGCACCGGCGCTGTGAAGGTGTCGCGCTTCACCTCCAGGCATACGCCGCACGTTGCGGAATAAGTCTTGAACTGCGCTTCGATCCAGTCGGCAGCGGCCAGCACACCTTCGCTCCGTTTCTGATCCGTCGTCACGCTGGAGAGCGTGTTGCGATTGCCAAAACTGATGAGTTTCCCGATCGTGTGCTGAATCTCCTCCTGTGAGACCTCCTTCAAAGCGGAAGTGATTACGGGGTCAGCGGCAGCGGGCTGAATAGGTTTGCCGAAAGCTTCGTAGTCGCGCGTAGCGGCGATCGTCCGGGACGCAGCACAGAAACAGAAGAGGAGAACCAGCAACGTGGGAACTTTATCCCTCATTTCCGATTCCCGGCTTCACGGCCGTTTCATCCACTTCTCATACTCGCGCGTGTGCCGTGACTCGAGGCTCACCTCCCGGCCCGCGATGAACATCTGCTTGATATTCGTCTTCGCCTGCATCGGATCGCCGTCCGTCAGAATCAGATCTGCCACTTTACCCTTCTCGATCGAACCTAGCTGATCGCTAACGCCCAGAATCTCCGCGCTATTGATGGTCAGCCCCTTGAGCGCTTCCTCGCGCGGCAATCCGAACGCGACGGCCTGCGCTGCCTCGAACGGCACGTTCCGCGCAAACTCGACGTCAAACGTTCCAAAGCAGATCTTCACACCCGCCTTATAGAAGTCCCCAGGAAGGGTGTATGGGGCATCGTACGGATCGTCATCGCGCATAGGCAGGTCGAAGGTCTTGCCGAGCACGACTGGAATATTGTGCTGTTTCAGCAGCGCCCCGGTCGATCCGATCTCGCGCGGGTCCGCGATGATGATCTTCACCTTCTCCTTGTCCGCGAACGCCACCGCCTCCTTGATCATCTGCTCCCGTTCCGCCTGCACCAGCAACGGCGTCTTGCCTTGGATCACCGGAGTCATCGCCTCCAGCCGGACGTCGCGCCGAAAGTCCGGTCCAGAAGCCGCCTTGGCCTTTTCATAACGTCGCGCATCTTCAAAGAATTCGCCGGTCTGCCTCAGGCGCTCACGATACTGCCGCTGCAGTTCCTGATAGGAAAGCGCCGGCTGAGCGAGAAACGCCGCAAACCGCCGAGGAACGGTTTCCACCTGCGGGAAGATCATGTCCATCACGGCGCTCGGCTTCACCGCCGCTTGCTCCCATGTCCATCCCTCCAAATGCATTAATGCGCCCTGCCCGCTGATCACTGTTCCCGGTCCGCCGCGAAAGCTGCGGGCGCCGCTGCCCGGCAGGCTGATGACCGTGGTAATTCCAGAGGCGCGCGTGACCTCAATGTGCTGGCTCGATGGATTCCAGGCGATCTCGGCTCTCAGCTCCGGATTGAACATTCCGATCTCATCCAGATCCACCGAATCGCGTAGTGATGAGATCTCTTCCAATCCGACGTTGGTTGCGGCGTTGATCAGGCCGGGATAGAGCTGCAGACCGTGCCCGTCTACGGTCCGCGCACCCGAGCGCGCCCCGATTCGTGTTCCGATTTCGGCTATCTTACCGTCGATCACCAGAACCGAGCCGTTGGAAATATCGGGCGCCGTTATCGGATGAATGGTCACATTGCGGATCACGACGGAATTATCGGCAGCGCCGAAGAGCGCGGAACCGGAGAGTGCCAGCGCAACTAAAAATAATTTCGGGAATTCCATCACTGATTCTCCTCAATCATCGGCGTGCTGGCGGCATTTGAGGCGTTGCGCTTACCCTGGCGCGTACCGGTATCCTCCGCCACCTTCAGTTTGTCTTCCAACGCCTTCTTCTTTTTCTGAAATTCCGGGCGAGTCTCCAGGTCCTTATCGCGATCAAAGTAGTCATGCCCATCGATCCAGACCTTCTGCACTTTGGAATAGTAATCGAGCGGATGCTTGTCAAACAGCACCATGTCGCCCGATTTGCCCACTTCGATCGAGCCGACCTGATTGTCGATTCCAAGCTGCTTGGCCGGATTAATCGTGACCATAGCCAATGCTTCGGTCTCGCTCAGGCCGCCGTACCGCATGACCTTCGCAGCTTCCAGGTTCAGATGCCGTTGCAACTCGTCGGAATCCGAATTGAGCGAAACCACCACGCCTTTGCGCGTCATAATCGCCGCGTTATAGGGCGTCGCATCGTATGCCTCGATCTTGTAGGCCCACCAGTCACTGAATGTCGATGCGCCGGTTCCGTGCTCCGCGATCTCTCTAGCGACCTTATAGCCTTCGAGCACATGCTGCAAGGTACGGATCTTGAATCCCATCTCATCGGCCACGCGCAGCAGCATAAGAATCTCGTCGGAACGGTAGCAATGGGCGTGAACGTAGCGTTTTCCTTCGAGCACTTCCACCAACGGCTCCAAACGCAGGTCCTTTCTTGGCGGGATCGGGTGCTCGCCGCGCGCTACGGCGTCGTGATACTGCTTCCATTCCGCCTGATAGTTCTTCGCGTCCGTGAAGCTCTCCCGAATCACTTCTTCCACGCCCATGCGAGTTCCCGGAAAGCGGCGCTCCGGTGCGGGGCCTTGGCTAAAAAAATTCTGCGACGGGTAGCCCTGCCGCTTCGGATTCTCGCCCAAGGCGAACTTGATGCCCGGAGTCGCGCCTTCGAACAGCATCTCCCGGGCCGTCTTGCCCCAGCGCAGCTTGATCACGATAGTTTGGCCGCCGACTGCGTTGGCGCTCCCGTGCAGCACATTCGAAACAGTCAAACCGCCGGCCAGGCCGCGATAGATATTTATGTCTTCCGGATCGATGACATCTTTAATGTTCACCATCGAAGAATCCGAAACGGTTCCTTCATTTACGCCGCCTTCGATCGCGGTGTGCGAATGGCAATCGATGATTCCCGGCATCAGATATTTGCCGGTCGCATCCACGATGGTTGCGTCCGCGGGAGCGCTGACGTTCTTCCCGATAGCGGCGATCTTGCCGTTTTCAACCAGCACGCTGCCGTTCTGTACGGTTCCTTTCGTGACGGTCAGCACGGTCGCGTTCCGGATCAGAATGGTCTCAGCGCCGCTCAGGCCGGCGAGCATCGCTATCGCGCACGCGATCGGTATCAGGCGTCGCATTAATTCACACCCCCGTTTGCATCACCCTCGTCTGCCGGATTCGTTCCCCGTCTTTCGCCTCCCTGGGGCGGCTGCTGCTGTTCTTTCGAAGGCTGAAATTCCTTTCCATCCACGAACACGTACTCGACAGTGCTTTTGTCGTCGAAAGCTTCGCCTTTTGTGACTACCAGGTTCGCGATCTTACCCTTCTCGATACTGCCCAGCCGGTCTCCTACTCCGTAGATCTCCGCCGCATTCACCGTCAACGCGCGAATGGCATCCGCGCGCGAGAGTCCCGCATCGACCGTTTTCTTAAGTGCTTTCTTCAAATCGGGGGCGCTGTCCACGCCATCCGAATAGAATGCAAATTTCACTCCCGCCTTTGCCAGCATGCCCGGCACAGCCGGTGCCTGCTCTTGCATGAGGAGATCGCGATAGTTCGGAATATCGTTCGGATCAGCGTCTTTCGGCCTTTCGGGCCACTTCAAGCTGATCAATACAGGCACATTCGCCTGTTTCAGTTCATCGATCCGGCGATAGCCTTCATGCAAGCCATAAACCACGAACGGGACCTTCAGCTCACGGCCGAAATTCAGAATACGATCAACCTGTTGACACTCGTCTGCCGGAAGCAACAGACGCGGCGATTCCGCGAGCCCCTCCAGATCGTGGTCATACTCGGGACGGCGATTGCCGTTCGGATGCGCCACATAGGTCTCTTTCGCCTGCTTGTACTGACCTAGATCGAGATAGAGCTGGCGGACGTATGCGATGTTGCCCATCAAAGAGGAAGGGAAGCTACGCCCCATTCCGCCGCCTCCGACACGGAATTCGATCTGCTGACCGATTGGCTGCGCGATTACCATGTCGCGGCCACGCTCGCCTGCCAGATCAATCAGCGCACCGAGACCTTCCACGATACCGCGGTTCGGGAAGGTAGCAGACGTGGTGAAGCCCGCGGCTCGGACCGCTTCGAGACGCGAGTCACTCGGTTCCACCATGTCTGCGGCTCGCTCGAAGGAATAGGTTTGGGGCCGGTCCTCGGGTCCGTGCGATCGTGGGGCCGGGTTCGGCGCGGGAGTTGCCGGCGCGGCTTGCTGCGGCACGTTCCCTGCTGTCGCGACAGCCCGGTTCGGCCCCGGCTGCGGAATTCCCCAAGTGCTCAGCGCATTGATGAAGCCGGGATAAACGGTCAACCCCGCGCCGTCGATCACCCAGGCATCGGGGGGAATCGATGCGTTGGCCCCAACATCCTGGATCAGTCCGTCGCGCAAGATCACGGTTGCTTTCGGAAGATCTTCCCCGCTGACGGTCACCACGTGCGCATCCTTAATTGCAATTGCGGACGGCACTTCGGCGCGAAGCGCCACGCTGGCCCATAGCAGCGCGGGTAGCATCAGATAAACAGATCTCATTCGCATCCTTGCCTCAGTCACAAGCGCCAATCAGAACCGCCTATTTTGTCATAGTGAGGCGAAACAGGTTTGACGACAGTTACTTAGACAGAAGAAAAAAATCGCCGAAGGCCTGCGGAGGGCCGGCTCGCCACTACGGCATGGTACTGTTCCGGCATGAAAGCGAGTGATCGCCAGAAGCGGACCATCACCGGGCCTATGCTCAGTGATCTGGTCAACCGCGAAAAGGCTTATCAGAAGGCTCTTTTGGAAGGGCCTGAGGTGGGATCGGCACCGCTGGATCCGCCGGATCTCTACCAGGATGCTGGTAGCGGTTACAACCGCGATTTCACCTTCCCGCAAGAGTAGTAAACGCGAGGGCGGTCTAACCGGATCGCCCTCGAAAGTTGCGTCGACTCGGATATGATTTCTTCAGAACCGCTACCGTAAGGAAGCGCTAATTCAGCCGCTTCGTATGAAGAAATCAATCGGTGACAATATTTTTCCCAAAGGCGTGTCGTTCGAGAACGGCTTACAGCTCCTCAAACGCGCCGGTTACGACGGTGTCGAGCTGTGGCTAGGCGAGCGCGAATGGTTCCAAATAGGGAGCACCGATTCGCAGATGCGCGAAATGCGCCAGAAGATCGAGGATGCCGGCCTTCGAGTCTCGAATATATCGAACTCGCTGGATTGGAAGGAGAATGTTTCGGCGCGCGATGCTTCGAAGCGGGAGGCGGCCTTCCGCCACATCCAGCGGCAGATCGAAGCGGCACAGATTTTCAACACCGATGCCATTCTGATCGTGGCCGGCCTGGTTACGAGCGACGCGCCCTACAATGAGGTCTACAAGCGCACCCTCGATTCCCTAAAGAAACTGGCGCCGGATGCAGCCGCTGCGAAAGTGAAAATCGGAGTCGAGAACTGCTGCTCAGAACAGAAGTTTTTGCTGAGCCCGCGGGAATTCAACGCCTTCCTGAGCGATGTCGATAGCCCGTGGGTCGGAATTCACCTCGACGTCGGGAATATCCACGACACGGGATTCGCGGAACAGTGGATTGAAATTCTCGGTCCGAAGATTACCCGCGTTCACCTCAAAGATGTTCATACGCATAGAGGCCGCTGCGGAAACCAGAGCGTGTACACCAACATTTTTTTGGGCGATAACAACTGGCGCGCGATCAGAGACGCGTTCACGAAGGTAGGCTACGACGGCTGGTTAATCGCGGAGATGGAAGCGAAGTATACCTACGCTCCCGACCAGCAGATTTACGATACCGCGGCTGCGATGAACCGCGTAATCTCCGGCAATTTGTGACGAAGCGTGCAGACCCGGCGACAACTTTTTGAGCAAGCGCTAATCCTCCCGGTTGCTGCGGGACTTAGGGCCACGCGTGCCCAAGTGGCCGAGTTCGAAATCATCTCCGAACCGAATTGCCTCTCACAAGAATCGGCGGATGGATTCCGAACGCTAATAGCGCCTGGATCTTCAAACGTCATCCTGCTTTGCGGCGTTTCTGCGATCGACGCATCGCTCGCATGCCGCCTACGCGAACGGGCCCTTGCGGGTACCTGGGTCATTTGGGAGAGCGCACTTATAGCTTGCGAGGCACGGGAATTCGCCACGCAGGCCCGAATTCTGCGAGAGGTCTTCGGTGTTAACCTAATGCAGCCGGTTGCGCTCTCACCCGATCAGCTCAGAACCACCGGGATGTTCATTCACTATCGCTGGCCGTCCGCGGCGCTGACCAGATCTTTTTCGTCCGTGATTCCGGTGGCCTGTGCGCGCGCCGAAACGATCGCGTGGTACGGGAACACGCCAGTGGCGATGAGGCGCCGTTTTGGCTCAGGCGGGTTGGTGTTTCTCGGATCGATGCTCGGCCCAAATCTTCGTGCGGAAGAACGCGAAGCGCACGCTATTGTAACAAGAATGGTAGCAGCAACCGGTCCATCTTCACGAGACAGAACAACGTCTGCGACCGGATGAGGCCGTGTCGATTGACACCGAACTTTGGCCTTCGAGCACTCTGTATCGTGCTGGAGAGTCGCTTTGAGTTTTGGTGAAAGGAACAGACATACAGTCTTACGCGCCCGAAGTCTTCGTGGTCGGGCACTTTTCAAAAAGGAATCAGGGAGTTCATCGTTTTCATTTGGGTGGACGCTTCGACTCGCACCTACTCATCTCGACTATTCCCCCCCGATGATGGCATCGTCAAATACGCTTATCAGGATCGCCAGTTTCCGATCTCTGTATCCAGACCCCTCATTGCTTTTCTTCTTATTGAACACACATCTGTTGTGCACGCTTTCCCACACGTTTCAGAGTCCGCTCGAGTTGATCTAGATGTTCTGATGAAATTTCAGCGAAGACTTTGCGGATTGCGGCCGCGTCCTGCCGAAAGGCAGGAACGATAAGGGCTTTCCCGCTCGAGAAGTGAGCTCCACGATCCGGATCCGCCTATCAGCCGCACTCTCAATCCGACTTACGAGCCGTTTGCGTGTGAAGTCTATCCACCGTAACACTGATAGACCCAGGCGTCAGGTTGACCTTCGGTCCGATCGATTTGCTGGGAGCGGCTCGTTGTGACGTGGCACTTCTTCACAGGAAAACGCCGAAACACGCCACGGATGTAGCTGCACAACCGCCCGGTGGATGCCGTGGAACTATCGTGAGGCGCTCCATGCCAGCTAAGTAGGCGCTTTCACCCATGCCGTATCGTGCTTCGCAGTGCCGCGCACCTCAATGCGTCCAAGCTATACTCAGCGGCATCAAATATAAGAGGCAAAAGCCCATGCAGTCGGAATCCGAGCCGAACATCAATCCCCTCTTGTGGCAAGCGATCGCCGAAGCACGCTTGATCCGGCTGTCTTACAAACGTAGGGAGCGTATTCTGGAACCGCACGACTACGGAATTAAAAATGGCACCGTCAAGCTCCTCGGATACCAGATCGCAGGCTCCAGCAGCCACAAACTTCCTAACTGGCGCTGGATGGACGCTAACTTGATCTCAGATATCCAACTGTTGAACCGGACCTTTCCGGGTGGTCGGCCTTCGGGCAAGCATCACAAATGGGACAAACTCTTTATCAGAGTCAAGCCTTCCGGTAACAAACAGAAATAGCCGATCCGAGCGGGACCTCCCTCTCCCTACCCAACCCACCGAAAATTCACGGAGTGTTCGGGGCACTTCCGCGACGTCGTGTTGCCTGGAGACCGGCGCTTTTCAGGTAAGCACTGGAATGACAGCCGATCTCAGTCCTGAACTGAGAGCTGTGCTCACGCCAATGTTAGCTGAGGTGGAGTCGTTTGCGAGCCTCATTTAGGAATACCTATTTACAAAATAGCTATACGGGTGCTAAGCTTAACTCATGCCGAAAAAGGCGGATCAGCGCGATCTTTTCTCCGGCGCGCTGGAACTCATGATCCTCCATTCGCTACGGCTCAAGCCGATGCATGGCTATGCGCTGGCCAAACACATCAAACAGGTCTCGGATGATCTCCTCAAAGTCGAAGAAGGCTCTCTCTACCCGGCGCTGCAGCGCTTATTGAAAGAAGGCCTGCTCGAATCCGAACCCGGCATCTCCGTCAAGGGGCGGCCCACTCGCATCTATCACCTCACGGCCAACGGTCAGCGCCAGCTCGAACGGGAAGTGTCGAGCTTCGACCGCATGTTAGCCGGTATTACCCGCGTGCTCGCCGCCGCGGAAGCGTAGGTCCCGATGAGCATCTTCCGCCGTCAGCGCTACTCCAATATCCAAGTCTCCATCTCCGAACACATCAGCGAAACCATTGATGAACTGATAACAGACGGCCTCAGCCGCGAAGAGGCTGAACTCGCGGCGCGCCGTTCTTTCGGAAACCGCACGTTGGTCGAAGAACGCAGCCGCGAAGTGTGGCAATGGCCGAAACTCGAAAGCTTTTGGGCCGATATCAGATTCGCGTGCCGGCAACTCGTCAAGACTCCCGGTTTCACCACCACTGCCGTCATAACGCTTGCGCTCGGTATCGCTGTCAACGCCACGATGTTCAGCCTGGTGAGTGCCTTTCTCCTGCCGCACCTGCCGGGTCAGGACCCGCAACACGTCTACGTGCTCTCTTCCGTGGATCCGAACGCCAGCGAAGTCGCGGACTTAAACCCAGTCTCCGTGCCGAACTACCTTGCCTGGCGCAGCCATACGAATGTCTTTTCTGAATAGCTGCCGCCGACGATTACAAAAGCGCCGGTCTCACCATCAAAGGTCAGCCCGAAACCGTCCGGTATGCCTCCGTTTCTCCTAACTACTTCAGCCTGCTCAACGCTAAGCCCGCTCTGGGCCGAACCTTCGTTGCGGGTGAAGACCTGCCCGGTCGCAACCACGTCCTGATTCTTAGCTACGCCCTGTGGGCCAGCCGCTTTGCTTCGGACCCAGACATTGTCGGGCGCACGGTCCGCCTTGACCGTGAAGATCACACCGTCATTGGGGTCATGCTCGACGATTTTCGTTTCCTCGGGTTTCTTCCGCAGCTTTGGACGCCGCTCACTTTAACCGCAGCCGATCAAGCGGTAGCGGCTCGCCACGAGCGCTATCTTTACTTGTTCGCGCGCCTCGCTCGTGGCGTGTCTCCGGCCCAGGCACGGTCACAACTAACCGCCTTCGCGCATCGCGCGGAAATCGAATTTCCGGCTTCGGAACGCCGCTGGGGCGCCTCGATGCGACCCCTTCCGGATTACCTCATTCGTAACTTCGGCATCCGCAAAGCGCTCGTGGTATTGATGATCACGGTCGGCTTCATTCTCCTTATCGCGTGCGCCAATGTCGCCGGTCTGTTGCTCACCCGAGCGGCACGCCGTCAGAAAGAACTTGCGATTCGCTTGTCGATCGGCGCGAGCCGGGTGCGTATTGTTCGTCAGCTTCTAACGGAGGGCCTGGTCATCTCTCTTCTGAGTGGAGGCGTCGGCCTGCTGCTCGCGTATGTTGGCATCGCGGTGGTGCGCGCCAATCTGAGTTTCAACGATTTCGTTGGTGCAGTTCCTGTCGGCCTGGACGGAAAGGTTCTCCTCTACGCCCTGATTATTTCCGTCGTTTCGGCTCTACTCTCCGCATTGACTCCGGCCATCAAATCGGTGCGGCGGGACCTTAATACCGATCTCAAGAACGAGACTCGCACGGCTTCCTCGGATCGGTCGCAAAATCGTCTCCGCGCCCTCCTGGTCACCTCCGAAATCGCGCTCGCTTTGTTTCTGCTCATCGGAAGCAGTCTGCTGATCCACGCCATTTTTCACATCGAACACCAGAACCTCGGATTCCCCACGGATCACCTGCTCACCGCAAACTTGACTCTCGATCGCGCTCAGTACAACGATGCCGATGCGCAGCGTCTCTTCGCAACAAAGCTACTCACCCGCCTGCGTCAGCTTCCTGGCGTCGGCAGTGCCGCGCTTTCGTCTGATCTTCCCGGCAGCAGCCCATCGAGTACTCCATTCCTCATCAAAGGCGAGCGCGAAAACCTGACAAACGCACCGCCCAGGGCCTTACACGTTATAATCACGCCCGACTACTTCCAGACCACGCGCGTCCGCATCCTGCGTGGCCGCCGCTTTGCGGATTCCGACGACGCAAAAGCACCGCGAATCGTTCTAGTGAATCAGGAGTTCGCTCGCCGCGTTCTCGGCGGAAGAAATCCGCTTGGCGTTCAGCTAAGGTTCGCCGGCAAAGATGCGCCTAATGCCTGGAGTGAAATCATCGGCGTTGTCAGCGACATCAAGAGCGACTCCGAAGACACTCGCGTCGATCCGGAGATTTATGAGCCTCTCGCGCAGGACCCGACCGCCTCGCTTTGCGTGCTCTTACGCACCGAAGCTAGCCCTGAGAGCTTGATCCCGCCGCTGCGCCGCACGATCTCGGAAATCGATCCGGAGCTACCGGTAGCAAACGTCAGAACGATGCAGCAATTTGTCGATCAGAACCGCCGTGGGAACCCGCTATTCGTGCGCATCCTCGGCTCCTTCGCACTACTCGCGCTCGTCATGGCCGCGATTGGAATATACGGAATGGTGGCGTACTCTACCGGCCAGCGCACGCACGAAATCGGGATTCGGATGGCGCTCGGCGCAGGCAGTTCCGAAATCCTCAATATGATCCTGCGGGATGGGTTAAAAACTGGGGCCATCGGCTCAGCCGTTGGTGTGGTTCTCGCTTTGCCATTGCCACGAGTCTTCAGCGCTATGTTTAATGGCACGCAGTTCAGTGCGCCAGTCGTCTATTTCGTTGTACTCGCCGTAATCCTGTGTGTTGCCCTCGCCGCTACCTGTATTCCAGCTTTCCGCGCGGCGCACCTCGAGCCAACCCAATCCCTGCGCAGCCAGTGATTACCGGCCCGCTACCGCCACTACACCCTCCATACCAACGCCAAAACGGGGCTCGACAGCGCTAAAGCTTGAACGACATCCAAATCATCAACGACCGCGGATGCCGAGTTTTGCCGATACCTCCTTTTGATATCGGCTCATGCGAAGTTTTTCTCCGCTTTTGAGGACCACAAGATGATACCCGTGGAACCACGGATGCACTTCTTTTACATACTGTAAATTCACAATGGTGGAGCGGTGAATTCTGACAAATTGGCGCGGATCTAACCTCCTCTCCAGATTCGCCAGCGTTTCACGGATATCAAGCTGGTGTGAGTGAGTATGGACGCGAGCGTAGTTCCCCGCAGACTCAATCCATTCAATGTCCCGTGCCTTGACGAAGACAATGCGGCCGTTTTGAGTGACGGGTAAGTGGTCGATGTAGTTTCGAGCTGGCGCCATACCCTCCATCGCTGTGAGGAATTGTCGAATCGACTCGCGATCCGCGTGCAGGGCAATCCGCTCGCGAGCACGCGCCAGCGCCCGGTCGAAGCGAGTCTTTCCAAACGGCTTCAGCAGGTAATCCAGGGCGTTTGCATCAAAGGCGGCCAGAGCGTATTGATCGTAGGCCGTAACGAAAACCGTTGCCGGCATTTCCGCAACTCCGATGCGATTGACCACGGCAAATCCGTCTACCTCTGGCATCTGGACATCCAGGAAAACGAGATCGGGTTTGTGGGCTAGAATCGCGTCAATCGCGGACTGCCCGTCAGCGCATTCGCCCAATAGCTCGATATCATTGTGCTGCTTTAAGAACCGGCGAACGCTCTGCCTCGCGAGCGGTTCGTCATCGATGATTAGCGCCCGAATGCTCATAGATTTCCAATTCGGTGGAATGGAATGGCAGGACTCGCGCTGGGACGGAAAGCGAAACCGCCACGCCTTGCGGCAAAACGTTACGAATTACGAACGATTTTTGAGGCCCATATAGGTGCTGCAGGCGAGCAATCGTGTTGGCCAAACCCACGCCGCGAGAGATGAGGCGGTCCAGAGAGTCGTCCAGAATGCTTGTGAGGTTTCTTATGTCAATATGCAAGAGATCTTGATTCAGGGATGCACGAACCGTTACTACATCCGCCTCCTTGCGAAGACCGACCCCGTACCGGATCGCATTCTCGATCAACGGCTGTAACAGGAGTGCGGGCAGAGCGCAAGCCCGGCATTCTTCCGGGATTTGAAAATCGACCCGCAGACGGTCTCCAAAGCGCCGCTGTTGGATGGCGGCATAGTGGTTCAAAAAATCAATTTCTTCGCCGAGCGGAATTTCCTGCCGCTCGAATACCTGAAGCGATATGCGCAACAGTTCACTGAGCGAGAGCAGAATCTCTTCGGAGCCCTGCGGATCGTCATAAACCGAGGTGGTCGCCGCCTGCAGTGTGTTGAACAGGAAATGCGGCTGAAGCTGGCTGCGTAGAGCTGTTAGCTGCGCCTCTCGAAGCCGTGCTTCTAGCTGCGCAGCATGCACCTCGCGGCGACGCGCATGATCATAGATACGGTAGACGTGGAACCCGCCGAGAAGTGCCCAATACGTAACGATGCTGATCTGTGTGTGTTGCGTAAAGTAGTGTCTCAGCGCCGCCCAATAGCTCCATTGGCTCGCATGATGAAGCCAACCGATGCTCGCTTCCGTACACACGCCCAAGGCGGTTAGCAATAAGCTTGCCGCCAGATGAATGGGAAGAGACCGCTTCCAGTCTCCGCTGTCAATTGGCCGGCGGCGCCCAAGCCATATCACGACAGGCGCCAGGACGCCACAGAGATACGCACACGTAGCCAGATAATAAGTGAACCGCTCTTCCTGACGGTGAACCGCGTCGTAAAAATACCACTGACTTGCAGCAACAAGAACGGCGACGCCTAAGCCGCAAGCGATCAGGACACGTTTGTCCGTCGCAGAGATTCGCGAGTCGGTCACATTCCAAATCTAAACCGGAATACCGACCATTGCCAAACCAGGCGGTCTCGTTACGATTCGTAACCGGCTGACTACGATCCATCCCAATTCGCTTGGCTCAATGTGGCAGAGCGTTAGATTCTGTTGGCAGATTCTCATGAGTTCGATTGGACTAATCGTGAACGGCAAGCGGCACGAGTTGACGATACGGCCGGACACTCCCCTCCTTTGGATACTGCGCGACACACTTGGTTTGACAGGAACGAAATACGGCTGCGGAATGGGACTGTGCGGAGCGTGCACGGTCCATCTAGATGGAGAAGCAGTGCGCTCCTGTCAAACGCCTATCGGCTCCGTTGGCGGACGAAAGGTAACGACGATTGAAGGCTTATCAATCGATCGCAGTCATCCGATCCAGCGCGCCTGGATTGCCGAACAGGTGCCGCAATGCGGTTACTGTCAGTCCGGACAGATCATGCAGGCTGCGGCGCTTCTAGAGAACACTCCACATCCCACGCGAGAGGAAATCGATGACGCAATGAGCGGCAATATATGCCGGTGCGCGACCTACCAGCGGATCCGCCGTGCGATCCAACGGGTCGCGGAGGCAAAAGCATGAGCGCCGTTGTTACTAGACGCGAAGCGATGCGAACGGGCGCAGTGCTCGTTTTGAGCTTTTCTCTCCCCGGTCGTAGGCTTACCCAATCGACCGATGGAAGAGTGAATGCCTGGATCAGCATTGCGCCAGATAACCAAGTCACTCTGTTCACCGAGACCCCCGAGATGGGACAAGGAACACGGACTGCGAACGCCATGATGCTCGCCGAGGAGCTTGAACTCGACTGGCCTGCAATTCACGTCGAGCAGGCCCCGACTGTTCCCGCAGTGTACAAACATCTGACTACGGGCGGGAGCGACGGCACCGCTTCCACTTGGCTCCCGTTGCGTCAAGCCGGCGCGCAAGCACGCGAGCTACTACTCACTGCAGCCGCTCAACGATGGAATTGTGGCAGGGGCGAGTGCCGCGCGGAAAACGGAAGCATCATTCACATCGGCACAGGCCGGCGCTTTCGTTACGGCGAGTTGGTGGAGAGTGCATCGAAACTTCCAGTCCCCGATCTCAGCAGAGTTCCATTGAAAGACCCTAAACAGTTCCACATTGCCGGAAAGTCCATGCCGCGGGTCGATACTCCGGCCAAGGTAGATGGAAGCGCAATATTCGGCCTAGACGTCCGCGTTCCGGGAATGCTGTTTGCCGTAATCGCACGCTGTCCGCATTTTGGCGGGAAGCTCATCAGTTTCGATGATTCGGATGCTAAAGCGGTTCCGGGTGTAAAAGCGGTTTTCGCCGTTCCGCCAATCGGCTATGTCGCGGCGATTGAGCGCAATCTGAATGTGGCAGGCGGTGTCGCCGTACTGGCAACTTCCACCTGGGCCGCTATCCAAGGTCGGAAGGCATTGAATATCACGTGGGACAAAGGTCCGGGCGAATCAGAAACCACTGCCACCCTCCAACAGCAACTTCGTGAAAAGGCCGCAGGCCCGCCCAGTGTCGTCACTGCGCAGCGCGGCAATGTTGAGGACACTCTGGCGCGTGCTGCAAAGAAGATCGAAGCGGACTATGAAATGCCCTTTCAAGCCCACGCCACGATGGAACCCATGAACACCACGGTTCATGTGCGCGCCGACGGACGCATTGAAGTCTGGTCGCCTACTCAGGGCGGGGATTTGGCGCAAAAGACGATTGCGTCTGTGGCGGGAGTTTCGCCGGACAACGTGATCGTGCACGTGACCTTTTCAGGCGGATCATTTGGCCGCCGTTATCAATGGGACTATCTGGCCGAGGCGTATCAGGTCGCCGCAAAAATGAAAGTCCCTGTTCAAGTGATGCGCACCCGCGAAGACGACATGCAACACGATTTCTATTTACAGTATTCATATCAACGGCTCACCGGTGCACTCGATA
>JAFATG010000168.1 GCA_019244055.1 Acidobacteriaceae bacterium | reverse complement strand
TTTCAGTAAGTAGCCAAGCCGAAGCGACCCAGCGCTCGACCATGGCGGCATCGCGCCAACGAGTGACATTATGAGTTCTCTTTTGCACGCCACTTTGCGGACTCTCAATCACGTTGGTGGTCCCAAGGCATTTGTACAGCGAAGGCGGAAGTTGCAACCGCTGGATTGTGAACATCTCCGCCAAGCCTTCGCGTAAGCTTCTGGCGGCCGACTCGTTTTTTACACGATGGGGGTAGAATGTCTTCTATGGCGCAACGAACGCGCGATCGGGTAGATCTTCTGCAAGGGACTCTGGATATGCTCATCCTTCGAACACTCCTGTTCGGTCCCGCCCATGGGCACCAGATCGGCAAGCACATCCAGCGGACAACCGATGATCTCCTGCAGGTCCAACACGGCTCGCTGTATCCAGCGCTCCATCGCTTGGAGGAAAAGGGATTGGTGGTTTCCAAGTGGGAAACGGCGCCTGACCGCAATCGGGAATTTAAGTATTACCGGCTGACCCCCTCGGGCAGAAAGCAGCTGAGAACGGAAGAATCTAAATGGAAACGCCTAACGGGCGCCGTGGCGCGAATTATGTGGCCCGTCGAGGAGACCTGACGTGCGGCGGAAGAAGAGGCGAGAAGACGATCTGGATCGTGAACTGCGCTCGGATCTCGAACTGGAAACCGAGGAACAGCGGGAGCGGGGCTTGTCTCATGAAGACGCCCGCTACGCCGCTCAGCGGGCCTTGGGCAATACCTTGCTGCTGAAGGAAGATGTGCGCGAATCCTGGCGGTGGAGTGCATTCGAGCGGCTCGGCGAGGACCTTCGGTTTGGAGTTCGCATGATGCTGCGGAGGCCCCTGTTTAGCTGCTCCGCGATTCTCCTTCTGGCGCTCGTCATCGCGGCAAACACGGTGCTCTTTAGCGCCATTGATGCTGTATGGTTTCGTCCGTTACCCTTTCGCGACCCGGGCAGGATTGTTGCTGTTTCCGAGCAACCACCGCGAAATGTGCAATGGAAGAGGCAAATGCTGCCCCCAGCAGACTTCCTGACCCTTCAGAAGAATAACCACAGTTTCGAAACGCTTGCGGCGGCAGCCGGGGAAAGAGACACGGTACTGGTCAACGATCGGGCGGAAAGCGTCTCCGGTGAGGGCGTAACTGCTGACTATCTGCCCATGCTTGGTATTGCCGCTAAAGAGGGGCGCACCTTCTTGCCCTCGGATAATCCTGAGGCGCGCGAAGTGGTACTCAGTTCTAACTTCTGGTCGCGGGTTTTCGAACGGCATGATGTCATCGGGCAGTCCTTAAACGTCAATTCGAAGGCTTACACCATCGTGGGCGTGATGCCTTCGAGTTTCACATTCCCGACGGAAGAAGAGGGAGCTCCGGAACTCTGGACGCTCATGACGCCGAGTGATTTAACGCACTCGAATCGCGTGAGCGTCGTCGGAAGGCTGCAGCGCGCCATAACTCCTCAAGCCGCCGCTTCGGAAGCCGAAGCGTTGTTACGCGCAGCTCATGATCTTATTCCCCCGTCCGATCGCCCCCAGGGAATGATCGTCCGCGACCTGCAGGCGCAGCGTGCCGAATTCAGCACACCCATGCTAAAGGCGCTTTCCTGTGCGGTAGGGTTGGTCCTGTTCATCGCATGCATGAATGTGGCTGGGCTGCTTCTCGGCCGTTCCGCGGAGAGAAGACACGAGATGGCGGTTCGATATTCCCTGGGAGCGGCGCGCGCGCGTGTCGTTCGACAACTCCTGACCGAAAATATCCTGCTCTGGATTATCGCTGGATTGACGGGTTTGGCGCTATCAGTCCTCGGGATCAAGCTACTCGTTCCCATAGCCAGCCAAGCCTTCGTGGAGCTTCCGCAAATCAATGTGATCGGCATCAACTCGCGAGTGGTCGCCCACACGTTCGTCGTCACCTTCGTGACCGGCATCCTGTTTGGGCTCGTACCTGCCGTGCAGGGGTCCCGTGTTGATATCGTCGGCACGCTCAAAGAGACGGGCCGTGGTTTGATGTCGAGCCGCCGCATGCACTACTGGCGCAAGGCGCTGGTTGCCTCAGAGGTCACCTTTTGCGTGATCCTGCTCATCGGCGCCGGCCTTTTGCTGAAGTCACTGGTGAAGCTCACGACTCAGCCGCTCGGCTTTCGTGCCGGGAACGATGTGACGTTCAGGGTAGAGCTCACGGGCGAGGGTTACAAGGATGCGATAGCGCGGAACAATTTTCTTGACCGTCTGCTGAAACAACTGAGCAATCTTCCCGGTGTGCAGTCGGTGGGGGCTACCACGGCGCTTCCGTTGAAGGGCACGGTGGTATTTGGATTCAGCATTCTGGGACATCCCGCCGGCCACAATGCCTTCATGCTCACAGGCAACGACATCATCAGCCCGGACTTTTTCCGCACGTTGGGAATACCGTTGCTGGCGGGCAGAACGTTCACTGAACGCGATTCAGAGCGCTCGGAGCAAGTCGCTATCGTCAATGAGACGCTGGTTCGGCGCTACTTCGCACACGACAATCCCATTGGTCAGCGGATCAAGCAAGGTGATGAAAAAAGCCAAGCCCCGTGGATGACCGTGGTGGGAATAGTCGGGGACGTAAAGCACGCCGGTCTCGATTGGGACACCCTACCCGTGATCTTTGTGCCTTATCGTCAGGCCATACCCATGTTCCAGCCGCTTACCCGGGAAATGTCTCTTGTCGTTCGGGCAGGCAGCAGAGTGTCGTTGAACAGCGAAATCCGTGCCACCGTTTCATCGCTCGACCGTAACGTACCCGTGGTGGAAATGGAACCTATGGGCGACATTATCGCTGCGAAGGAATTGCCATCCGAATTCAGCAGCGCCATATTCGGCGGCTTCGCCTGCATGTCCTTGCTGCTGGCGGCCATCGGTCTGTATGCGATTGTGGCCCAATCCGTTTTGCAGCGCAGGAAGGAGATAGGAGTTCGCATCGCCCTTGGTGCTACCCCCGGAAACATCACGGGCAGCACCATGCGAGAGGGCGTCATCTTAGGTGTGATCGGTGCGATCGCCGGTCTGGTGGGCGGACTTGCGCTGACACGCCTGATAAGCAGCATGCTTTTTGGCGTGACCACGACTGATGCTTCGGTGTTCATAGCCGTGCCGTTGTTGCTCGTTTTCATGGCCAGCGTCGCGACTTTATTGCCCTCGCTCCGCGCCGCTTTGACCGACCCGGTGGAAGCACTTCGGTTCGAATAGGGAGCGGTCACGTGGTGCCCACCCGTCTACAGCGCAGCTTTCGGCCGACCAATCGGGCTGAACGATGATGCGGTGGGTACGAATGGCCGTCTCGTGGTATCAGGCACGTTGCCGTGCCTGGGACGCACGCAAGCTAACTCCGATAGCCCGGCAACAGCTGTCCAGCCAAAACATTCCACTGGACGGGTATGAGTACATAGAGTGCACGTTCGACGGAGTTGTCTTCCACTATGAAGGCAAGGCACCTACGCCTATTAAGAATTGCTACTTCACGAAATCTCCAAGCTCGCTTATCTCTTCCAATCCAGTAGTCAGGCAAACGATCGTTATTATGGCTGTTCTAACCGCCTCATCTTGGCGCGGAAATGCACAATTTCCGTATTCCGATAGGTAACTGACTGGCTGGTACATATGCATACTCAGCCCGACAGCGATTCGCAATGGTTGCGTTGATCATGAAATCTAGCTGGCCGCGCGAATTGTGGAGCGACGTTCGCTTTGCGCTACGAACACTGAAGCACAGTCGCGTTTTCGCTGCTGCCGCGATTACATCTATCAGCCTTGGAATAGGGGCCAATACGGCGGTATTCAGCTTGATCGACACCCTCGTGTTGCGTCCTTTGCAGGTTCGAGCTCCCCGGCAACTCGTGAGAATCGGCTCGCTTGAGAGCAATGGCATGACGATGCCTGTGCCGGGGCCCATTTTGGACTATCTCCGAAGAGATCCGCTGCTCGGCGGAGTCTGCGGATTCACTGCGGGCGACGAGCCGGTCACCTTTCGAAACGGCTCCGCGGTTGTTTCTACACTGTCCGTAACAGGCGATTGTTTCGAAACTCTGGGCATCCGTCCGGCCCTGGGGCGACTCCTGATACCTAGCGACGATCAACCAAACGGGCCTCACGTAGCCGTTATCGGTTACAGATTCTGGCGCGACAGGCTGGGGCTTCAACGCGATGTACTCGGCACGACCATTAAGATTTCCGGCGCGTCTTCAAATCGTCGGCGTGACGGAATCGCGGTTTGAAGGTCTGATTTGGGGATTCCCGATGAGTATATCGGCCCCCATTTCACAGAGGACGGTCAAGAGCGCACAGGATCCGTCTGGTCGTTTCTATTGGGCCGACACCCTGGCAAGACGCCGGGAAGGTGCAACGCAGCTTCAGTTGCGGGTCCAGCTTGGAACCCGGTGGCGCAGGCTGCTCGATGCGGCGCTGCCGGCGGGCTTTGGCGGGTTGAACCGGGCAGAGATTATCGCAATGCCGCCGATTGTTAGCTCGGGCGCTACCCCGGTCGACTACTATTTTCGCGATCATTTTGAAAAACCCCTTCTCGTGCTGCTTGCGATCAGCATTTTGGTTCTGATTGTCTCTTGCGTGAACGTTGCGAATTTACTGCTGGCGAGAGGTCTTCAGCGCCAGCGCGAGATCGCCATCAGAGTCGCGATGGGCGCGGCACGATGGCGTCTTCTCCGGCAGCTTGTCGCAGAGAGTGGGGTTCTTCTGAGCGTTGCATTATTATCTGCTTTTGTTCTGGCGTTCGTCAGCACGCGTGTTCTGATTGACTTCTTCATCCGGGCTTTTGACCGCCCTGATCTGTCCTTTACTGTTGGCCTTGACGCCCGGCTGCTTATGTTCACCGGCTTGGCCGCCGTTCTCGCGGTTATGATATTTGCCGCTCTTCCCGCTTGGCGGTCAAGCGACATCGACCCTGCCATTCCGCTCAGAAGCGAGTCGCGTTCCACAACCGGGCCGCATGCCCGCGCTCGCCGCACCCTGCTTTGCGGCCAGCTCGCGATGACACTGGTCATCGTCATATGCGCGAATGCATTCGCCGAATCGGGCAGGTATTTGCAAGACACCGCAGTGAATTTCAATGGAGATTCAGTCATTAACATTCAGCTGATGCCTACTGCTCGGAGTGAATCAACCGGCCGAACTTCGGAGTCTTATTTCTTCAACCTTATTGACCGGGTCAGTTCCTTGCCCGGCGTCGCGCGCGCGAGCTTGGCCAGCTTCGCGCCGCTTGTGAGTGTGCCATTCAGGGAGGATGTTCGCCGGCTCGACGAGCCCGAAAAAAAAGGTCTCCGGGCCCCGGCCGAATTTGTCACCGACGGTTTCCTCGATGTTATGCACATTCCTTTGCTGCAGGGACGCGATTTCAGAAGGGTCGAAGCTCGCCTACCTCAACGCACCGCCATCGTCAGCCAGTCTGCCGCGCAAAGCCTCTTTCCTGAAGGAAATGCCATAGGACGCCATATACAGTTTGGGACGGAGCCAGAGACGCGAGATTTGCAAATCGTCGGCATCGCTTCCGACGACGCGCTCGAAGATCCTCATATGCGAGACAGAGATTTCATCTTGCTTAATCTCTGGCAGCTGCAACGAATGGCCAATTGGGCCAACCTGCAGGTTCGCTTCTCAGGTCCGGCGCCAGGGATTATCACGGGACTGCGGAATGAAGTTGAAAGAGCTGGTGTGCAGGAGATTTTTATGCTAAATACGATTTCGCAGTTGCGTGAACGAGCACTTCTGCAAGATCGATTACTTACCGCTATCGCAAAACCCTACGTTGCTTTGGTGTTAATCCTGTCCGCGTTTGGCGTTGGGGGGCTGTTGCTGTTCTTCGTGTCTCGGAGGGAGAAAGAAATCGCAATCCGCATTGCGCTGGGCGCCGAACCACATGAGATTGCCTGGCTGTCGCGAAAGAAGCCGTGCTGCTAACGGGAATCGGGATTCTGATGGGATTGCCTTGTTCGTACGTTGTACTTCATGCCTGCTCCAGCCTTGTATACGGCACCGCTCCGGCGCTGATCGGCCCAAGCGTGGCCGCTTTTCTTGTTTTGAGCGGGGTTTCGATGATCGCGGCTCTTGTACCGATCTACCGGGCGGGCTCTGTCGTCGCCCAAGAAGTGCTGAGGGACAGCTAACGCGCGGCTCAGGTAGACCCTGCCGTCGCCTTACGCAATAAATAGGATCGTGAGCATTTTTCATTCTCTCTGGAGAAGTCCTGGTTTGTTAGTTCCTTTGCCAAAATCGTAATCGTTCAGTCGAAAAATTCGCGTGTTGGTACCAAGCGGAATTCGTGCGGGCCTACGGTCCTAGCAAGATTGTCGTTAATAAAAACCGGCTGGCGCGCCTGCCCTGAATCCATGTATTATCCAGGCCGCCAATGGTCGTAAACGGCGCACTCGATGCGTTGCCCTCCAAAACGATTGGCAATGCCGAAAGCGTCTGCTGAAAATTCGCAGGACCAAACAGCCTTTCATACCACGAGAACTTCGGGTTGAAGTAGTTCACCAGATTTTGAGAGAAGACATGCGTGTAGCCGGATGCAAACGAGTACAGCGGCTGGGGCGAGATGGCATCGAAAACCGGGTTGATCGGATCTGTATAGGCAGCTTAAAGGCTTTCGGCTCCCCCGCTTAATCTTTGTTCGACTTCGCCGGTTCCGTTGTGATTAGATAACGGCCCTCGCAAGGAAGGATCGTCGATAGACTTGACGCCTGCGAACCGGGAACGGTTCGGAAAGGAGCTGAAATGATTTTCGTTGGCTGTGATTTTCATTCGCGCTTTCAGCGAATTGCGATGCTCGATACCGAAACAGGCGAACTCATTGAAAGATCGGTGTCGCATGAGAATGGCGAGGTCAAACAGTTCTACGCCTCTGTTAGCATGCCTGCACGAATAGGCTTAGAAGCTACATCGAACACTCGATGGTTTGAGCGCCTGGCGGCGGAACTCGGTCACGAATTGTGGATCGGCGACGCAGCCCGGATTCGGGCCATGGTGGTTCGGAAACAGAAGACAGATCCTCAGGATGCTGCCCACCTGCTCGATCTTTTGCTAACTGATCTGTTCCCGCGGATTTGGGTGCCCTCACCACACGACCGGGACACTCGTCAACTCATTGTGCATCGCCAAAAGCTTGTGCGTATGCGCGCATCGATCAAGAACCAACTCCAGAGCTTGACCATGAGCCAGGGCCTCTGTCGCAGGAGAAAGCTTTGGAACACACAGGGGAGAAAGGAATTGGAGGTGCTGCCGCTTGGGCCGTGGGCCCATTTCCGACGTGAGGAG
>JAFATG010000157.1 GCA_019244055.1 Acidobacteriaceae bacterium | reverse complement strand
TGCAAGGTAACATCAACGTCCGGGTATCCCTTTGATTGAAAATAATCGTGAATGTTCGCGGCCCCTTCGGTTAGCAGGTCATTGTCAACCGATTCCTCCTCATAAACCGGGACCAATTGCCGCAACTTACGTTTGGAAAGCTTGGATTCGAGCGCCTTAATAAGGATTTTGGGCCCGGCATTAATATCCAGGGTTGGTTGCGCATGACTGGTTTCGGGATCGTATTTAAGTGAAGTGAGGCTTACCGTCGCGGTCAGGCGATCTTTCTTGCCGTATTTCTTCTGAATTCCGTCCACTCCGCGATCAGTGAATGCCGAAGTCACCTGCCGATACACGTGAATCAACGGCCAGCGCCAACCAGTGGCCCTGATGATTGCCTCGTTCGACAGTGGCACTGTTTTTCCGGTAATGACCGGAGTTTCATAACGCGCCCGCTTGCCGGAGTACACAAGAAACCGAATTGTCATCTGGTGGGTCGCCGGATCTTCGATCGTGGTAGTGCCCACTGTGCCGAAGAACAAGCCGTTCTGATTGAGTTCTTCCTCCAAATTCTTTCGGGCCGCCTCCAGCGCGGCTGGATCGAAAGGCTGCCCCAGATACAATTGGGCGTCGCTGAGGAGCACAGCGCGGCTGGGTGGATTCTTAATGTCACCATCCGCCCCTACATGGCCAATAAATCGGCGGGCCTTTGTGATGAACCGGATTGTGACGCCGCCGGCGCTGGGCTCCGCATCGACCTGAATGTCGTCGTATAGTCCAGTGGCCCAGAGGCGGTCGATCGTTCCCGCCACCTGAGCGGGATCAAGCGGCTGGCCGATTTGGACGAGCAGCGCGTTTTGGAGATCCTTTGAATAGATCGGCTGATCTTTGGGCTGGTATTCCATACCCGTGACGGTTCGACCAGTAGAGTCCTGAGCGCGTGTTTGCGACAGCGCGACGATCAGAAGTCCCAACAAGCCAAGCGAGGCGCGAAGAATGGAAAGACCACTCATCTCTGCCGGTCGTAGAAGCCCTGACCCGAAGATGTATTCCAAGCTTTATTGACCGCGATTCGCGTCATCTCCTGCCGTAGCACTTCCTTGACGCCCCTCCTTTGTACTCTGTTACATCTATCTCAGCCGCTGGAGCTTAGCCGTGTATAGTGACGACAAACCGCCATGTTTTCCCGCAAGACAGCGTGGAAATTACTGAAGGCAACGGCCAGCAAATGGAGCAGGTATAATACGCCACGGCTCGGAGCCGCGCTGGCTTACTATACGCTGCTCTCGATTGCCCCTCTGCTCATTCTGATAGTAGCGATCTGCGGTTTGGCCTTTGGCCGTCAAGCCGCCGAGCGCGAACTTATCGGTCAGCTAACAGCAGTGGCCGGCTACTCCGTGGCGAATACGCTTAAGTCACTGATCGATAACGCGCATCAAGCCTCGACCGGAGTCTTGGCCGCCGGCATCGCCCTGGTAATGCTGTTCTTCGGCGCGTCGGGCGTATTCGTTGAGCTGCGAGATTCGCTGAACCTTATCTGGGAAGCTCCGCCAAGCCGTTTGTCGGGATGGCGAGACATAATCGGACAACGGCTCGCGTCCTTCGGAATGATTCTCGGCGCTGGGGCGCTGCTCCTGGCATCCTTGGTTTTGAGCACCATCGTGACCGCTACCGAGAAACTGTTCAGCAGTTATCTGCCGGTCGGGATTGCGATTTGGGATGAGGCCACCAACTTCGTATTTTTTCTGGTCGCGATGTCGGCCCTGTTTGCGCTGATCTTCAAGTTCGTTCCAGAAGTACCCGTTGCCTGGCGAGATGTAGCTGTTGGCGCGGTTGCGACGGCGATTTTATTCGATATTGGGAAGGCGCTCCTCGCGTTATATCTCGGGACCGCGGCCATCGGATCGACTTACGGCGCCGCGGGTTCACTGGTGGCCTTTGTTGTTTGGGTCTACTACTCGGCGCAGATTTTCTTCTTCGGAGCTGTGTTCACGAAGGTGTACGCCGAAACGGCAGGTTCCCGAGCGCTTCCTTATGTTCCCGAGAGAGGTGCCCGGCCAGAGGGCGGCCCGGCTCGCAGCGACGGCTGAATCGGAATCTGCGTTAAAATAGAGGTTCCCACCTGTTCTTTCCTCAAATGATTTCAGTCAGTAACGTCAGCATGCGCTATGGGGGCAAAATCCTGTTCGAGGACGTCGCGACGACCTTCTTGCCCGGGCGGCGCTACGGATTAACAGGCCCAAACGGAGCCGGAAAATCCACATTTATGAAGCTGCTCTCGGGGGAACTCGAGCCACAGAAGGGCACAGTGGTTCGCCCGAAGAAGATTGGCGTTCTTCGTCAGGACCAGTTTGCCTTTGATGAATACCGTGTCATCGACACGGTGATCATGGGCAATCTGCCGCTTTGGAAGGCACTCGAAGAACGCGAGGCGCTTTATTCGAAAGCCGATCTCACGGATGAAGACGGCATGCGGTTGGGAGAACTCGAAGGGATCGTCGCGGAAGAGGACGGCTACTCCGCCGAGAGCGACGCCGCCGTCTTGCTGGATGGACTCGATATCCCTGAGCCTCTGCACGATCGGAAGATGGGCGAACTGCAAGGCGGACAAAAGGTCCGCGTATTGCTGGCACAAGCTCTTTTTGGACGCCCGGCCGCGCTATTGCTGGATGAGCCGACGAACTATCTCGATCTCGAATCGATTCACTGGTTGCAAAATTTCCTGACGCACTATGACGGGGTGCTGATCGTCATTTCGCACGATCGCCATTTCCTGAACAGCGTGTCGACGCAAACGGCTGATATCGATTACCAAACCATCATTACCTACCCGGGCGGATACGACGACATGGTTCTGCAGAAGACGCAGATCCGGGCTCGCATCGAAGCAGAAAACGCTCAACGAGAGAAAAAGATTGCGCAATTGAACGAGTTCATCGCGCGTTTTTCGGCCGGCACGCGAGCAAGCCAGGTGACTTCGCGCAAGAAAGAAGTCGAACGGCTGCAAGTCACTGAGCTGGCGCGATCAAATATTCAACGCCCATACATTCGTTTTGAGATGAAGCGGCCGTCCGGCCGGCACGCCCTTGAACTCAAGGACGTTACGAAGGGTTATGGCGACCTGGAAGTGATTCGGGGATTTTCGGCAGCAGTCCAACGCGGGCAAAAAGTGGCACTGATGGGCAGAAACGGCGCCGGGAAAACAACTCTCTTGAAAGCTCTGCTGGCGAACGCGCCGGGCGTGGACGATCCCGATGTAGGGCCCGATTCCGGAGTTGTCACCTGGGGACATGAAGTGCAAGTCGGATACTTCGCGCAGGACCATCGCGGAAGCATTCGGAACGGCACCACCGTGGCCGATTGGTTGCACGACTTCGATCCACAGGCCTCGAAGGAAGAGATCCGCGGCCTGCTCGGCCAAATGCTGTTCAGTGGCGAAGAGGGCATGAAACCGACGGATGCTTTGTCCGGCGGAGAAGCGGCCCGGCTGATCTTCTGCAAGCTCATGCTGCAGAAGCCGAACGTACTGGTCTTCGATGAACCGACGAACCACCTCGATCTAGAGTCCATCAACGCGCTGAATATCGCGCTTCAGAAGTTCGAGGGCACGGTGGTACTGGTGACGCACGACGAGGACTTGGTCGATGAAGTGGCGACCAGAATCTGGACGTTCGAGGACGGAAGAATCGAAGATTTCCTAGGATCTTACGAAGAGTACGCCGCAGCAGCAGCCACATAGGGCCTCTGTCCGACGAGCCCCCGTACCTCAGGTCGCAGCCGGTTTCATTGCACAGCTTGATCCGACGATTGCGCGTGTAGCAGAACAATCGCTTGTGCCTCACACGAACGGCCTTCACCAACGGGACCGACCTTTTCAGCGGTCTTGAACTTCACGCTCACCAGATTAGCGGGGAGCTCGACCACGCGGGCGAGGTTCTCACGGATGGCCTTACGGAACTCGTTCAGTTTGGGGCGCTCGAGGATAACGGTTGTATCGACATTAGCGATTCGATAGCCTTCCGCTACTGCCAAACGAACTGCCTCGCGAAGGAAGACTGAGCTTTCGGCTCCCCGCCATTCCGGAGCGGTGTCGGGGAAATGCGTTCCAATGTCGCCCAAGCCGAGCGCTCCCAAAACGGCATCAGTCACGGAGTGAAACAGGACGTCGGCATCCGAGTACCCAGCGAGACCGAACTCACAAGGAATGTGAACACCGGCGAGAATCAGCGGACGGCCCGTTTCAATGCGATGAGAATCCCAGCCTTGCCCGACGCGCAAGGGCGCGAGGTTATGTCCAAGCATCAGCGCGGAATTTCCAGGGCAGAACTTTCGAGCATCAGATACAGGCGGGCGAGGTCCATGTCGCTCGGCTTCGTGATCTTGATGTTGCGGTCCGTCCCGAGCACGACGGAAACTTCAACACGTTCCAAGCGCTCGACCAGAGAAGACTCGTCGGTACCGATAAACAGATCCTCGCGAGCTTTTTCAAAGGCCTGCCGCAGAAGGTCGAGACGGAATACCTGGGGCGTTTGAGTCAAGATGAGGCGCTCGCGCGGAAGAGTCGCCCGCACTTTGGTTCGGTGCACCTGCTTGACCGTGTCGACGGGCACAATACCGACGATCGCCGCGCCAGTCTCGCTCGCTTCATGAATGACTCTCTCTATCGTGTCGCGCTCGACAAACGGCCGGACGGCATCGTGTACGGCAACGAGATCGATGTCGCCCACGATCGCGGCCAACGCGTTCTCGACAGATTGCTGCCGGCTTTCGCCTCCTTCAACCGTACGGACATTCTGCGCGAGACCTTGCGCTTTGAAGAGTTCGGTAGCCCATGCGAGATCGTCGGAGCGAATGGCAACGACAATTTCCGTAACAGACGGGCAGCTCACAAACTTGCGGATGGTGTGAATCAGAATGGGTGAGCCGTTGAGCAGCATGAACTGCTTCCGGCTGATACCTTCCTTTTCAGGTGCACTCCGGCCCATGCGGGTGCCGAGACCCGCCGCGGGAATAATGACAGAAACTTTCATGATGAGGGCTGAGCCTGAGCGGGAGCCCCTAATTGCCTCGAACCTACATCATAAAGGACTCCGCGCAGTTCGCGAGAAAACCAATGAACATCAGGGAAGCTGTTCAAGCGGATTTTGACGAGATCACAGCCATTTATAACGAGGTTGTGGCAAATTCAACTGCGATCTACAACGATCGGCCGGCAACATGTGAGGAAAGAATCGCTTGGTGGACATCACGGCAGGAGCAGGGTTATCCAGTGTTGGTCGCGGCTGACGGGAATTCGGTCGCTGGATTCGGCAGCTTTGGGGACTTCCGGTCCTGGCCGGGATATCGCTTCACCGTCGAAGGGACTATCCATATCCATGCTTCCTGGCGAGGTCAGGGCCTTGGAACGGAGTTGTTGAAGATGCTAGTTAGTCGCGCAAAGGACTTGGGAAAGCACATCATGATCGCCGGCGTCGATGCAGAGAACGCTGCGTCTCTGAGATTTCTCGAGCGCTTTGGGTTTGAAAGAGTGGCGCACCTCCGCGAAGTCGGATTCAAGTTTAACCGTTTCCTAGATCTCACATTCCTGGAATACTGGCTCACGCCGCCGCAGCGCTTGCCTAGACGGTAGGGGTGTAGAAATCAGAAATTCCCTGTTTCACGAAGCATTCGCAACCTCTACTATCCATTCGTGCACCCATCGAAATCTGAGCTGTTTGCTATTAAGATTTCGCCTGAAGCAGCCGATGAGTCTGTGCCAAGGAACATCGTTGTTGAAATCAGCTCAGGGGTTTAGACAGTGAAGATGATGTTGCCGGAGCCAGCGGCGGAGGCGCCCCAGGCGAGCACCGGCACGAAGCTCAGCGGCCTTCAGAAGGCAGCTATTGTCCTCATCGCTCTCGGTCCCGCAGAAAGCGGGAAGATCCTCAAGCGTATTCCCGAGGAAGACGCCGACACGTTGGCCAAGGCGGTAGCACGCTGCGAAAATGCCTCAGCGGCGGACATTCAGCAGGCCCTGGAAGAATTCGACCAATACGCGACTTCCCACCGGCTGATGATGAAAGGTGGCGTTGATTATGCGCAAAAACTCCTGCTCGAGGCCTATGGGCCCGAGATGGCTGGCCGGCTGATTGAGCGCCTGACCAGATCGCTGAAGAATGACAGCACCACCTTCGAGAAATTCCGCAAGGTCGACCCCCAACAGCTCGCGAAATTCATCCAGGATGAACATCCGCAGACCATAGCCCTCATCCTTTCGAATCTCGATTCGTCCCAGGCGGCAACAATGATCAGCTCACTTCCTGCCGAAACGCGCACGGACGTCGCGATGCGGATGGCAGATCTTGACCAGATCTCACCGGAAATCGTTCGCAATATCGCTTCCGTAATCGATCAGAAGCTGCAAAACCTTGGCGAGATGAGCCGCGAAGCTATCGGCGGTGTCCGTGCGGTAGCGAACATGTTCAACCGTCTGGACCCAAACACGTGTTCCCAACTCCTCGACGGCGTAGAGGCCGAGAATGCTCCGCTGTTCGAGCATATCCGCCGATTCATGTTTGTTTTTCGAGACCTAGAAAATTTAGATACTGCCTCTATTCGAACACTGATCAGTAAAGTAGAACGGAACACGCTACTCACAGCTCTTAAGGGGGCTAACGAGTCTCTGCGACAGAAGGTTTTTCAAACACAGTCACAACGCGGAGCAGAGATGATGAGCGAAGACTTGGAAAGTCTCGGTCCCGTGAAGCTAAGGGATGTCGATGCAGCACAACAAAGCATCATCGCCGCGGCTCGAGAGCTCGAAAAAGAGGGCGCTATCAGCTTGGGAAACTCAGCCAGTGAACAGTATGTGTACTGAGTCTACTTTCTTCCATGAGTACTGAAGCTCTGGCACCAGAAGAACGCGACGTGGCGCAAGCCGCAGACGTGGCGCAAGCCGCAATGGAATCCTTTCACTCAATAGAGGACGTCCCACTCACACTTTGCGCGGAATTGGATCGCCGTAAGATCCGGTTCCGCGAGTTGCTGGAGCTCGGGGTGGGTAGCGTCGTAGCATTCCCCCGGCCAAGCGGCGAAAACGTAGATCTGTATGCCGAAGACATATTGATCGCGACGGGAGAGATTCTGATCGTAGATTCCACTCTTGCGGTACGCATCTCCGATATTCGTGACAGAAAGGGCGCCGGCGCGCACGGCGATGGGAATGCCGACACGCCCAAATAGAAAACAGAAGCGGAGTTCAAGGCTCTATGAGCGACATCTTCAGCCAACAATCTGCGAAACCGGAATCTTCCGGAGAACCGCAGCAGACACGTGCACTCGCGGATAATTCCGCTGAAACAGGAATTGCGTCGTTGTTGACGCACAGTTCAGGCGAACAGCCACTCATTCCTATGCTTAACAGGCTGATGGATCTGGAACTGCCTCTTTCGATCGCCCTAGGACGATCTAGTCTACCGATCCGGGATGTACTTAAGATGACACCCGGGTCTCTGATCGAACTCGATCGCAAGATCGGCGACCTCGTTGATCTGGTCGTACACGGAACGACCATTGCCAAGGGAGAAGTCGTCTCCGTTAAGGGCAATTACGGAGTGCGGATCAAAGAGATTATTAGCCGGCAGGACAGGCTGGCCTTGCAAGGGCAAAGGTAGGTCCGTTCAGAGAACGCAAGGCAAGAATGCAGGAACTATTACAGGAAGAGGTCGACACAGTCGTTCAAGACGCGAAAGACGCGGGCTCCCGAAAGGCTTCGGAGGTTGCGGATTTCGATTTCGGGCACCTGGATCGAATTCCGAAATCCAAGGTCCGGGCCGTACACCTGCTTCACGAGAATTTCGTTCGTAATCTCTCGTCCAGTTTGTCCGCATATCTGCGGTCTTATGTCGCCTTAAACTTGGCCAGCCTGGAACAGGTTTCGTACTCAGAGTTCATCGAGGGCTTAGACTCACCAACCTGTATTGCCTACATCGGCTTGCAGCCGTATGAAGGAACGGCGGTACTCGAAATGAATACGGGTCTGATGTTTGCATTCCTCGAACTGCTGCTCGGAAGCAAGGGGCGCGCTCCCTCCTCGGTGCAGAGAAAAATTACTGAAATCGAGAAAACCCTCTTGCAGACCCTTCTGCGGATCATTCTTCGGGATCTCGGAGAAGCGTGGAAAACAGTTGCCGAGATCTCACTCTCGGTTCAATCGCTTGCCAGTGAACCACAACTACTGCAAGTGCTCGCGCCTGCTGAGGCTGTGGTGCTTATCGCGATCGAAGTTCACGTAGGGTCAACCACCGGTTTGATGAATCTCGCCATTCCCTCGATCTTCATAAAAAGGCTTCGCCACAAGTTCGACGATGTGAGGCAGGTGCGTCGTGTCGAATCGACCGGACACGACCAGGCGCATATGGCCCAACTGTTGCAGGATGCGTACGTAACATTTGAGGCTCGCATCCCCGGAGGGGCGATCCGTGCCCAAACGCTTCTCAACCTGGAGATTGGGGATGTCCTGGTCCTCGATCACGACTTGGGACGGCCAATCAACGGATTCGTGAATGGATGCGACAAGTGGCTCGGGCGCATCGTATCAAGTCAGGAGAAGCTTGCGTTCCGCCTCAAAGAAGCGAGCAAGACGACAATGCCCAACTCCGACAACGCCTAAGCGCTCTCGGAAGAATGTCAGGCGACCCGGTTCACGAGAGTTCCGATAGGTGGGATGCTTATCCGAATCTCATCTCTTTGTTGCAGAGCAAACGAGTCTGGCGGAACGATGCCTGTACCAGTCAGCAGAAAGCAGCCGAAAGGAAAGCTGTTGTTGCGGAACAAGAATGCAACCAACTCCTTTGGATCCCGCTTCATGGATTCGAGCGTGGTCGATGCGGAGAATTCAATCCGGCTTCCGCGCAAAATTTGTAGCGAGATCTCTGCAGTTCCCGGCAACGGATCGGTGGACAGCAGAATGCAGGGTCCGAGCGCGCAACTCCGATCATAGACCTTCGCCTGCGGCAAATATAGCGGGTTCTCTCCCTCAATATCGCGGGAGCTCATGTCGTTGCCGATGGTGTAGCCCGTAATCCTGCCTGCGGGCGTGACAAGCAGAGTCAACTCAGGCTCAGGAACTGACCATTCGGAATCCTGCCGAATCGCCACCTCTCCAGCGGGCCCGACTACGCGATGTGGGGTCGCTTTGAAAAAAAGCTCCGGACGAGGCGCCGCGTAGACCCGATCGTAAAAATCACCGCCGCCCGCCGATTTGGATTCTTCCATCCGGGCATCTCGGCTGCGAAAGTAAGTGACACCTGCGGCCCACACCTCCTGATTGCCGATCGGCGCAAGGGCCTCGCGAGTCGCGTTGGAATCTGTCTCGTTCAATTTCGATAGCGTGCCGCGCAGGTGTTCGTGAACATCATCGCGCGCCAACAGCGCATCCCATTCGGCAACGCTGCTCAATTGACCTTCGAAAAACTTGTCCTCGTGTTCGACGATGAAGCCGGCGCGTGTTCGAAAGAGTTTCATTGTTAATGACCGTTCTTCGCGTATTCGGAATACCAAGCAGCAATCTTTTCCGCCGGCATGTCTCCGGTATGGATTATCACGCGGTAGCGGAAGCGCAGGTGCTCACCAGTTTTCAGATCGTAACCGCCCGCATCACCGGATTTGGGATCGAACTCTTTCACGCCGAACGGATTTGCTGCAAACAGACCGTAATCGCGAGAATGCCAGCGGGTCGGATGGTTGTAGTTGCCCGGGTTGTCAAAGATCAGAATTCCAACCTTCTGGCCCGCTACCGTGCCGCTGTAATCCACCCAGTCCGCACGTTGACCCCAGACACTTTTTTCTCCCTCTGCGCCGTTCGAGTTCCTCATTACACCACCGTTCTTTCCGGCCATGCTGTCCGCGACACGAATAGCGAAGAATCCTTCTTTTGTGTCCCCGAACCGTGCATCCTGTTTTGCTGTCAAGGTTGTGTCGACGTCAAACATTCGAACTCCCGCTGGTTTCGCATAGAAGGTGAGAGTTCTTTGCTCTTCAATTACAGTTCCCTGCCCTGGCGCGTTCCAGTCGATGCTAGCCACGATCGTTCCCGGCTGAGAGATTTGAATCTTTTGCACCAGCAGCTTGCCTTTCGTCTGCGGGTTCTCGGCACTCGGCTTAGAAGCGGGGTCATTCTCCCAAAAGTTGATCCCACTGACGTCTCCGTACCCAATGAACAATCCTCGGTGGTGCGGATGATCGCGGCTCTCTCCCGGAATCGTCTCCATCGGCCACTGGCGCGTGACAACAATACCGCTCGCGGTCCGTAGCGGCGCCAGAAACGGTTTCATCTCTGAGCGCGCAGTGTAAAGGGTCGAGAACGGCTGGCCATCGATCTCAATCGAGACATGATCATCACCGGCCTGCTTTAATTCCACCTGGCCTGCCCCAAAACTGCTTATGCCCAAGGCTCCCCAGAGCCACCACACTCGCGAATATCGCCCGTCTCATGATTTGGAAGACATCGTACCAACCGAGTCCGAAGTGTCAACCCTGGGCTATCATAGGATCGTCAAGCCATTAGCTAGGAGCTGTGATGGGACCGATAGGCGTGCAAGAGATGATCTTTATCTTTGTCCTTGCACTTCTCTTGTTTGGACCCAAGAAGTTACCGGAGCTCGGACGCATGTTAGGGAAAGGCTTGGCGGAGTTTCGACGAGCAAAAAACGAGCTCAAAACGACCTTCGAGTCCCACATGCGCGAGATCGAACGAGAGACTCAGCTCGAGAAATCAAATTCAGAACGAACGACGACGAGCTATTCACCGAGCCGCCCCTACTCGTATCCATATGACGAGCTCGGATCGACCTACGAAAGCTCCCAGTCTGATTACTCCACGAACTCCGGCAGCGCTCCAGCCACCGAGACGCCGTCCCGCGAATCAGCCAGTACTGCTCCTCCAGAGTCGGAGCGTCTGGAAGTTCCCAACACCGTACCGCGCGTGAACGGCACGCAACCTGTGGAGCAGGTTGCCGTTACGCCAGAAGAGGACCATCGCTAGTCGCGCGGTTAAGGAATGGCAGAAGAAACAGGGGAGCAGCAAACCCCAGACACGGAGATTGCAACTGTCGGCGGCGTGAACGGTATCAGCCCGGCGGAGCACGCCGCAACCGTTGAAACTCCGTCCCAAAGTGCTGCGCCTCCCGCGCAAAATCCACCGCCTCCCCCTCCGCCCGGTGATGATGACGAGGAGGATGAAGAAGAAAAGGGCATGCTCCGCATGTCCTTTATGGAGCATCTCGAGGAACTTCGCTCGAGGCTTCTCAAGGCGATTGGCGGGATGCTGGTCGCGTTTCTACTGAGCATTGGTTTCTGTAAGGATCTGTGGCGTGTCGTTTCGGCGCCTGCTGTCGAAGCTCTGAAGCATCTGCACGTCAACCCGCCGAACCTGGCGCAGATCACGCCGATGGAGCAGTTCAACGTCATCTATTTGAAGCTGCCGTTGCTCGTGTCAGTGTTCGTAGCCTCGCCTTGGATCCTGTACCAGGTCTGGGCCTTCATTTCTCCCGGACTGTACCGGCGCGAAAAGAAATGGGCCGTGCCGTTCATCCTTTCAACCGCGGGTCTTTTCATCACCGGAGGTCTTTTCGCCTACTTTGTAGCGTTCCGATACGGGCTGGAATTCCTCCTCGGAATTGGGCGTGATATCAACGTAACTCCTGTCGTTTCCATCAACGAGTACTTTGATTTGTTTGTGAACGTCACGCTCGGCGTCGGGTTGGTGTTCGAGATGCCGGTGATCATCTTCTTCCTTACGCTGCTCCGGCTGGCATCTCCACGCTTCCTGATACGCCACAGCCGTTATGCGATTCTCGCGATCACGATCATCGCCGCGATTGTCACGCCCACTCCCGACGTGTTCAACATGATGATCTTCGCGGTTCCGATGGTCCTGTTGTTCTTTGTGGGCGTGTTCGTCAGCCATCTCCTCGTCCTTAAGCGCGAGGGCAGGAGATTTCCATGGGGGCAGGTCTTGCTGGGAATCGGATTGACGCTCGTCGTTGCAGCGGGTGTCGTTGCCCTGTTTGTGTACCGCTACCACTATCACTTCATTGCGAAGTGGCCGTATCTAAGCAAGTAAGCGAATTCAGTCTCTCCACAGCGCCACGCCACCCAGCAACCCATCCGTATTCGGCACGCGCGTCACATGCCTGGGAAGCGCAAAATCGATCTTTAGAGCATTGCCGCCGCCGATGTAAAGATGATCGCAATTGAAAAGCGCTTCGATTTGACCGATCGCCCGTTCCAGGTGTTTGTTCCAACGCCTTCGACCGAATTTCCTCAACCCATTCCTTCCCAAATAGTCTTCGTACGTCTTGTTCTTCTGCCAGGGGTGATGAGCGAGTTCCAGCCCCGGTACCAAATGGCCGTCCGTGAACAAAGATGAACCCAAGCCTGTGCCGAGCGTGATCACCAATTCCACGCCTTTGCCGCGGATAGCCGCCAAGCCTTGTACTGCCGCATCATTGGCCACTCGTACTGGTTTCTTCAATCGGCGCGTCAAGACTTTCGCCACTTCGAACCCGACCCAGCTTTGATCTAGATTGTGAGCGGTCAAAGTCACGCCCTTTTTTATTACTCCAGGGAAGCCCACCGACACGCGATCAAAACCTCGAAGATTTCCAGCGATTGTGTCGAGCAAATTCAAAACATTTTCGGGGGTTGGCGGCTGTGGAGTCGGAGCGCGCTCGCGCTTACTAATCGGTTTTCCGTGTGAATTCAGAAGAATGCCCTTGATGCCGGTACCGCCGATATCGATCGCCAGGGTCGTCACGCTGTTTGCTCGCTGCGGCATAACCGTAATGTAGCGCCCTGTTTTGTGGGAAGCGGAGCCAGGATCGGCTCCATACTTGCTTGACACTACCGGGGCGGGACCTTTTTTCCTGTAAGTCATTTCGCTAATAGTTTTTAATACCAGACTCTCAATCGGAGAGAGCTGCCGGTAGTTTTTGCAACCGTTACGAACTCGGCACGCATCCCTAAGATGTTGATTCGCAGTACCGGGCCAGAGTTGGCACTAGATGTGCTGTTATCAACCCGGTCCAAGTTGATCGGAGTATGAGATCAACATAGAACGAATCGCGCTAACAATACGATTACGCGATCAATGGTTGAGGTACTTGGAGGCTTATAACCTATGAAACTGAATTTTCGAAGCTTTGTGATAGGCGCTCTCGCGCTGACCGGCGTCACACTGATTGGAACCTCTTTTGTTCCCAAGGTGCACGCGGACGAGTGGAACAAGAAAACCATCGTAACCGTGAATCAACCCATAATTGCAGGGCACATGGTTCTTGATCCAGGCGTGTACGTTTGGAAGCTGATGGAGTCTCCGTCAGACCGTCATGTCGTGCAGATTTACGACAAGGACGAGCAGCACCTGGAAGAGACGATTCTCGCTATCCCGAATTATCGTCTTCAGCCTACCGGTGATACCCAGTTTGCGTTTTGGGAGACTCCGGCCGGCGTTCCCAAGGCTGTTCGCGCTTGGTTCTATCCGGGCGACAATTTCGGACAAGAATTCGCGTATCCTAAAAAGCTCGTAGCACAGTTAGCATCGGCTCAGCCCGTGCCGATCCCGTCTAATTATCGTGAGCCAGAACCCGCTCCGCAACCCGAAGCGCAGCCGACTCCTCCTCCTCAACCCGAGCCGCAACCTGCGCCTCAACCTGAACCCCAAGAACAGTCGGCTCCAGCTCCCGCAACGGTAGCACCGGCTCCGCAGCCGCAAGCTTTACCTCACACAGCCAGTTTTAATCCTCTGGTCGGGCTGCTCGGTCTAGCTTCGCTCAGTTTGTCGGGTCTGTTGGCGCTAGTCGGTCGAAAAGCGTAACATTCGGAGGTGAATCGGAGATTTGGAATGGACGCCTGGGTGGGACCCCACTCGGGCGTCTTTTCCTTTGCGGTTTTCGTTCTGCTGGCCGCGATTCTCATCTGCAGTCGCGAATCAATTGCACACAGCTTGACCGTGACCTTATCGGATGCTGGCCAACAAAAAGGCACGTCGGTTGAACGAGGGGTTCTCAACATTTCAGATAACGTGGATTTGGTGTTGCTCGATGTGCTCGTTAGGCGACCACATGGGGGTTACGTGACAGGCCTCACCAAAGGTAATTTCAAGATATTTGAAGATGGATCACCCCGCGAGATCACACAATTCGCAAACATAGATACGCCCGTTACAGTCGGGTTGGTGGTCGACAACAGCGGAAGTATGCGTTCGAAGCGGCCGGAGGTCGTTCTTGCTGGGCTGGCCTTCGCCAAACAGAGCAACCCACAAGATCAGTTCTTTGTTGTTAATTTCAACAACTACGTTACCCGCGGCCTGCCATTCAACATAGCGTTCACCGATAATATTCAGCTTCTGCGACACGCGCTCGATTATGGTGAACCAGTGGGCCAAACGGCTTTGTACGACGCGGTTGCCTACGCGCTGAAACATCTGGAGCTGAGCCATTTCGAAAAACGCACGCTGATTGTCGTGAGCGATGGCGGCGATAACGTGAGCGTGACCCGTTTCCCGGAGTTGATGACCCTCATAGAAGCGTCGCGAGCAACTATTTACACGATCGGTTTGCTGGACCCGAATGATCGTGACCTCAATCCGTCGGTATTGAAAAAGATGGCTGCCATCAGCGGCGGTGAGTTCTTTGAGCCAGAGGAGCAGTCCCAAATTGTTCCCGTCTTCGACAGGATTTCGAAAGAAATTCGGAACCGTTACACGATCGGCTATATTCCCAATGAAGCGACGGACAAACGTGTGAGTAGAACCGTCAAAGTACGGGCAGAGGACAAGGGCGTCAAGTTAGCGGTCCGCACGCGGACAAGCTATTCGATCGCTCCGTTAGCCGATCGGATTTCCGCATTGGAGACCGCCACCCAAGGTGGGAAGAACTGATATGGGTGACTCGGCACCGGCAATCGAAGGATCCACTCGCCATTACAGGCCCGGTGAGCACAGCCATAACCGAAAGCGGCGTTGCGATTCCGCCGCGACGCAACGCTCAGGGCTGCGGCGTATCCAGACATTCCTCTTGATTTTGGGTCTATTTGGCGTTGGTTACTACGGGTACACTCTCTGCGATCGGTACGTCTATCAAGCGTATGAGAACTGGGCCTTCAATGAGCAGATAGCCGGCCATGGCTCAGTTGGCTTCCGTGATTACCTCCGCGCCCAAACACCTTTGGGAGCCATCATGGCAGCCAGAGTTACAGCGCGGCCGAAGCCGGTGTCCAAGCCTGCTGCCCCGCCAACGACTGCTGCTATCCCTCCACCAGAGGGCGCTTTGCTTGGCCGGCTGGGAATCGAGCGGCTGCATGTATCGGCAATTGTTCGTCAGGGAGTCGATACGAAGATGCTAGCCGTTGCGGTTGGCCATGTCCCATCGACGGCTCTTCCCGGCCACCCTGGGAACTTTGCGATTGCCGCGCACCGAGATACGCTCTTCCGCGCGCTGAAAGATATCAAGAAGGGTGACTTGGTGACATTCCAATCCACTAATGGAACCTACACGTACCAGGTCCTCACTACAAAAATCGTGAAGCCCACAGATGTAAGTGTGCTGAGTTCGAACGGAGGAGGACTAATTCCGGGGATCAATGGCGCTCGCGACAACTTACTGACAATGATCACGTGTTATCCGTTCAACTATGTCGGATCGGCGCCGAAACGGTTTATTGTCGAGGCCAAGCTCGTGCCAGGCGATGCCAATTCCAAAGCCGCAATGGACGAAGCCACCCACACGAGCTCACAGGCGAACTCGGCCACCAGTGGTTCCTCCACTGTCGGACAGCCATAAGAACGAAGAAGACCGGAGACTTTTCGCGTCAACGGCTCTCGACGACCGAAAGTAAGTACCGCTTGTTATACTGCGATTGGATCTGTTGGGAGGTCGTCTAATGGTAAGACTGCAGACTCTGGATCTGCGTATCGGGGTTCGAGTCCCTGCCTCCCAGCCAAATCCTCTTCCAACTCTGCACCGTTAATGGGGCGGGTGCCCGCCTTGTATCTCAAGGCTACTGCCGCTTATCCAACTCTTCCCAGATTTCTCTCGTGGGAATCATTCGGCCATTCGGCAGATGAAGTTCTTCGACGCGCTCCAAGTTCTGAGCATCCCGGCTCCATACCCAGGCGATCTTGTCCACAGGATCAAAAACGAAGATGGCAGGGATGCCGATCCGAGCGTATTCGCGGCACTTACGATAGACGTGTTGCATTCGGTCTTCAGGTGATAGAACCTCAGCAACTACGTCAACAGGCTTAGTCGGGTAAGGTTGCTCGATTTGGCTGGCGGCCGCGACATCCGCCTTCGGTTGCCAGTTCTGGTCAATTCTCAATTCCAGTTCCGGCCCTGACTTATAACCGGAACGCGTGAAAAACTCCCCTAGAATCTGCAGAAGCAATGCGTGCAACCATGTCGGCTCCGCTTTTTGAATTGCCTCCCCAAACCAGTACTCGTAATAAGGCTTTGCATCGGCATACCGCGCCCGAAACTCTTCGAGCGTAAGGAGAGACGCGGTGCTCGCCATAACGACAATTTTATTTCAGGAGCAGTCACGAAGGGGTGGCCACCCCTTTTTGGATGCTAATGTGTAGCTAGTGTCATCGGCCTTGAATTTCCATCTGGAGCAGTACGACGGGCCGCTCGATCTGCTTCTCGACCTCATCCGCAAGCAGCAGATCAACATTTACGACATCCCAATCGCGAAGATCACCGCTCAGTATCTGGATTATGTGCAGAAGGCGATGGAGTGGGACATCGAGCTCAGCTCCGAATTCGTCTACATGGCTGCCACCCTGATCCATATCAAGAGCAAGATGCTGCTGCCCAAAGATCCGGAGCTCGACAAAATCGCGCCTGAAGAGGATCCTCGGAAGGAGCTCGTGGAACGCCTGATCGAGCACGAGCGCTTCAAAAATGCCGCCGAGATGCTGCAGCAGAAGCGTGTCATCGAGGAGGCCGTCTGGTCGAATCCACAGATCGAGCGCTTTCTGTCCGAGGATGAAGGTCCGGCGCTCGCGGTCACGATTTTCGATCTGGTAAGGACATTTCAAGGCGTACTGGAACGGGCCAAGAACCGTCCGGCATACGAAGTTGGAAGAGAGAACGTCAGCGTTCCCGAGATGATGGAGTATCTCTGTGCTCAGATGGAGCAGTCGCGAAGGCACGGACCAGTTTCGGCGATGCAACTGCTCGAACGGCAGCGGAGCCGGCGCGCAATGATTTCTCTGTTTCTGGCCATACTGGAACTGGTGAAGCGCCGGACGATTGAATTGACACAGAGCGACGCCTTTGGCGATATTGGGTTGCTTCCGGGTACTAACTTCAGTTCGGAGAGCAGAGCTAGCGAAGATCTCGCCACCGTCGAACAGGACTATCACTGATACGAGGCATGGAAGAAGTAGAGCAAGCTCTCGAAGACCAGACCGGCGATGATCCCGCCTTCGAGGATATTTTGGCCGAAGCGGTTCAGGAAACGGCGCTTCCGGCCAACACAGCAAATCTGAAAGCGGTGATCGAGGCCGCGATTTATATCACGGATGAACCTCTTAGCGCGGAACAGATCGCAGGCGCTGTCGGGCAACCGCTTGACGCAGTAACACCGATCTTGGAGCAGCTTGTCGCTGAATATTCAGCGCCGGATCACGGTATTGCTATCCGGGAACTTGCCGGCGGTTATCAGATGGCTACAAAGCCCGAGTACCACGAGTCGATTCGGCAGTTCGTGAAGAAACTTCAGCCGCCGTTGAAACTTTCCCTCGCAGCTCTCGAGACATTGGCCGTTGTTGCCTATAAGCAGCCGATCACCGCGCCCGAGATCATGGAGGTCCGCGGTGTACAAGGGGCTGGGGTCTTGAAGACCCTACTCGATCGCAAATTGATCGCTGCCGCAGGACGCAAAAATGTCTTGGGCAAGCCAATACTGTACAAGACGACGCGCGAGTTCCTGATCCAATTCGGCTTGAACTCCCTGGCCGAGCTGCCCACCCTAAAAGAGTTTGAAGAATTGGGGCGTCTCGCGCTCGACATCGAAGAAGCTTCGCTTCAACACGCGGAGAGTAAGCAAACCGAGGACGCAAAACTTCCGGAAGCGGATGCCTGAAGAGCGCCTTCAAAAGATCCTGGCGCACGCGGGAATTGCGAGCCGCAGAAAGGCGGAAGAACTGATTTCGGCGGGCCGGGTGTCGGTCAACGGCAAGACCGTCACTACATTAGGCTGGAAAGCAGACCTTGCCGTGGACAGGGTGAAAGTGGATGGCCGAGTGCTGAGCGCGCCGGATCGCCATGTCTACTTTGTTTTGAACAAACCAAAGAACTGCGTGACTACTGTTCGCGATCCGCAGGGGCGTCAAACCGTAATGACGTTCTTAAAAGGTGTTCGCGAGCGCATTTATCCTATAGGGCGTCTCGATTACGCGAGCGAAGGGCTCGTACTGCTCACCAACGACGGCGAGTTCGCGAACCGGCTCATGTCCCCTGCAAGCCATGTGACCAAGACCTATCTCGTCAAGGTAAACGGGGCACTCACGGCCGAACAGGAAGAGGAGTTCCGGCGGGGTATTCCAATGCACGGCCGCAGAACCGCACCGGCCGGGCTCAAATTGATTCGTCCAGGCGAGAATCCCTGGTATGAAGTGCGGCTGGTAGAAGGGCGACAAAACCAGATCAGGATTATGTTTAAGCATTTCGGCCGATTGGTTGAGAAACTGAAGCGGGTGAAGATCGGGTTTCTAGAACTCGGCGCGCTGAAGCCAGGCTCTTACCGAACCTTGACCAACGCTGAAGTGGCACGTTTCCGCAAACTGATGAGTCTGGATCATGTCGCGCAGAGCGGTGAGACGATTAAATCGTGATGAGCGATCCGGAACTCGCAGCGCTACTGCGATCGGCTAAGACGATTGCCGTAGTCGGATCTTCTAACAAGCCGGGACGCGCGAGCTTGGGAGTCTCCCGATTTCTGCAATGGCAGGGGTATCGCGTAATCCCCGTGAACCCGCACGAAACGGAGGTTCTTGGAGAGCGGGCGTACGCTTCGGTTCGAGATATTCCCGAAGCAGTCGATATAGTAGACATCTTTCGCAGATCCGATAAGGTTCCTGAGATTGTGGATGCAGCGCTTGAAAAACGCACTCGCTGCATCTGGATGCAGGAGGGGGTCATCAATCACGAGGCACAAAAAAGGGCGGAAGCAGCCGGTGTTCCGGTTATCATGGATCGCTGTATCCTGAAGGACATCTCGCGCCTGGTTCGTTAAGTCGATGTATCCGTTCTTGTGCGCTTTGTCGGCATCCCGGCGGAGAGCGGCGGCTGTGCTGCTAACCGGTCTTGTCCTTGCCTTGGTTGGATGCCAAAGCCAGTCCCCAGAAGTGCTGGGCCGAGCGTATGTCGCACCCGCGACTTTGAATCTTCGAAAACAACTCGCGCAGAAGAACACCGCGGTTGCTGTACTCAAACACGGTGACCGAGTCAGCATCATCGACGTCCGGCGCAGATTCGTCAAAGTTCGTACCGATCAGGGTGCGGAAGGATGGGTAGATTCGACCGAACTGCTGAGTCCGGCCGAGATGGAGCAGATCCGCCGCGAACGCCAGCAAGCCGCTTTGCTGCCCTCCGAGGGCGCCGCATCCGCTTATGAGACGCTCAATGTCCATCTCGCGCCAGACCGCCGATCGCCTGCTTTCGCGCAACTGGCCGAGGGTGCGCAAGTCCAGGTGCTTACTCACAAAGTGGCGCCGAGAGTCACCACAGCGCGCTCATCATCATTAGTAATAGAGCGCCCCCCGCAACCGTCACGGCAGCATCGCCCGGAGCGCGAGGGTAAGCACAATCTTCTTGCCCCACCTCCTCCCCCAAAGCCGCCCGCCAACTGGGAGACCCTTTCCGCGGAGCGAATTGACGGTTCTGAGAGTGCTGCCGAGCGGCGATCAGCGCCCGCGCTGAACCCGGTTGCAAGGCAAGTGCAGGATGTGAAAAAGCCCGCCGTTCTTGAAGACTGGACTCTCATAAAGACGAAGTCGAATCAGATCGGGTGGGTGTTGTCGCGGAATCTGGAGATGTCGATCCCGGATGAAGTCGCGCAGTATGCCGAGGGTAAACGCATTACGTCCTATTTCTCTCTCGGAACGATCAATGACGAGAAAGGGGTGAAGCACGACTGGTTATGGACAACCGCCTCCGGCCCCATCTCTTACGATTTCGACGGGTGGCGGGTCTTTTCCTGGAATCGCCGTCGGCATCGATTTGAAACCTCATACCGGCAACGAGACGTGGAAGGCTATTTCCCGGTCCATGTAAGTCCGCCTGGTTCAAATCCGGCAGGACGAACCTTCGAGCTGATCACGAAGGACGATGACGGCAAACTTCGCCGGCGTACCTTCCTGTTCGACGGTGTGCACGTGCACCTGATTGGGAAGGAAGAGTATCATCCGGACATTACGCGCGAGCCTCGCAAGCCCGCCGGAATCGATACAAATCAATTGCAAGCGAAGGTTCCGCATCCGGGGTTCTTCGGACGCGAGTGGGCAGCTCTCAAGCGTCGTTTCTCGGGGACGAACTAATCATGTTCAAACCCATCCGCCATATCAAGCCTATCCATCGCCAAAAATTCTCTGACATGCGGGTGTTCCGATCTTTCGAGATCGGAAACCGGGCCGAAAAAGATCGCCTTGCCACGATCGAGGAATACAACAGAATCGGCCACCTTCCGCATCAAGTCGAGATCATGCGTAACAACGATGGACGTAAGGCCGAGCTGGCGCTTCAGCCGTAACATCAGGTTCCCGAGATCGTCGGACATGATCGGGTCGACCATGGTGGTGGGCTCATCATAGAGAATACATTCCGGTTGTGCAGCAAGAGCCCGCGAGATAGCGACCGCACGCTTATAGCCAGTGGATAAGTCCGCCGGATAAAGATCTCCTACATCCTGCAGATCGACCATCTGCAGCAGGCCCTTGACGACGTCGTCCTTGTCCTTCTCGTTGTAATCTTCACGCAATTCAAGCGAGAACAGAATGTTTTCGCCCACAGTAAGGGAGTCGAATAATGCTCCCGACTGGAAGACCATTGTGACTTTCTTGCGGATCGGCCGAAGCTCGGCCTCGGTCATCCCGGTGATGTCGCTGTGAGCGACGATCACTTCTCCGGAGTCGGGTTTCAAGAAGCCCATGATGTGACTTAGAGTGACCGATTTTCCGACGCCGCTGCGGCCGATAATCGCCAGCGTCTTGCCGGCATCTGCATAGAAGCTGACATTCTCGAGAACAGGGTGGTCAAACGCCTTGAACACGTCCCGAAACTCAATGTAGTGCGGGAATAAATCGGGAGGCATCGGCTATGAGACACGTGCCGCAGCGGAAGAGAGCTCGGTCTGGCTCGCACACCAGGACTCCCACTCTTCCGGGGTGTTCACATTGCGGATGACCGTTTCGAATTTGACCCTTTCAACGCTCAGAGAGTCGATCAAGTCCATCAGCCGCAAATGCCCGTCCGCCAAAGCAGCACGGACCACGGGCAAACACGTGCTGCGATAGACGGCGCAAAGAGGATGAACGCAGCCCACGAGATCTTCGGCCACCACGCACTGCCGGTCTGAGGCTTCCGCAGCCGCTAGGAGCTGCGCAAGCCATTCACTTTTCAGATCCGGCATATCGCATGCGACGATCAGGTTCAATTCAGCGCCTTGCGCTGCCAGAGCGCTTTCAATCCCGGCCAAGGGTCCCTTCCCTGAGCGCAGATCCGGGAGGCATTCCATGGCGAGATCGCGGTATGCCGCTGGATTTCCGACGAGCGTTACATTTCCCGCGATTTTCTGAACCTTCGCAGCCACATTTTCTACGAGGAGTAGATGCCCGGGGAGGCGCAGACGAGCTTTGTCGTGACCCATGCGCGAACTGCATCCGCCCACGAGCACGTAGCCGGCCACGTGCATGCCCAAATAGTAGCATTCAAATCAGCGATTTCCGGGTATAATCGAGACACAAAGCGCCTATTCGGCATTTATGTTGCTCCACGGTTTGTGGTCGGTCTGTGGTCACTTGAGGGGAGGGCTTTCATGCAACTGGCGGTGACCGGCATTCGTCCTTCTCACGTCGGCCGGCATTTGACAGAGAACGGCATGCGCAGGCGCGGTATCTAGGCAGATTTTCGTATGTTCGGTTCCCCCCACCGGATCGCCTCGATAATTGCTGTCTGCGCAATTCCTCTATGGGCCGTTCCGGCCGAGGCACAGACGCGCGGCACAACGCGTGTTCAGGCGATTCGATTCTGGTCCTTTGGAGATGTGACGCGAATTGCGATCCAGACCGAGGGCGAATACAAGCTCTATTCGGATCAAATTCAAAACCCGGTGCGGATCTATTTTGACTTGGCCGGTCTGTTGCCGCCGAGCATCGTGCACCACGGAGTGCAAACCATTTCGGTGAATGATGGCCGGGTGAAGCAGATCCGGGTTGCCGAAGTAAGTCCGGGAAGAACCCGAATTGTATTAGATCTGGAAGGGCCGGCGGACGTGATGTCCTCGCAACTCGTGAACCCGGACAGGCTGATCATCGAAATTCGCCCCAAGGGCGCGCAAGCTCCGTCCATTGCAATTGCGCACAGTACAACGGGTTCGCAGAAGGTCGATCTCTCCACCGCTCCGAACGCAAGGGATGAGGTTGGGAGCCCGCGTGTGCCGGATGCAACCTCGAGAACCGTCACGGCGCCCGAGCCGCCTGCTCTTGTGCCTGCGAGTGGCGCCTCTGTTCTTCAGGCGCCCAAGCCTACCCTTGTCAACACGACAGAGTTGGAATCAGCCTCTGTTAGCAATCCTCCGGTGCCGGTGGCCATCGATCAGAAGCCCGCAATCCCTTCCTCCACAGCATCAAACGGCGGCGATATGGCCAATCCACTGACCGCGTCTCATGAGACTCTCCCGCTGATCGCGTCAAGACGGTCGATGGGCGTAGCCAGTGCGGCGAAACGCGGAACCGATGGCGATCGTTCGTTAGTGCGTGTCTTTGGGCTCAAATTGGGAAAAGTTGTCATCGACGCGGGTCACGGAGGACATGATACCGGCACCATTGGCCCGGGCGGACTGATGGAAAAGGACCTGGTGCTGGAGGTGGCCCTGCGATTGGGGAAGCTGATTGTCCAGCGCCTTGGCGCTCAGGTCGTGTATACGCGATCGGGTGATATTTTTATTCCACTGGAAGAGCGGACGAAGATTGCAAACGATGAGAAAGCGGACCTGTTTATTTCCATTCACGCCAACTCGTCGCCGGAACGGAGCGCAACGGGCGTTGAGACGTATTACTTCAATCTGACCTCAGACCCAAGGAGCCTCGACCTTGCGAGCCGCGAAAACGCGACTTCCGCCAGCTCGATTTCAGACCTGAATGACCTGCTGCACAGGGCCGTACTGCAGACCAAGCTAGAGGAGTCGCACGAGTTCGCGCAACTGGTGCAGAATACACTCTGGTTAGCGTCAGTCAAAATGAACAGTGCATCAAGAAATCGCGGAGTGCGCCGGGCGCCGTTCGTCGTCCTTATCGGAGCAACAATGCCATCGATCCTAGCTGAAATCGGGTTCGTCTCGAATCCCCACGATGAGCGGCTGCTGCGAAGGGGAGATCAGCGTGGACGTATCGCAGAGGCTCTGTATAAGGGCATTTCTCAATACGCGAGCACCCTCAGCCATACTCAGATCGCTCGGGCTGGCGCAGAATAGGGCGATTATTCCTCATCCCCTCGCTGAGTCCGCTTTTCGCGGCAAATACCTCGCTTACTGCTCCTGATGAAATCAATGATCTGGCGAGTCTCAACCGAAGGTATCTCAGTTTCGATCCTCGCGAGCGCTTGTTCCAGCTTTAGTCCGGAGCGGTAAAGGAGCCGGTAGGCTGTTTTCAATTTGCTTATTTCGTCGGAAGAAAATCCAGCGCGCTTCAACCCCACCAGATTCAGACCTCTCGGCTGCACTTCAAAGCCGGAATACGTAAAGAACGGCGGAAGATCGCTGGTGACTCGTGTGTTGCCGCTGACCATGGCCAGGCGGCCTATTTTTGAAAACTGATGAATGAGCACGCCGCCCGATAGAAATACCTGATCTTCAATCGTGCAATAACCAGCGACTAGCGCTCCGGTCGTAATCACAACGTCATCGCCAATCACGCAATTGTGCGCGATGTGGCCAGCAGTCATTATGAAATTTCCATTGCCGATTCGGGTCTCCGATTCGGGCCGTGTTCCACGCGAAATTGTGTAATGCTCTCTGATTTTGTTCCGATTTCCGATGCAAAGATAACTTCGTTCGCCGGTAAACGATTTGTCAAGAGGATCGGTTCCCAATACGGTGGCTGCGGAAATCTCATTTTCATCGCCCAAATGCGTCCAGCGCTTTACATATACGTAAGGCTCGAGCACGCATCTTGCCCCGATCACCACTTCCGATTCGACAACGCAAAACTCACCGATCTTAGTACCAGGACCGATCAGCGCCGCAGGATCTACCGAGGCAGTCGGCGCAATGTACACGGAGGTATGTACCGGCATACGTGTTAAGTATGGGGCATGTCTCTCACCGTGGCGCAAATCGCACAGATTTGCCAGGGGACTATAGAGGGCGATGCAGAGCGCACCATTTCGGCTGCAAACGTGCTCGCGGAAGCCGGGGAGACCGATCTCGCATTTGTGGAGGGCAACAAAGCGAACCGCTCAGCGGAACAGTCTCGAGCAGGATGTTTGTTGGTTGCGCCGAGCTTCGATGTCCGTGGCGACTGGTCCGTTATTCGCGTCTCGGATCCACGGTTAGCTTTCGTCAGCGTGCTGCATCACCTTTACGCCCAGACACGTCCCGAGGCATTCATCCACGCGACCGCCGAGATTGCACCCACCGCGAACGTGGCAAGCGATTGCTTCATTGGTGCGTATACAGTGATTGGCGATGGCGCTGAGATTGCGGAGACTTGCCAGATTGCGAACAACTGCGCGATAGGGGATGGAGTTCGCGTCGGTCCTGGTTCGGTTCTGCATCCGCATGTAACCCTGTATCACGGCGTTAAGGTTGGCGCGCGGGCGATTCTTCATGCAGGCTGCGTGGTCGGCGCGGATGGCTTCGGATTTACGTTCACCGGAGACAGCTACAAGAAATTTCCTCAGGTGGGCACTGTGGAAATCGGCGATGACGTCGAGATCGGTGCGAACTGCTGCATCGACCGGGCCGCGCTCGGTGCAACCCGTATCGGAGATGGCACAAAGCTGGATAATCTCGTGCACGTCGCGCACAACTGCGTGATTGGGAGACATGTTGTGATAGCGGCCCAAACGGGCCTATCCGGAAGCGTCACGGTGGGTGATTACGCCGTCATCGGAGGCCAGACAGGAGTCGGGGAGAAGGCGACGATCGACGCCGGGGCGGTGATCGGCGGGAAAGCCGGCATTTTGACGGGACAGCATATACGCGCGGGAGAAGCAGTCTGGGGCATTCCCGCGCGTCCGTTACGTCAGCATCTGAAAGGGCTTGCGAATCTCGCAAAGCTGCCCGAGCTCAAAGCAGAAATCATTAAGCTTAGGCGGAGATTAGGCGAGCTTGAAGCTCAACAACAAAACAAATCCTGAGTATCGTGAACTGGCTGGTCCAGCAAAGTCTTGCTCCAGGCAGCCGCTGCGTGATCCAGAATTTGGCTGGCTCGTGTCACCATCGTCCTGATCCTCTCGAGGTGTGGAGAGGCCTGTTCGTCCGTGACAGTTAGTTCTAAGAAGTAGGCAATGGAGTCGACGGCGCCAAGCGGTTGGCGCAAGTCGTGTATGAGTTTCTCAAGAGCGACAGGGCTAACGCCTACCGCTTCACGACGGTTTTCCCGGCCGCCGCGAGCAAGATCACCATCTTGCCTGGAAACAGAATACTGATTTGCGAGTTCGTCCATCGAGGAATGGCGATACCAGTTTTTAGTACGAAAACTGGATCTTCCGACCGTCTGATTGTGCCTTTGATCCAAGCCGGAGTCAAGGGGGTGATGACGAAAAAATGCGAGTACTACTTCGCCGTTAACACCGCAACAGTTCTGGTACGCCGATGTGGTATTCTCAGGACGTAAAATCCTCATGGCGGGCCTGTGGCGCAGTTGGGAGCGCGCTTCCATGGCATGGAAGAGGTCGAGAGTTCGAATCTCTCCAGGTCCACCAAACCCTCTTTGATCCTGAACAGGCTTTACACGCGGCGCAGGCGGACATTTTCGACCGCGTGGTCCTCGCCTTTTTTCAGAATCAAATGCGCGCGCTCGCGCGTCGGCTGGATATTCTCAACCAGGTTTACAAGATTAATCTCTTTCCAGATGTTTCGTGCCGTCTCCGCTGCTTCCGCGTCCGACAGGCTCGCATATCGGTGGAAATAGGAAGACTCATTCTGGAACACGGTCTCCCGTAATCGGAGGAAGCGTTTGACATACCAGTCCTCGATTATCGATTCTTCGGCATCCAAATAGATCGAAAAGTCGAAGAAATCGGACACGAAGAGCTTCGATCCACCACGGCCAGGAGGGGGCGATTGCAAAACGTTTAGCCCTTCCAGGATCAGAATGTCCGGCTGCCTCACTGTTTCCATCGTTCCTGGAATTATGTCGTAGTGCAAATGCGAGTAAACCGGCACGGAAACGACCCGCAAGCCTGCCTTTATGTCGGCAAGAAACGCCAGCAGCCGCCGTTGATCGTAGCTGGCGGGGAAACCTTTTCGCTTCATCAACCCACGGAGCTCGAGTGTCTTGTTCGGGTAAAGGAATCCGTCCGTGGTGACCAGGTCAACCCGCGGATGATCGTCCCATCTAGCGAGACACGCACGGAGAACGCGCGAAAACGTGCTCTTACCGACGGCGACACTACCGGCGATTCCGATGATGTACGGAACCTTATCAGAGTGCTCTTGCAGGAATCGCTGCCGCGCATTGTAGAGATGCTGGATCGCGGCCACGTGAAGGTTAAGAAGTCGAGAGAGGGGAACGTAAATGTCTTCGACTTCACGCAACAAAACTTGCTCATTAATTCCGCGCAGCAGGGTTAGCTCATCTTCATTCAATAAGAGGGGCGTATTTGCTCGAAGAGATTTCCACTGTTCGCGATCAAATTCGATGAACCGGCTAATCGAGGCGGTGGTCTCAATCATGTCCTGTCGCCGACTTCCGAAAGAAAATCATGTGCTGGCGCGGCAAGGTCTCGATGGCTTTTTCAAAAGTGAAGCCTTCCGGTGTAATTTCCGCCTTCACTTCCGCCAGGCTCATCTTGTGCTCAGGCCGAATAGGAACCCTGGGATCTTCCTTCCGATATTCGAGAAGCACGAGTTCGCCGGTGTTCTTAAGCGAGTCGTCAATCTTGTGGAGCATCTGCTGCGGATGCGAGAACTCGTGATACACATCGACCAGCAGAACCAAATCCAACTTGCCTTCGGGCAGCTTCGGATCGTATTCCGTTCCTAGGATTGTCACGATATTTGTGACATGCTGCGCCGTGGCATGGGCTCGCAGCTTCGCCAACATTCCTACTTGTATGTCGTTTGCGTAAACAATTCCCGTTGGAGCGATTACCTTCGCAATGCGAATGCTATAGAATCCGGTCCCAGCGCCGACATCGCCGATCAACATGCCGGGTTTAAGATTGAGTTGAGTAATGGCTTTTTCAGGTTGTTCTTCCTCTTCGCGCTCTTCCCGATCAAGCCAGCCAGCGCCGCCGACCCCCATAACGGGAGCAATCTGCCGGCCCGTGGTTGGGTGAACCGCTTGAGCACTCGCCTTGTGCGATATCAGACAGGAAGCAATCAGGCATAGGCTTGCCAATGTCCGAAGAACTCGATGTCTGTTCATAATCGGAGGTTCACCTCCATTCCGCGGTGGTTTCGGCCACCGACTACCGCGGTTTGCCTCACCGCTCTCTTACTTTCCTATTGTCTCTGCCGCGCAGCAGAAGCGTCGCTGGCTATTATCGATGCCGGCGTTCAGCAGAGCGACGATGCTCCGTTCGTATCAACCGAGTACCATTTTCTTCCGGGAGATTTTGTTTATTTCACGTTTCAGGTGGCTGGATTCCGAATTAAGTCGGATGACAGCACCGAGACCAAACAGATCTCGCTCGAATACGAAGTCATCCCCGAAGACGCCAAAGGCGTTCCACTCACCGCTGCCGAAAAAGGCAGCATCAAAGATACTCTGCAGCCTGAGGATAAGAACTGGACACCTAAGCGCCGCGCGCATTTCTTGCTCCCATCTTTCGTCGCGGCCGGCGAGTACAAACTCCATGTAACCGTGAAGGATCTGATCGCGAACACTGAAGTAGCTCGAGATCTGCCTTTTCTAATAGGCGGTGTGAAGATTCAGCCTTCCCCAACAATAACCGTCGAGAACTACCACTTTTACCGCCGTGAAGATGACAGACAGCCGTTAGAGGTTCCAGCGTTCAGCCCGGGTGACTCTGTTTACGCGCGATTCGACATGGTTGGCTACAAACTTGGACCCGACAACGGCTATCATTTGGGCTACGGAATCTCTGTATCGCGACCCGATGGGAAGCCGTTCATCAATCAGGCGAATGCCGCGGAGTTGCAAGCATCTAGCTTCTATCCCGCGCAATTCGTTCCGGGCAATATCAACCTGACCACTCCCCGCAATGCGCTTCGCGGTGAATATGTCCTGGTCTTAACAGTGCGGGACTTAAACTCGAATCAGACTTACGAAAGTAAACAAGCGTTCAGCATCGAATAGTTTGAACCTCACTGTGAATCTTCGTCCACGACAATCTGGCCCCCGCCGACATTAGACCTGCTTTTTTCGTGGAAGCCGAGGCCTCTAAAAAAAGCTTCGGCATCTTCCTGCTGGTCCGGACGGACGTAAGGATGGCTTGCCATAACGATTCGACGGTGGAAGAAATCGTGGCATTCGTACTGTCCCAGTTCAGGCTTGAACAGCAGGAATAATTGCCTCGAAACGCCTTGCGAGACAAACACGAGACAAGAATCGCCTTTCAATTGTGGCAACGCAGCGGCGGCCTCGGCCGGCAGATCTTCCTTAGGGGCAAAAAGGTAATTGACATCGAACCAGATTGAAATCGCGAGAACAAGGGAGCCGGCGACCACGCTGCCGATGGCGAGCGCAGTACGCCTGAAGAGCCATTCCGCCCCCGCGAAAAAGAGGATGATCAAGGCCGGCACAGCCCAAACGACCTCAATGCCATGGAAGTGTTCACTTAGAGCCCCGATGACGAGAACGATCGAAATAGTGCTAAGAATGCCTCCCGCCAAACAGAACAGGTTGATTCGCTTTGCGAGTGGGTACACGGCTCGGAACGTACTCCACACGCCCGCGATCCCTCCGGCGACCAGAACAAAAAACAGAGCCCAGGAAAACCAATTTATCTTGGTCGCGTCCGCTAGACTTCCGAATAGTTGAATAGTTTGAGATACGTTCGCCGTCGATGCCGCTGCGCCGAGCCAGGAGCCGCTGGCCTGCGGATGAGCCCACGCGTAATAGGGGAAGAATAAGGCAGCGGAGAAGGCAGTTGCCGGCAGAGCAAACCAAATTACACGCCGCTCGTGAGCGCGGTTTACGAATCGGAGCAGAAAAAGCAGGTATCCGATTGCCGGAAGGAATGAATAAGGCTCGGTGTACAGGGCCAGGGTAAGCAACGTTCCATATACGATCGATTCCCTGGGCCCTGGTCTTTTCAGCAGATCCAGAAAACTCAGAGTAGCCGTTAGCGAAAGGAATAGTGCCAGTTCAAATGGCGCTGCTTCGGATGCGATGCGGAATTGTATCGGAACGAACATGAACAGCGCGAGAGCCAGTTCAGGCCGCTTTAGAGACAATTTTTTCGTTAAGGCTAGAAATAAAAAACAGCAACCGACGCTGAAGATTAACGTGGGAAATCTCGCCGCCAAGCAACCGTGCGGCCAAATCAATAACAACGGGAGTTGAACGAAATAGGCTAACGGAGCGGATCCCGGTGTCTGCACAATCCATCCGACGAACTTGTCCCAAGTAAAGTGCCACGCCGCGAGTATCTGCAGAATCTCTGAGACGCGAAGTGGAATGAACAGGTCGATCGCAAGCAGAAGCGCTCCATACGCGACGATGAGCCACGTGCCGAACGTCAGCGGGTGTGGAGCACTCGTGCGGCGCTTGTCGGCCGTTTGCCGGGTGTCCCTAGCAACGCTCATCGAAGGTGTAGGTTAACACTGAATGACAGCTTGGGCGACGCGGCGAATACCTTCCCTAAACGTGTCCGGCGGAACAATCAGACTGACCGCAATATATGCCTCCGATGGCATGTCGAAAAAATATCCGGGCTGAACGATCACGTTCTGCTGCTGAATAAATTTTGTAACCCACGCCTCCTCGGAGGAAGTTCCGGGAAGACGGATCAGTTCCGACCAGCCGCCTTCCGCACCCAAAGAATGTAGGGGGGCGTTCCTCAGAAACTCTCGCAGGAAATGCATGTTTTCCTTTGTTCTCAAGTGGAGCGCCTCACACAGTTCGCCGCCGATTCGCAGCAGCTCAGGGAGTGCCAGTTGTATGGGAGTATTTACGGATAGATAGGCGTCCAGCAGGACTTCAAGTCGGGGCAAGACGGAACTCCTCTCTTGCTCAGACCCGCTGATAGCAATCCAGCCAAGCTTCATTTGGGGCATTCCCGCCATTTTGGATAGGCCATTTAGCGAAAACATCAGTCCGGACTCATGCCCGGCGAGAGTGGCGATCCGGCTGGAATCATCGTCGAGCGCATATTCCATGAAGACTTCATCTGAAATGATTGGGATTTGCCGCTCCTGGGCCAGGGCGATTAGCCGGCTTGCTTCCGGCTGTTTCAAAAACGAGCCGGTGGGATTGTGCGGATTGATAACCACCAGGGCGCGAGTGGCCGGTGAAATCCGTTCCTCTAAATCGGCGAAATCGAGGAACCAACTTCCGTCGTAGGACAGGCGATACGGCACAATGCGGACACACTCGAGCTTAGCCAGATATTCGAACAATGGGTAGCAAGGAACCGGCACGAGAATCTCGTCACCCGGGTTGCACAACAGCTTGAAAAGCAACCCGTATGCCTCGCTAGTGCTGGCTGTTAAAGCGATCTGGCTAGCCTCCAGACTTATTCCGTACTTGCCGTAAATGCCAGCGATGATCGCTCGGGCCGCAGGTAGGCCGAAGGAATCAGGCCGATACGTGAAATCGCGAATCGAGCAAAGCGCGTTCGCGATTTGAACATGCGGGTAGTCTGGCAAGACCTCGGTCGGATTGGAAACCGTCAGATCAAGTAACTTTTCGCCGGCGCTTCTCTTTGCCTCGATAAGAAGTGTTAGCGAATTGCGAGAGGAGGACCAGTGCAACCGCTCCGAATAGCGGACCACCTCGCTACTCTGCCACGGTAGCTTCTCGTTCGCAAGGAGGTTCCAGCAAGGAAGAAAAGAACGAGGCGCATCGCCGCCCAAAGCAATGCGCCTCGTGTGGTGCCGGACCCCATACGGCACCTACCACGTCCGCCTTTGATGCCCATCACTCGACCGAGATAGCGGATGCCCGACCGCTACCGACCGCATGAGCCCACATGCGAGGGAGTTGATGAAGCTAACGAACGTGGAAACTCAAGGATTGAGCTCTATTTTTCGGATTGACAGAGGAAACCGTGAAGACGGTCCGTTCGACACAAGAACCGCCGTCTAACACCAGCGCCGGCTCCAAAACCTGGTTTTCGAACTTGTCCAACTCGTCCACCGATAGCACTGGCTTAAGGTTGTTTAAGATCTGTTGAGCCGAAATCGACACCACCGCTGCCCCCGTGACTACTCCGGCGGGAATCGAATATCGCGAAGTGCTGAACGCGGATAACACACCCGCGGTGGAATTCAAAATCAGGCCAAGAATCGCGGCTGGTGAGTGGCTCTGATTGCGCAGAATCGAAGCCAGCATGATCTGCCGCCCGATCGGCCTCAGTTCGGAGTTGGATTGTGCCAGAGCCTGATAAATTTCGCTGCTGACCACGGATTGCTTCGTGGCTGTCACGTTACAGATGCTGAGGTCAAACGCTTCAATTCCCTTTGGCATCCTTCCGTAGTTCTGCTGTAGGAGCGCCGGTGGAATTGCCGTTCCGGTGATGACGAACGTTCCCTGCGCAAACAGGCCGGCGCCAAAGATCATTCCAACCATCAACCCGGCGCTGAACCGTCTCATCGAATCTCCTTATCTTTCGTGGCGTCTAAACCGCTCGAACCTGATCAAGGAGTACCTCGCCGTCAATCGCGGCTGAGGTGGGTTTTGAGATTAACTCATTGATATCTAAGCCAAAAGATTTTTTTCGTCGAGTTGTCACCGACTTGGATTGTGCGGAAACTTGCTCCGCGAAAATTTCACCCCAACGCCGCCCATTGTTAAACTAGGAAACTGATCGCCTCTTTCCGGACGGAGCCGCACCACCCACTTCCGCGCTGCCCCGACAAGAGCCACAAGGAGTTGAACAAGCCCTCGATGAAATACATCTTTACGTCGGAATCCGTGACGGAAGGTCATCCCGACAAAATCGCCGACCAAGTCTCTGATGCCGTTCTCGACGCCGTTTTGCGAGACGACCCGTCGGGCCGCGTCGCCTGCGAAACCTTGGTCACGACTGGAATCTGCGTTGTTGCCGGCGAAATCACCACCAAGACGTACGTAGATGTTCCCCGGCTGGTTCGCAGCGTCATCAATCACATTGGGTATAACGACGCTACCTATGGTTTCGATTGCAAAACTTGCGCTGTCGTAAACATGATTCAAGCCCAATCTCCTGATATCGCGATGGGCGTCGACACCGGAGGTGCCGGTGATCAGGGGCTCATGTTCGGATTTGCTTGCGATGAAACTCCCGAGCTGATGCCGCTGCCGATCATGCTGGCGCACAAGCTGGTGCAGCGGTTGAGTGAAGTCCGCCGGTCCGGTGAGGTTTCGTATCTCCGCCCCGATGGCAAGAGTCAGGTCAGCGTCGAATATGTGAATGGCCAACCCAAACGGATCGACGCGGTGGTCGTTTCAACCCAGCATCACGACGAGGTCAGCTCGAAACAGATTGAGGCGGATATCAGAAAGTACGTCGTTGCCCCGGTGATCCCGTCTGAGATGATCGATTCGCAAACGATATTTCACATCAACCCGACCGGGCGCTTCGTGATCGGGGGACCTCACGGCGATACCGGTCTGACCGGGCGCAAGATCATCGTGGACACGTACGGCGGCATGGGTCGCCATGGCGGCGGCGCGTTTTCGGGTAAAGACCCCACGAAAGTAGACCGTTCTGCGTGCTATATGGCCCGCTATGTGGCCAAAAACATTGTTGCTTCGGGGTTGGCATCGCGCACTGAAGTCCAGCTTGCTTACGCGATCGGCGTGGCCGAACCGGTTTCGGTAAATGTGAACACCTTTGGAACGGGTAAGGTGGACGATCAGCGTTTAGCGGAAATCGTTCGGGAAAACTTCTCCCTGACGCCCGCCGGCATGATCAAGGAGCTGCAACTTCGCCGTCCCATTTACCAGAAAACTGCCGCCTTTGGCCATTTCGGCCGGACGGAAGATACGTTCACGTGGGAAAAGACGGATAGGGCTGAGGCTCTGCGCGAAGCCGCTCAGTTGACTGCCGCTGCCGTCTAGGATTTAGGATTCATTCCGGCTGCGTGATTTAAGCTCGCGCCGAAACATCGGAGCCAATAGTCCGGGAGCCGAACCGGAGTGTTACGCATCAAATAGAAAGAAAGACATAGTGTCCAGTGCTGTTGATTGCAAGCGTTCGCTTGAAATTGAGATCCCTCTCGAAGAGGTAGAAAAGGCGAAGGAGCGCGTTACCAGCTCTCTCAAGCAGCGCGTGCGCCTTCCCGGCTTTCGGCCCGGCAAAGCTCCTGTTACGATGATCCAATCTCGCTTCCAGGAGGAAATCCGCAAGGAAGTTCTGGAGATGCTCGTCCCGCAAGCCTTTCGTGACCGCGTAGCCAAAGAAGAGTTGAAGGTAGTCGGCACGCCCGATGTCACCGACCTGCACTTCGAGCCTGACCAGCCGATCCGCTTCAAGGCTGATTTCGAGGTAGCGCCGGAGTTTGATTTAGCTGATTATCGCGGAGTTCCGGTCAAATACGAAGAGCCGACAGTCTCTGAAGAAGAAGTCGCTAAACGGCTTGAATCCATGCGCGAAAGTAAGGCTGATTACGTGAATCTCGACCCCAGGCCCATCCAGAGCAGCGACTACGTTCTCGTTCACCTGAAGTCCCTGCAAGGCCTAGCTGAGCCAATCGATCAGGATGTCCAGATCCAGGTAGGCGGAGAAGACACTTTGCCCGGGTTCAACGAAGCGCTAGTTGGCGCAACCCCCGAAGAGGTCAAAGAAGTCGAAATCCAGTATCCGGAGGATTACGGTCAGGAGCGTTTGGCTGGAAAGACTGTCCGTTTCGAGCTAACGCCGAAGTTCGTTCGGCAAAAAGAGCTTCCGGCTCTGGATGACGAATTCGCGCGCGATCTCGGCGACTACCAGTCGTTGTCCGAGTTGAGGGACGCTGTCCACAAATCCATCTTTCATGAGAAGCAATTCGTAGCTCAGCAGGAAGCCAAAGAGGAGCTGATCGATAAGTTGATCGAGCGAAATGATTTCCCGGTTCCGGACGCGTATGTGGACCGCCAGATCGAGAATCAGGTTCGCGTTCAACTCAGCAACTTGGGGGGCCGCGGTATAGACCCGAGTAATATCAAGCTGGATTGGGCCAAGGTGAAGGAAACTCAGCGCGACAAGGCCGTTCGCAACGTCCGTGCGTCTCTTTTGCTCGAAAAGATCGCCGAGCGCGAAGGAATCGGTGCTACGAAAGACGAAGTGGACCGAGAAGTTCAGCGCATCGCACGGCAGGAGCGCGAGGCGCTCGCAGTTACTCGGGCACGGCTGGAGAAGGAAGGAGCTCTGGGCCGGATCGCGGGCCACATCCAGACCGAAAAGACCCTGCATTTCCTGTTCGAACAGGCCCAAAAGCAGGCATAAACAGGCATAAAAAGGACTAGAACTCCCCTAAAGCCTGCCTGCTGGCTATGAAATTCTCTTCACGTAAAAACCCTCTACTGTTGATATACTGGGGGTGCATTCTTTTGGTTCACGGCCAGGTACAGGGATCTTGATTTTCCTTCCGATAGAGGAGAACCAGCGTGAAGCGCGCCGGATCTGACGACTCACTTCGCTGTTCGTTCTGCCACAAGAGCCAGGACGTAGTTGGCAAGCTCATTTCCTCCCCGAGCGATTATCCTCGCGCTTACATTTGCGATGAATGTATCGCTGTCTGTAATTCCATCATCGAAGATGACCGGCACGAGCAGAGCTACGGCAGTCCCGGTAAGCTCCCCCGTCCGCTGGAGCTGAAAGAATATCTAGATCAGTATGTGATCGGCCAGGAAGCGACGAAGAAGAAGCTCGCCGTCGCCGTTTACAACCACTACAAACGGATCCAGATGAATAAGCAGCGTGGTAGCGAGGTCGAACTCTCGAAATCCAACATCCTGCTGATCGGACCCACCGGAACCGGAAAGACTCTACTGGCGCAAACTCTCGCGCGCATACTGGACGTTCCCTTCGCGATCGTCGACGCGACTACCCTGACCGAAGCGGGTTACGTCGGCGAAGATGTCGAGAACATCATTTTACGTTTGCTGCAGAATGCCGATTGGGATGTCCAGCGCGCCCAAACCGGGATCATCTACATTGATGAGATCGACAAAATCGGGCGAAAAGACGAGAACCCGTCCATCACTCGCGACGTCTCTGGCGAAGGAGTGCAGCAGGCGCTTTTAAAGATTTTGGAGGGTACGATCGCCAACGTTCCTCCGCAGGGCGGGCGCAAGCACCCTCACCAGGAATTCACTCCGGTGGATACCACAAATATTCTGTTTATTTGTGGCGGAGCATTTATTGGCCTGGAGAAAGTAATCGGTCGGCGCGTGGGGACAAAATCTATCGGTTTCGTTCCCCCGGAGGAAAAAGACCCGTCCCCGCGCCGTGGACCCACCTCCGTCCGCCGCGACACGGACCTTCTGGCCCAGTGCCAGCCCGTGGATCTCATCAAGTATGGTTTCATTCCCGAATTTATCGGCCGGATGCCTGTAACCGCCGTTCTAGAGGACCTTTCCAAGGAAGCCCTGGTCCAGATCTTGACAAAGCCGAAAAACGCGATCGTCCGGCAATATCAGAAGCTATTCGAATTTGAGAATGTTAAGCTCAAATTTAGCGACGACGCGCTCGAATCAGTTGCGCAACTTGCCATGGAACGCAAGGTGGGCGCTCGTGGTCTGCGCATGATTTTGGAAGATCTCATGCTGGACCTTATGTACTATCTCCCCACATTCAAGAAAGTTCGCGAGTTCATCGTGACGAAAGAGATGGTGCTCACGCAAAAGATCAATATGGCTGTGCTCGAAAAGGCGGGCTAGCCAGCCGTCCCAGCCCGGAAGACTCGATTCTTCTGTTATCTAAAGCTTCGATTTAATTACGCTACTGTATTCTTCCCGGTCCTGAAATAGCGGACCGTACCCGCCTAGAAAGCAACAATGGTCACGACAAAAGACAAAACGGATACCAAACGATTACCCATGATGCCCATTCGAGACGTGGTCATCTTCCCATACATGATGACCCCGTTCGTGGTAGGGCGGGAATCCAGTGTCCGTGCTTTGGAAGAGGCGCTGCTAAGCGATAAGAAAATCTTCTTAGCCACCCAACACGATGCTTCGGTGGATGAGCCGCGGCCGGACGAGATCTATTCTGTTGGCACGCTCGCTAACATCGTCCAAAGCCTTAAGCAACCCGACGGCAATATCAAGGTTCTCGTCGAAGGGGTGGAGCGCGGCAAAATCATTTCCGTCAGCGAGGAGGAAGGATACTTCCGAGCAGTCGTTAAGACCACAACTTACAAGGTCGAACAGGGCAGCCAGTTGGAGGCTCTGACCAGCCGCGTCACCACACTGTTTGAGCAATACGTCAAGCTGAGCCAGAACCTGAATTACGAAACCATGATCGCCGCAATTCGCGTGGACGATCCTGGGAAACTTGCCGATACGGTCGGCGCCAATCTGCAGCTCACCATCGAAGAAAAGCAAGAGCTGCTCGAGATCTTTGATCCCATCGACCGCCTCACGCGCGTTGCCGATCTGCTGGATATTGAGATCGAAAAGCTCAACGTTGATCGCACCATTCAGGGCCGCGTAAAGCGGCAGATGGAGCGGGCGCAGAAAGAATACTACTTAAACGAGAAGATTAAGGCGATTCAGAAGGAGCTCGGCCGGGGCGAAAAGAGCGAGTTCGACGAGCTCAAAAAGAAGATCGAAACCTCCGGCATGACGAAAGATGCGTTTGAGAAGGCGACGGCCGAGCTCAAACGCCTCGAAGGTATGCCGCCGATGTCAGCCGAATCGACCGTATCGCGGAATTATCTGGACTGGCTGCTGGCTGTGCCTTGGAAGAAGCGCACCAAGGAAATCCGCGACCTTCGATATGCCGGCCAGATCCTCGAAAACGATCACTACGGCCTCGAAAAAATCAAGGAGCGCATTCTTGAATTTCTTTCGGTGCGCCGTCTGGTGCAAAATCCCAAGGGATCGATTCTGTGCTTTGTCGGACCTCCAGGTGTCGGCAAGACATCGCTAGGTATGTCGATCGCGAAGGCGACCGGGCGCAAATTCGTGCGCCTCTCGCTTGGTGGCGTTCGCGATGAAGCCGAAATTCGTGGCCATCGCCGCACCTACATTGGCGCGCTGCCCGGCCAGCTTATTCAGATGATGAAAAAAGCTGGAACTAAGAATCCGGTCATCATGCTGGATGAAGTCGACAAGATGTCGATGGATTTCCGCGGCGACCCCTCGGCGGCTTTGCTCGAAGTCCTCGATCCGGAACAGAACTACATGTTCATGGATCACTATCTGGACGTCGAGTACGACCTCAGCCAGGTATTCTTTATCGCGACTGCAAACGTGCTCCATACGATTCCGCCTGCGTTGCAGGACCGCATGGAGGTGATCCGTCTCTCCGGTTATACCGAGCTCGAAAAGATGGAGATCGCGAAACGCTTTCTCGTGCAGAAGCAGAGGAAAAGCACCGGCATCGGCGAAGAGCAGCTTGAATTCACGGATCCGGGCCTGCAGACGTTGATTCAGTCGTACACGCGTGAAGCCGGTGTGCGAAATCTCGAGCGCGAGATCGGCAATCTCTGCCGCAAGGTGGCCCGCAAAGTGGTTGAGGCACAATCGGCAGCGCTCGAGGAGCCGGTGCCTGAAAGCCCGGAAGAGTTGGAAGTAGTCGAGGATGAGGCGGCGCCTGTAACAGAGGACACCGCCGAATCCACGCCGGGTCAGGCTGGAAACGTCGCAACCAGTAAGAAATCAAAAAAGAAGGTCGCAAAGAAAGAAGAGGCGCCCCTGGTAGCGATCGATAAGGTCTTGATCACGCCTGAATCTCTTGCGGACATGCTCGGACCGGCCAAGTTCCGCGATCTCGATCTCGATAAGCAAAACGAGATTGGCGCGACAACCGGACTCGCTTGGACCGAGATAGGTGGCTCAATCCTAACCACGGAAGCGATGGTCATGGAGGGACGCGGCAAGCTGACCACTACCGGCAAGCTGGGCGACGTCATGCAGGAATCGGCTCAGGCCGCCATGAGTTATGTCCGATCGCGGGCACAGTATCTGGGGCTGCCTAAAGACTTCTACCGTCATCTGGACATTCACGTGCATGTGCCGGAAGGTGCCATTCCGAAAGATGGCCCCTCGGCTGGCATAACGATTGCAACCAGCATTGTCAGCGCGCTCACTGGGATTCCAGTCCGCTGCGATATTGCGATGACGGGCGAGATTACGGTGCGCGGGCGAGTACTACCCATCGGGGGATTAAAGGAGAAATTGCTGGCTGCTCACCGGCAAGGTATCCACGAAGTAGTCTTGCCCAAGGACAACGAAAAAGACTTGGCGGATATTCCGGAAAACATTAGGAAAGATATGAGGTTGAACTTCGTGCTGACTATGGACGAAGTTCTGAAAAACGCATTGGAGCGCGAAGTAGTGGCCCTGCCGCTCGCCCCTGCTGCAACTGCGGCGGAATTGGTGGCGAGGCCCGAAGATAACCTGACGCACTGAGGCTTCGGCTCCATCGCAGGTGCCCCGCTCTCGAGAGGCTGAAACAGCCGTGGTACCGACTGAAACCGCAGAGTTCCTTATCAGCGCGGCTGATCCGCAGCAGTTTCCGGCCGCGGATGGGATTTCGGGGGAGGCAAGTCGTGGGCCGGTTGAAATCGCCTTTCTAGGGCGAAGCAACGTCGGGAAATCGAGCTTACTGAATGCGATTGTGAAGCAACCTGGTCTGGCGTTTACTAGCTCCCGGCCGGGTTGCACGCAGTTGATCAATTTCTACCGCATCGCCGAAGATCTCCGGTTCGTGGATCTTCCGGGATATGGTTATGCGCAGGTTCCGCTGGAAGAACGCACGCGCTGGAAAACGTTAATTGAAAGTTATTTATTGGGCCGGCAGAATCTGACGCTGTCGTTCCTGCTCATCGACGCTCGGCGTGGATGGATGGATATGGACCTGGAACTCAAGTCCTGGCTGGAGTTCCACAACCGTCGATATCAGGTGATCGTCACCAAAGTCGACAAACTGAAAAGTAACAATCAACTAAGAACCGGATTGGCTGGGATTCAAGAAGTAGCGGATCAACAGGAGCCGGTTGCATTCTCGGCCCTTGATGGCCGGGGAGTGAGGGAAATTTGGCAAATCATCTCGAAGATCAAGAACAAGCAGTAGCCCCTGTTTTTTTTAATGAAGCGGCGACCACCGAGAAGCCACCAGAGACAAACGGCGAAGGCACGCCTGTAACGGAAACCCAAGCCGGGCCTGCCGGCGAAGCAAAAGTAGCAGAGACGGGCGAGAACAAGACCGCTGATACACGCGCCGACGGCCCGCCTGCGACCTCGAACCGAGCGCGTCCTGCTACTGAAG
>JAFATG010000319.1 GCA_019244055.1 Acidobacteriaceae bacterium | reverse complement strand
AGAGAACAAAAATCCAACGCCTCCTCTGAGAAGGTGGCCTAACATGAAAACTCAAACCGCCCCAACCTGCAACTATGTGCGGGACACCCTCCGAGATGCATTCCGCGCCAGGCGTTATTCGTTTTGGGCCACGGCAAGTTCGTATCCAATAAGCTTCTTATGAGAATTGTCCAAACCAGCATTGTTGCCAAGCTGAGAAAGAGCAAAGAACAGCTATGCGATATCGAGAGAATGCGTGGAACCAGAGATACTCACGGACTGTCCATGCACTTCAAGTGACCTCAACGTGTTTGTCAGGGCCGGACGTGGTATGTGTAGGACACACTGAGATAGGAGGGGAGACCACTCCCGTGACCTGCTCAAATGGGTTCCTTGGTCCATCTACAGCTAACACTTCGGTCGTCTGCCCGGTATGGTTTTTCAGCCACCCGAAACTCTCTTCAATACGCTTGCGCTTCAGTTGACTGATTCGATAACCAGTGTGCCTGACGGTTCGCCCATCAATCGCGCTCCCGCCTGGCCGATTCTGATTCTGTGCCACGTGCGGCGTGGCATTCAGGTTCCGACACTCGGCGACGAACTCTTTGGTGTCGTATCCCTTGTCGCCGGCCACCGTGACTCGCCTACTGCCGGGAATCTGCTCCAGCATCACACTGAGGCCGTATCCCGCTCGGCGGTTCCATTGGCTTCGAAGAGTTCCGTGTTAATGATCAAACCATTGCGGTTTTCCACCAACAGGTTCCCCCGGAAACTCAGCTTTGCTTCTTTGCGGTTTCCTTTTCGGGCTAGCTTTCCATCGGCATCTGTGGTCGATTCGTGCGTCTGATTGGAGCGCTTCTCGCCATGAAAGTTCACTGTCGGGTTGCCGGGATCGTCCGGCGGATCGATCTTGCTCCGGTCCTTCGGCTGAAAACTCTTCAGATTGGCCCATGCTTCCATGAGGGTACCATCTACGGTGAAGTGTTCATCGGAAGCCCACCCCTTCTGGTACACTCGCTTTACGATTTGCGAGAGAAACTCCCGCGCTACATCCCCATCTAGCAGGCGTTCCCGGTTCTTGGTGAAGGTGGTCGCATCCCAAACCGCTTAGTCCAGGTTCATCCCGACAACCACCGAAATAACACGTTCTAATCGATCTCTTCCATTAGCAACCTTCACTGCGGATCGAATACAACGTTTGAATCAGCCGCGCGCAGCAACTTCTCGGGCGGAATCGAGGGTCGCCCCGTCCCCAATTACATCGCGCCAAATAGCGGAGGCAACTCCCTCAGAATCTCATCCATCAGTCTTCGAATGCCTGGCACCGGGCGATCCGGCCGTGCCCGCTCTTCCGGCGATAAATAGCTGAATATTCCGCCTTGCTAATGCTCCACCCCCTCGCATCACAGATACAGACGCTCAAAACATTTCTTATGTAACTTGTTTTGGATGTTTTTCAGCATCCCGCTAGGCCGGGCTCTAGGCTCTACACCAGTTATCGGACACTCCAATGTGGAGAGCTGATTACGAACACAGCGCCTCTACACACCTTGTTCGATAGAATCGGCAGTGGTTTCGTCCGAGCGAGTTTTCCTCTTATCGCCCGCTAAGGCCGGCGGCCCGCGATATGAGATGCTGTTGCGCGAGCAGGCACGCTTCGATCTGGCTGTAAAGCTGCGTGAAGGCAGCGCAACTATCGGCGAGATCTACACCTTTATTAGCGGGCTGTATTTCCGGGGCAAGATGGCTTATGCTGTGGCGTTTTGCGCTGCTCCTCCGGGGATTCCGCCCGCACTTGTCATTGTCCCGGGTGTGGGGCTCGTACCTCCCGAGACGCCGGTCCCGATCGAGCAACTGCGGGCGATCGCGGATATCCGGGTGGACGAACGTAATGACACCTACCGGGAGGCTCTATTGAAAGCCGCGACACTGGTAGACCAACATGCAGGACCAAGCTGCTCATACGTGCTGCTCGGGAGCATTGCGAGCGATAAGTACACGGACCCGCTGCTTAGCGTATTTAGCGATCGTTTGGTATTCCCAGTCGACTTTGTTGGGAGAGGTGATATGAGCCGGGGTGGACTGATGTTGCGTTGCGCACGTGCCGGAGTTGAATTGCCCTATGTTCCAGTAAAGCGAGCAGCGAGGCACGGCGTTCGCCCACCCAGGTTGGAGCGATGGCGGAAGCCATAATCTTTGTCGGCCTGCAAGGGTCGGGAAAGACAACCTATTTCACGAATCATCTTGCCGGCACGCACGCCTATGTCAGCCGCGACGTTCAACAGACTGCGGCGCGGGAAGCAGGGTTCATGCGTGAATGCCTTGGCGCGGAACGCTCATTCGTGGTGGATAATACGAACGCGACCAGAGCCGTACGCGCTCCATACATCCGGGAGGCCAAGGCGGCCGGATTTCATGTGCTTTGCTATTTCTTCGACACGCCCCTGCGCACGGCGATCGGGCGTAACAATCATCGCGAGGACAAGAAGCCCATTCCCGTTCCAGCGATTTTGCGAACCGCAAAGCACCTCGAGCGGCCCTCCATCGAAGAGGGGATCGAAGAAATACGCATTATCACGGCAGAGCGCGATCCTGCTCACGACGGCACGAACTGAGGCAGGACATATATCGAGATCAAAGAAATCGTCACGCTCCGCAAAATGGACCTGAGTTGAGTAGTGGTAATCTGACAGCCACCCGGTCTGCGTATGGCGGTTGATTCCCAAGCGAATCCCGAGCGCGATGAAGAATTGGAACGGCTTCGCCGCGTTGTCGCGCAATTGGAAGAAGAGATTTCCGAGCGGAAGCAAGTGCAAGACGTTCTCGGCCGGTTCTTTACGACCTCGCTCTCGATGGTTTGTGTCGCCGATTTTGCCGGCCATTTCAAGCGCCTGAACCCAGCCTGGGAACGAACGCTGGGCTTCACAGTCGAAGAGCTCTGTGCGCATCCTTTCTTAGACTTCGTGCATCCGGATGACCGCGAGATAACGGTCGCGGAGATGAAGAAACTCACGCAGGGCATGAATACTATCTCATTCGAGAACCGCTATCGCACGAAAGATGGAAATTACCGTTGGCTACTCTGGATCGCGACTCCTATAAAAGAGCAGCAAGTCATTTATGCAGCCGCTCGAGACATCACTGAGCGCAAGGATGCAGAGGAAAGCATTCGCAGGCTGAAAGAAGCGGCGGAGGCTGCAAATCGCAGTAAGAGCGACTTTCTCGCACAAATGAGCCATGAGATCCGCACGCCTTTGAACGCCATCATCGGGATGGCAGACCTTCTGTGGGAAACAGCTTTAAGCGCGGAGCAGCGGCAGTATGTTAGGATTTTCCGGCGAGCCGGAACAACTCTGTTAAATCTACTCAATGACATTCTGGATGTCTCAAAGATCGAGTCGGGTCATATGGAGCTCGAAGAGATCGAGTTCGATCTTTGGGACGTACTGGAGAAGGTATGTGAGCTTCTGGCCATGCGGGCGCATGAGAAAGGGCTGGAATTAGCGTGTCGAGTCATGCCCGACGTAGCGACGAATCTGCGCGGGGATCCAACCCGGCTCCGGCAAGTGCTGATGAATCTGGTCGGAAATGCCATCAAGTTTACCGAGAAAGGTGAGGTGGTCTTGCGGGTGGAACGAGAGCCCGGCAGTAACCAAGCGGGGCGGCTGCAGTTTGCTGTCTCGGATACGGGCATTGGTATTCCCGAAGAAAAACTTTCTCAGGTCTTCGGAACCTTCACCCAGTTGGATTCATCCACTAGCCGTAAGTACGGCGGCTCCGGCTTGGGTTTGGCCATCGCCAAGTATTTCGTGGAGCGGATGGGGGGACGTATCTGGGTTGAGAGCAAGGCCAGCATCGGGAGCACCTTTTACTTTACGGCACAATTCGGAGCTTCTCGCGAGTCCACCACGGTTCGATCGTCACAGCGTCTTGACCTGAAGGGCCTGCGGACTCTCATCGTGGATGACAACGCTACGAATCGGCTGATCCTGGCAGAGGCACTCGCCGGCTGGGGTGCTTTGCTCACCACAGCGGAAGATGGCGAACAGGCGCTGATGGAACTCAACCGCGCGAGCGACGCAGGAGAACCCTACGGCTTGGTGCTGCTGGACTGCCGGATGCCCGGTCTGGATGGATTTCAAGTAGCTGAACACATCCAGAGACATCCCGGTCTGGCGGGTATAACCGTGCTCATGTTGACATCTGACAACCGCACAGGCGATGCGGCGCGCGGCCGGAAACTTGGGATTAACGCTTACCTGGTCAAACCAGTACAGCGCCCTGAACTATTGGAGACAATTCACTCTGCGATGAGCAGAGTGCGGCGCCAAACCGGGATTCGACTCGGCGACGAGGATTCGACCCAAATGGCCCGTAAGCTTTCGTTGCGCGTGCTGTTGGCAGACGATTCCGAGGACAACGTATTCCTGATCCAATCGTTCTTGCGCGGTTCGGGATGTTCGATTGACGTTGCCCAGAATGGCGCAATAGCGCTTCAGAAGATCCGGTCCGGCCACTATGACGTCGTGCTTATGGATTTGCAGATGCCGGTTATAGATGGCTTTGCGGCCACGGAACGAATTCGGGGTTGGGAAAGAGAGAATGGGGCAGCACCAACTCCAATAGTTGCGCTGACCGCCTACGCTTTGCCGAAGGAAATCGAACGAGGCAGGCGAGCCGGTTGCACGGCTCACTTGACGAAGCCGGTTAGCCGAAAAGCATTGCTGGAAATGCTCGAACGATACCGGCGGCCGACCGGCACGCGCTGGGAGGATGGGACGACGCCTAAGCGAATCGAAGTTACAGTCGATCCCGGTAAGATTGACCCACGTTTGGAGGCGATACGCCCCGCGTACTTACAAGCGAGACGCACAGATATTCAGGCGGTCTTGACGGCGCTGGATAATTTCGATTACGAAACGATTCGCACGGTCGGTCACAAAATGCGTGGGTCGGGCACCGGTTATGGATTTCCGGAGATCACGGCTGTCGGCCAGCGCTTGGAGCTTGCAGCGGAAGATCGAAACCCACAGCTTATTCGAGAGCGCGTGGACGAACTTTCACGATACCTGAACGCGCTCGAAGGTGCGTTTCAATCGCCTCAGTGACTCCCGCCACCCTCTGGCTTGCTGACATATTTGATAAGCAGCACTTCATTCCCTTTCTGGTTATAGATCAGCTCGTCGGCCAGCTTCCGAGTGAGGAGAATGCCGAATCCGCCTGGGCGAAGGCCCAGTTTCTCTCGCACTTCAACGTGCTGGCATGGGGCATCCGGCGAATTGGAAACTGCTGCGTGAGGCAACTCATCAAATGAAAACCCCTCGCCGGGATCCCATATCTTGTAGATCATGGATTTCGCGGTTCGTATGTAATCAATCCGAACTGTCTTCCTCGGGTCCGATTGGCCTCCATGTTCGATGGCGTTCATCAGGAGTTCCCGAAAAGCCGCCCCGACGTCTTCTCGTTCTTCGGCGGAGAGATCTGTCCCTATCTCGCGCACAAACGAAATGAGCCGGTCTGCAACGTCCAACTTGCAGCGGAGTTGCAGCGAAATCCATTGCGGAATAGCCGATAACACTTCGATATCGCCGCGCGAAGCCGGAGCCGATAACGCACGCGCCACCATGTCTACCACCGCGTCCAAAGAGAAAGGTTTGCTGAAGTAACCCAAAGCTTCATCACGAAGCGCGCTGATGACGGTTGCCGGTGTGCTTTCCGCGGTCATGACCAGGACCCTGGTGGCGGGCCGCAAGGCGCGAATGCGTCGCGACAACTCGAGGCCATCCATACCCGGCATTCGTATATCCGTAATCACCAAGTCGAAAGGCTTGGTTTGAAAAAGCGAAAGCGCTTGAAGGCCGTCATACTTATCCTCCATCGAGTAGTTCCCGCCAGCGAGCGCAGCCGCAAGCAACCGATGGATGTCAGGATCATCGTCGACTATCAGGATGGAGTTGGTAGCGGACATTGATGGTACACCCGCGTGGAGATTATCTCAATTCGCAAAGCGACAAGGACGCGAAAGTAGCACATCGGCACTACGCACATCCCGTTTCAGCAGCGCCATTCTCCTAGGAGTGCCAAGGACATGGCGCCAACGCAGCTTGGTGCCGAGCAACGATTCGTCTGGTATAACCGTGCACATGACTCTATCTGCTCGAAATCAACTTCCTGGCACTGTTGAGGAGGTCCGTTTAGGTGAAGTGATGGCACATGTAGTCGTGAAGGTTGGTGAGCACAGGGTAGAAAGCCTGATTTCAAGAACCAGTGCCGAAGAACTGAAGCTTCGGAAGGGCGATGCGGTCAAAGTTGTCATTAAGTCCACTGAGGTAATGATTGCCAAGGACTAGCGGAATACATCCCGATTTACCACAGCAATTTCAATCCAAATTGGATTTGACGTGATGTGGTGGATGTACTTGTTATCAGGCCTGCGGTGGGTGAAACGCCAGACG
>JAFATG010000317.1 GCA_019244055.1 Acidobacteriaceae bacterium | reverse complement strand
TGCCGCTGGCGAGGTTATCCGCGGTGCGGGCTTCAATGTGATAGCGGAGTTCTTCGTCGATCTCTTGGCGCAGCTCCTCCTTTCGGAGCAGATTGGCGAGACGGTTGAACCATGCCATGGTGTGTGAATACCTATAGCCAGCTATGGGTAGAGTATGAGTCAAAATGTGCCGCGTTGTCAACGAGAAATCCTCCGGCTGAAGCGTTTAGAATGGACGGCAGACGTTCATGATCCAAAGGGCTCTTTTTGCAATCCTTGCGGTCGCTATTGTTTCCGCCGCGGTTGTCCTCCAAGGCCAACAGAGCACGACGGTGATTACCGCCGACGTTGCTCATCCGGCGGGACGATGTCTCCGACGATGTTGCGCTTTCTTCGAGGACATCAATTTCGGTGCGGACGGAGGGCTCTATCCCGACCGCATCAAGAACCGTTCCTTCGAATTCACCGAACCGCTGACCCGGTGGCATGAGATCTTAGCCGTGGGTGCCAAAGGACTCAGTAGCCCGAAAGGCGAACTTGACATCCGCACAGAAGATCCGCTGAACCCAAGCAACCCGCACTATCTCAGGATGCGCATGTACGAGCCGGGATTGGGATTGTCGAACTTCGGATCGAGGCATCGGCGTCGAGAGGGGCGCGGAGTACCGCTTCTCCGCATACATTCGGAGCGCCGGACCGAAGGTTATCCGCGCCAGCATAACAGACGAGAGTGGGCATGAGATTGGCGTGGGTGTCCACGGGAAACAGTGAAACCATATCGAGGTCGACAGAGCCCTTGTCGTCGACGAACGAATTGAACTGCGCATGCCGCGCGGTAGCACTCGGCCGAATGACCGTCTCATACTGCTTCCAATGCCCTGGAAGCATCGTCCCAACGGACTGCGTAAGGATTTGGTTCAACTCCTCAACAGCATGGATATGCCCCGGTCCTGAGAAGAGAAGAAAATCACCCGCGTGGATTTGCTAATTGACAACCTGGGGCCACGACATATATATTTTGGTGGTCCGAACGGGCAAATTCGAGATCGCTTGAGAGGCAATATGGTGAAGCGTGTAACGTTCTTCCCGACATTAGTTGCCAGTGTGGCCCTCTGGCTAATTTTGTCTGCTGCGGCATGGGCCGATCCGGTGATTGTGAATGGTAGCTTCGAAGCGACTCAAATCGGCACCCCGTTCGTCAGTTCCAACCCAGCTGATATACCTGGCTGGACCCATTCGGGCACCACTGGGGACGGTTTGCTTTGGGCAATAGGTTACTCCGATAGCGGCGGAAGCGTCACTACCGCAGGCGCCGGAAGGCAGTTTGTAACCCTAGGCGGTGGATTTTTTGCGTCGGGTACTGCCGATTGGGCAACTACGATCACAGGCCTGATTTCAGGCAATCGGTACGTACTAAGCTTTATGACGGCGACCGAGTTAGGGACGGGAATCGAGCCGGGTGGCCCACAGACGATGACCGTTACCTTTTTGTCGGGATCTTCCACTGCGTCGCAGTCGTTCACTTCACCTGATTCTCCCGCCGCTTACTGGCGCCTTTGGCTCGCACAACACGATACGTTCGTAGCTACGTCCTCTAGCGCTGTCGTCGATTTCTCCGTAACAAACCAGCAGTACGACATGGGTCTCGACAATGTAAGTGTATCGTCGGCTCCTACAACAGTACCGGAGCCATCCGGCCTCTTACTGCTCGGCTCAGGCGTAATAGGATTGGCGGGATTCGCACAATACAAGTTGGCCAAACGCAGACTGGCGTAATGCCTCCGCTTTCGTGGGTTGTACACCAATCCACTGTCCTGATCGCAGCAACGCTTCGAGCCGGCGCGGCGATTACATATGGCACCCAAGCTTTCGCGTCGCTATCGTCAGGTGATGAAAAGGGCTTTCGGTCTTAATACATGACGAAAGCCCAGACCGTATCGCCCGTAGCGGCGATTACGTACTGGCGACCATCGAGCATGTAGGTCTGCGGCGGATTCGTGACATATCCAATGCGGGTGTTCCAGAGAGGCTTGCCCGTCGCCGCATCATGAGCGACGAGACTCCCCGCACCGTCGCCGCCGAAGACGAGCCCACCGGCCGTTGCCAATAGACCGCCGCCACCACCGCCGTCACTGTAGTAGGGATGCCTCCAGGCGACCTTCCCTGTTTTGTAGTCGATAGCGGTGAGGTAGGTCCCGCCCGATCCAATCTCGTCCTCCTCCTTGCCACCGAGACCCATGGAACCCCGCGGATCGAGGTCGGTGAGGTAGAACTCAGAGAAGGTGTTGTGCTCAGAGACATACAGGAGGCCTGTCTGCGGTGAGAAGGCAGGCGGCTCCCAGTTGATGGTCCCGTCCGAACCTGGTGAAACCAGTGAGCCGCCGACGGTGGCTGCCTTCTCGGTGTTGATCTTGGGTCCGCCAAACTTGTTCAGGCCCGTCGCCCAGTTCGTCAACATGCCCCACTTGCTGGTGATAAGGTGCTCACCCGTAATGCGATCGACAGTGAAGTAGTATCCATTGCGGCTCGCCGTAAGCGCAAGTTTCCTCATCTTTCCGTCGAACATTGCATCGACTAATACGGGAGTTTGGGCAGAATCGTAGTCGTGCATGTCGTGAGGTGAAGTCTGGAAGTACCAGGCCATCTTGCCGGTGTCTACATTCACCGCGATGAGAGAGCAGGTGAAGAGATTGTCGCCGGGTCCGCGCGTACCGTTCGTAAAGGCGGGCGTGGGATTGCCGGTGCCGAAAATGTAGAGCTTCGTTTCCGGATCGTATGCGCCTGGCATCCATGTCTGGGCGCCTCCGTGTCTTGCGGCATCGAGACTTGCCCAGGTATCGAGGCCCGGATCGCCCTTCTCCATCGGCACAGTGTAGTGCTTCCATTGCAACTCGCCCGTTTCTGGGTCGAAGGAGTCGAGGAAGCCCGGGGAATCGATATCGTTGCCCGTTCCGACCAGAACATGATTACCGATTACGACGGGTGCAGGTGTCGAAAAGTAGCCGTCGTCGACATTGGCGATCATCTTGTGCCAGCGCTCCTTACCTGTCTTGGCGTCGAGCGACACGAGGTAATCATCAGGCGTCTCCATGAACAGATAGTTGTTCCATATCCCGAGGCCGCGATTTCCGATGTGCGTACCGCCTTTGGTCTTCCAGAAGTAATGCCACAGTTGGTGGCCGTCCCGGGCGTCGAGTGCCCAGGCGTTATCGGGCATTGTGAAGTAGAGCGTGCCGTCTACTTCGAGAACCGAGGCTTTGATGGTGCCACCACGAACCTCAACGTCGCCGGGACCCTCGCCGCCGACAATGACTGGGGTTGTTGGTTGGTAGCGGCGCCGCCTGCGGCGTTCGTCACCGCCAGTCTCGGTTCCAGGAGTGACCTTCATCATCCAGGCAAGCGTCAAGTGCTGGACGTTTGAACGAGTCACCTGCTCGAGGGCACTGTAACGCTTGCCGGAGTAGTCGCCGTTGTAGGTTGGCCAGGAGTCCGAAAGCGGCTTGAGAATATCAGCCGGATTCAGACCGTTGCCCTGGGCGTGAAGGAGGAGCGGCGCAAAGAGCAGCGAGGCGCCGAGAGTGATTTGGCTCAACTTCATTTCAAGGTCACCAGGTATGCGGTTACGTCGTGAATGTCTTTGTCGGTGTACTGGGATAGCAGATCACGATGGACCTTTAACGGATCGTGAATGAGAAGCTTCGAGATGTTTTCAGTTCTCCGAAACGTTTTTTGGGACCCATCCGCGAGAGTGAGCGTGATCAAGAAATCATCGATCCGAACCAACTTCCCTTCGACGGTTTCTCCGGAGGGCAGTGTGACGGTGGCCGTCACGGTGCGAGCAGTCGACGCTGTGCCTTCCGGGTCTTCCTCTTCTTCGCGTGTGCCGCCGGCAAGCCAGGCATCTTGCAGTTGCTTGGGATCGGGGATCCGGCTGGCGATTTTGCTGAGGTCATTAGTGACGGAATGGCACCCGGCACACTTCGTTGCGAAATAGGCTTTACCCTCGTCGGCATTACCGATGAGGATGCTTGGTACTTGCTCGCCAGAAGACGGCGGGGCACCTTGACGCTGGATCGTTTCGATGACGCTACGGACATAAGCGGCTACGGCATTTGCGTCCGCATCATTCAATGGGATGGCCGGCATTCCCATGTTCTGACGGCTCCCATGAATGATCGGCACGATCAACTCGCCATTGAGATCGCTTAAGGCGACCTGCGAACGCAGAAGATTCGGGCCTCCCAAATCACCGCCGCGCAGATCCGCGCCATGACAGCCGCGGCAATTGATGCCAAACAACAACTTGCCGCGCGCAATCTGAGCTGGATCGCCGGGCGCGCGCCTCTGGCCGGGCACAAATGCGCCTCTTCGCAAGGGCTCGTTCGGTGGAGAAACATTCTGCGTGCCAGGAGTCTGTGTGCCCGGCGCAGGAGGGGGCGGTGGCGACTGGGTGGTTTGTGGTGCGGCGGTTGCCGCGGCAGAGAACGCGAGGATCAGCAGGCGGGTACTTGCGAGTGATAGTTTGGCCAGAATCTTTAAGCTAGGTTCGCAGCTAGATAGCAGTATGGAACTCAATCCGTATTGTACGAACGAGGCGTTTAGCTAACATTGGGTAGCTAAATCAACTGCTGGTAGCCCAAATGGATGTGTCGCAAATGACCCGCGATCGTGTATCATGCTGACGCGATGAGGTGGTCGGTGAGAGCTACCGTCGCAGCTCAGCCATGTAGTATCGCTTCGTATTGAGTGAAGGCCGATGCCGCGGAAACGCCCATATCGATAAGTAGAAGCGCTGCCATGGCCAGAGGTGTTGCCGGATCGTCCTGCACAAGGATGAGGAACCGGAACGGGCGATTCGTTGTCGGAACGATGCTGTTGGCGGCATCCCATCCCGTGTAGCCCTGGGCTTTGCCTTCTACCGCTTGTACAACACCTGTGGCGATCCCAGTGGCCAGCAGGAATATGCCGTAGCAACCGTCGAGAATGGGCCCCACAATGGCAAGAAAACGTGCGAGTCCTTCCGTAGCTAGAGCGAACAAGCTGTCATAGATCGTGGGGATTCCGGACAGTACCCACTGTACCGAGGTCATGATGTCGGCGGCGTTCGGTTTGCGGCTGGCGATCCAAGTCGACCACGGCGCGCATACCGCGATGGAAATGAACCCCAAAAAATTGCTGGTCCAGCTCAGGAAAAGGGCAAAAAGTCCTTGTGGCTCCCCGAACGCGTAAGCATCGCAGCCCGCGCTGATGAACATATTAAGTAGATTCAGCGCCATGCCGCAAACACCGATTCTCTGGTAAATGGTTACGTCCGCAGGGGCCTGAAATCCGGGCATGTTCCGGCTCACCAAGTTCGCTTTCGGCCAAGGCAGAACGAGTTTGTCCGCGTCGCCGGAAGCGAATGGCGCATTACCATTGTTCAGAACCTTGTAGAGAATTGTCACAGGGACAGCGCAGATGAGGCAGAATAGATCGAGCAGCGTGAGATCATCACCCGTCAAGAGATTGTAGATGTACGAGATGATTGGTATATTGATCGTCGATTGAAACATCCCGTGAAAGGCCGTGATCATCGCCGGAATAAGATCGAGAATTGCATCAAGCACCGCCTCGGCTCCGGCGAACGCGAGTCTCAGTAACTCCTGAATGGCAGAGACGATCTCGGCAATGCCGAAATCAAAAAGCTGACCAAAGCCGCCGTGATTGGCTTGTATGTAATTCAGGAACTTTTGCTGCAAGAGCTTGACGTCCTTCTCACTCCACACGGTGGATACAGCTTTCGTGATGCCGGAAATGTCGATCGAGCCCGGCTCAATACCGAGCGAGACACCTTTCGCATGGTTGTAAACGTACAGGCATCGCGGCAGGTTCTGGTGGTAGCTATTGGTTCCGTTTGGATTTGCGAGGACGTTCGAACCGTGGGAGCCGCTATTCGGCTGTGAATTGGCGTACTCGTTAAAGGATTTCTTGAAGCTTGGGTTGTTGTCGACGTTTGTGAGCTCGCTCTGGATCTTCTTTTGCAGATCTTCGAAACCCTGCTGCAGCATCGGCTGCAAGTCGCCGGAGGCCGACTTAAGCGCCGCTAGGAACGACCTAACCATCTTGACGAGGACCCGGTGCGTGTACAGGATGTCGTTCCACCCGAACAGCAGCCGCAGGAACTGGATGATGTCGTTGATGATGTCGATGAAATCTTTGACAGCTTGCGCGATGTGAATGAAGACTACTTCAAGAGCTTCGCCGGCCTCTCTTACCGTACTTACGGTGAAGGTAACGGCGTCATTGAAAGCTATCTTGAAAGTGGTCCCCACAGAAATCACGAGGCTGGTTAGTTCTCCAGCGGCGTTCTTCGCCCAGTTAACCACGTCGCCAAAGATATCCGAGAAAATGTTGCCGAGTGCGGGTTCAAGGGCGGGAGGTGATGCCACTTCTCTACAGCTCTTGTTGCCGGAGGAAAATTCAAAGCGCCAATGTCGCGCCGCGAGCGGGGAGCGGGCTTCTGAGGGCGTGTTCTGGGCCAGCATCCATTGCCCGATCTGCGTGATGGTTTTCACCGCGTCTGACTTGCCGTTGAAATTGGGATCGAGCAGACCGGCGCTCTCAAGCGATTGCTCCGTTACCGGACACAACGGGTCCTTGCCCGCGAGCCGGCTGGCCATGGAAGAAGAACTGACGGGAATCGGCGTCTCATTCTGCTTCACTTCGATGACGTCACCTTGGCACCAACGCTGGGCCGTGGCATCCCCCGGATCAGAATCAGGAGCAACGGCGCTGAACGTGAGCTTGGGCATGGCAAGCCCTGAGGCAACGAACTGGGCCGCTGCGTGCCCGAGAGCGTCGGCTTGGAACACTGCGGAGGCGGTGGGTCCAGCCCAGTAGGACAGTTCGTTAACGATGAGATTGACCCACTGATCGGATGTCACCGTAAAGATGGCATTCGCTACGGGAGCGCCGTTGCCGTCGACTGCGGCGGCGTGCATTGCGATCGATGAGATCGGTGCAGGAGTAGCGGAACTCGGAACCGGAGCGGCTAGTTTCGTCGTGACCCAGACCGTGTCGCCGGGGTTTTGCGACATGTAATAAACATTGCCGTTCATGTCTACATAGAACAGCTCGAGCCCGGCCGGCACCGTTTCCGGCACTGCAATTGCCTGAACCTGGTTGCCAAGGTTGACCCACTTAAGCGGGAGTTTGGATCCCCGCGAAACCCACAGATTACTCGTGTGTGCCTCAACGACAAACAGCGGCAGGGGATCTGCTCCGCCGACCGACAAAGTCCAGAATGCGGAGGTTGCTCCCGCCGGAGCATTCTCGATTCCGGTTAATGGGACGAAAGGAGAGGTGAAGCTGCCGCCGAATTCAGCCTGCCAGAGCGTCTGGGAGTTGTCGAGGATTAATACGACATCTGAGGGCGACGTGCCCGGGAACGGGATCAACTGATTGACCCCGTTAATGACAACGGAACCAAATGGCAGAGTAGTGAGACTCCCGACCCAACTGAATCCGCCCTGTGATGGACTCAAGCTTGCCTGTTGAAACTGAATGCTGTCGGGATCGATCCACAGGATCGTCGGATTGCCAGATCCGCCACTCAAGATTTGGAACGTTACTGGCGCTTTCGCGTTCAGGCTGCCGACCTCGCACTGGTACCCAACGTCCCAGTCTTTGGTTTCGGTATTGAAGTAAATCACGAAGAACGTCGCGCTCTCTGGGGCGAGGTAGGAACCCGGCGCGGCCGATAGCTGGCCTAATATTGGAGGAACGACCCCGTAGACATAAACGTTGCCGGCGTTGTCAGTGTAATGATCCAGCTGAGTGCAAAGCGACAACATGCTCTGTGCCGCATCGGAGAGGCCAACCGGCCACCACGTGCCATCCGATGAAAGCCACATCCAACTCGCCGTGAATGCGGCAGGCGTGACGGCCGGCAACGAGTGCGGCGCGTTGAAGAGGCAGATTGCGTTCAGCGCACCCCCGAAATAGAACGAGACCGTACCGAACATGCCGGACGTAACGCCCGCAGGTTGCGGAACCTGAACATGCGTTACATGCCAGCCTGAAGCCGAGGTGCCAACGGGCGCGAAGTGAAGCAGGTTCTTTGAGGAATCGATGGTGAGCAGATCGGCCCGGCGCGCGGCCCCTCCCCGCACGGCGACGAAGCTGCCCGGAGGTCCCGGAGCTGCCGGAGCGTCCTTAACGTGTAAGTAGTCATCGATCAAATTGGAGTGAAGCTGGACATCTGCAACTCGCTGCGTCATTTTTTTTCTGCCTCTGCCGCTTCGGGCGCGATCACTGGTATATCATAAACGCGAAGATTACGAGTGTTCGGTTCGGCTTGGAGAACCGGCAGAGAGGAGAAATGATGTCCGGGAGTTCGGGGCTGCAGCGCGGCATCTATGTTTTTCATTGCGCGCACGACGGCTCTGGCAATGTGTATTACAGCTACTTCGACGGCCAGAGCTGGGGTTCTGACACTTTAGTGCAGAACATGCAGACTAACGCTGGGGTCGCCCCGGTCTATTTCAATGGACAGATTTACTGTTTTCATGGCGGGTTTACTAACAGTTCCCTGTACTGCAACATGTTCGACGGCACGAACTGGAGCGGCGATACCCCTGTGTCGAACACCAATATGTCGTTTACGCCGGCGGGGATGGTTTACAAGGGGTCCATTTATGTCTTCCATCACGGGGAGGACCAGAATGGTCAACTCTGGTACAACGTGACCGACGGACAGGGGAACTGGGCCGGCGACGTCCAGGTGCCGGACATGGAATTGTGGCAGGGGCCGTCCGCCGTCGTTGTTAATGACCAGGTCTGGTGCTTTCACCAGGGCCATGATAACGGGCCCGACAACAAGCTTTGGGTGAACACGCTTAGCTCGGATGGTAGCTGGCAGGGTGATCAGCAGGTTCCGAATGTCGGCATGTCCGAGTCACCAGCCGCGATCCTAAGCGGCGGGAATGTAGCGGTGTTCCACCAGGGTGACGATAATGACGAGCAACTTTGGTACAGCCTGTTCGTTCCCGGCCGCGGTTGGCAAGCCGACCAGCAGATTCAAGATGTAGAATTGGTCAACGGCCCTGGCGTATGCCTTTTTAATAAGCGGCTCTTCTGCTTCCACCAGGGATCGTCCGGTCAGAACGAGCTATGGTGCACGACTCGCCTGGGCTACGCGTGGACCAGCGATGTGCAGCTCACCGATGCATGGCTGTGGTATTCGCCGGGCGTCATCGCAGTCCAAGGTTAAACTGGCATTCTACTCATTGACGAGCAACTCGTTAGTTCGTATGTCCTGATGAAGAGCTGGCCGCCTCAGCAGTATCTGAAGCAACGGACTGCGTTGTAGGACTGAGCCTGAGCAGGACATTGATGAGCTTGCCGCTTCGGTCTGAGCTTCTTCAGGCAGCCTTACGCAGGAACAACGCCGCCGAAGATCGCGCTCAGGAGGGTCATACCATCAGGTCAGTGCTCCGCGCGTTTTCAACGTCGCCGTCCCGGTTCTGAGCTACCCAGCTACGGAACAACCAGCGGCGTACTTGGTTTGTCGGGCGGAGGCCCAAATTCAATCGGGGATCTCCCCGCAGATCGCAAGTTCATAAATCGTTTGAGAGCGTCGAACCAAAACGGCGCTCCCAGAGAAACGGCGATGATAGTCAAAATCCACCCTAGAACTCGCTCTGGCCAACTCCAGACGTCGCCCAGTTGACTCAGATCCGGCCAGCCGATCACTTGGCCTAAAAAATGTGCAGCGTTCGCACTTATCACACGGCCGCCACTCATGCCGTTTAGCGCGTTTGGGTTTTGTGCCAATGCCAGAAAGGCGTTGCGAAGCGTGGGTTCGATCCAGACCCGGCGTGTGATGTTGATGGTATCGGCATTGGTGGCCAGAGTGAGAATGCTCGCAACTACTAGTGTCCAGACCTGTGTCTTGCGTTTGTACCACCCTGAGACCCGATCCATCGAGTCGTTGTACCACGCCTCAATGTTCTGCTCCGCGCCATGGACCGTTCTGCCGGTGTTCTGCAGCAATGCAAGCAGGGAGGTTCTGAAACTGCTGTCTGGGAGATCGTTCTTTATACCCGCCTCCAAATCGTCAAAGGTGATTTCTCCCGCTCGATTGGGAGTGGCAAGATCCAGAACGGCGGCCGCGAAAGTACGTGCCGATAAGTACGATGGATGTTCGCCTCTACGCATCAGCCCCCGGATGAGCGGATGACCCCAGAACGCCGTGGTGATTTTGCCGGAGGCGGGATCAGCGCCCTCTCCAAGCAGTTGCCTGATGCCTTCCACCAGCAACTTGGATCGCATCTTCAGCAGGCCGGAGATCCATTCGTTTACTGTGGTACAGCAGATAGCGAGCAAGAGATAGATGAAGATGATGCCGATTGCGACTTCGAGTATCGCGGATCCAAACAGCCCGTTCATTGCCTTCTAACGTATCGGGGTCTTGACGAAGAGCGATCATATCAACTGCATCAGTACCCCAGGACGTCAGGCAACCTCAGTTGAAAAGCTGAAACCGTTTTTGGAGATCACCAGAGATGGATGAGACCTTGCGGTTCGTATGAATTCCCGTCACATACGCTTAGGAGCCCACTCGCACCCGTTTCCTCGCGAACGGCAATAAATCTATCGAAAACTGCTCGGCAAGATCGTAATCGAGATTGTGCACAACGCCTGTACCGTTCGCAATTGTCAACTTGCGGGCGCGGACATCGTCGACAAACTCGGGACGTGAACTCTGTGCTACGCGGTTGGCTATGGCTTGCATGCGTACGACCTGCTCATCCAAAGGCGACTGATACCTCGACTGCTTCGAATAATCCTCACGAATCTGTGCTCCTATGTCGCGGCCAATGGAACCATTCTGGACGCAAATATCAAACATCAAAGCCATGCCCCGATCTGTAATGAGTTCATACTCTTGAGCCAAAGCCACAGCTTCCGCATAAAGTCGTTTTGAGTAATCCATCTGAACGAACTGAAAGGACGCTGTCCTGCCCAACGCTTCAAAGTATCCCTTCCAAGGCTCAAAAACAACTCGGCGATCCGGACTCTGAATCGAAAGGGCCCAGCTTAGCTGTTGCTGCCTGGGTAACGCGAGCACCCGCTTGAACGTAGCAAGCCTGTCCTGAAAGACCTCGCCTATCGTTTGCGGATACGCTTCCAACATATCCAAGAACAGCGGCTGCAACGTGCCCTGCCCGAGGTTCCATTGCAAAACGCCGAAACTGATTCCTTCACCATCGAAGTCACCGGCCAACTCCGAGAAACATTCGGGAAAACCTGATGACGTTTCGAACGATCCGGTAAGCGCAAGGCAGCGCTCGGCCAGCGGTCGATTCTGGAGTGTGGACGCCGGCATCACGGCATCCGGAAAGAGTGCAGTCCGGGTTTCAGCGCCCACAATCCCGTCCGGTTGCAGGCCGTGAGACTTCTGAAACTGTTTTACAGCGCTTTCTACACCACCGCCGAAAACCCCATCTGCCGGCCCAGTGTAGAGCCCTAAGGTTTGCAGTTTATGCTCTAGCCGGCGTACATCCTCATTACGGGACCCTAGCTGTAAATCCATGTCAGCTGCCCGTCCACAATATCACTTGGGCGCGATCCTGACTGAGCCAATCACTCGAACCTGTTGATTACGCGAGTCGCTCACGACAAGCTGTAACCGTAGCAACTTTCCGGGTGCCGCAGACGGAATCGTCACCTCCTCAGAGATCAAATCGCTATCGGAGACGGCAGCAGTTTGGTCCGCGCTTTCCTGCGCACCCGCAATGGAGTAGTGATACGGAGACACGCCACCAGCAATGAGCGCTCGCACCCGTACTGTGCTGCCGTGAGCAGCGGTCTCGGGAACTATCTCCAAAGCCGAAACACGAAGGGGTGTAGAAGAACCCTCGGAGGATGTGGCGCCGAAATAGTACCCCACTATTGTCCCAAATACTCCGAGTAATAGCGAAAAAACTTCCTTCCCGTATCGGAAACGTCTTTCTCCAAGTTCATCGCCGCTTCCAATAAGCGCCGAAACAACAAGCATGAGCGCCAATCCAATCGTGACAACCGCGAACAGAAACGTGATCAGTCCGCGGGCATACTCGCGCCTTGCCATATTTGAAAGAACGCCCTGATCGATGCCCACGACCGCCGAACCGATTAGGCCGATGATGCTGATGACGAGCAGCAGTGCAAGAATTACGATGGGATGGCGGAAACCGTTAGGATCGTTATCCGGCAGAACGCTCACTCCACAAGCAAATTACCCTGAACAGCGCATCGCTGTCGGCTGAATGATGAGAGTAGGCCGGCTCATACAATCATGCGTTAGGCAAGCAGCCACACGAGGCTAGTCTAAGCGTCTCGGTTCCGCTGGCCGCTATGACTTCGTCTGCTGCGAGTCCGAGGGGTCTAAGAGGGGCGTATTCTTGAAGAACTTTACGTGGGCATCGAGAAGCTTCGCGATTTCCTGCAACTGCTTGATAGAGCTTTCATCGAGCTGTAGGTTCAATCCCTTCGCAGCGGTTGCATCGCCGATTGTTGTAGCTGTATGTGCGGCCATGCCCAAAAGCGCGAAAGCTGCTCGTTCGATAAGAACAGCGGGTGGGTAAACAGCACTCGTGATTGCTTCTATTTCCGGGGCTGCCTTATCCACGCGCGAGGCTACCAACGACAGGATCGAAGCTGTCTTGACGATGTCTTTCGCAACACTGCCGAATGCGTGGTCGATACTGTGAAATCCAAAGCCCATTCACTTAACTCCTCAGAAACTCCGGTTCGGATCAGCGGTGATAATAACACAACTCAAGACAAAGAATACTTCTCGAGTATTGGCATTGCGGGCGGACGCGAGAGCGAATTGTAGTCATTGGTCATGTATGCTGGCTAGACCTCGGCAACTGAACACAGGTCGGTGTGTATAAGAGGAGTTTCCATGGAACAGGATTGAGCAGCACCACTCGATCCTCAGCACCGCAGCCAACAACGCGGCTGAGCCATAAACCGTCGAATCATATGAAGTCGGCACTCCA
>JAFATG010000277.1 GCA_019244055.1 Acidobacteriaceae bacterium | reverse complement strand
TTCGCATATGGCATCACACCCGCCGGCGAAGAAGCTTTGGCAACCGATCGCCTAACCGAAACGCGTGCTGTAGGAGAAGGCTGAGTTGTTCCATTTCTGGACGACGGAACTGAGCCCGTGGGTTGTCAGCGACGCCGTAGGCAAGTCGATGCAAGCGCTGCTCTCCTTCGATATCTTCGCGTGGCTGTTCGTGATCGTCGTCCTGCGTTACGATGTGCCGACGTTCGTCCTGTGGATCGTATCGCTCGTGCGGCCGCGAGCATTTAGCCCACCTCAGTTGGATGCCGCTTGGCCGGCAATATCGGTGATCATCGCTGGGCGAAATCCAGGGCCAATGATCGAGCGCACCATACGCTCGGTTTTGGAATGTGGCTATCCGGACGTTGAGATCATTTACGTCGACGATTGCTCGAGTGACGATAGCGCCTCGTACGCGCGCTCATTTGAACGCTCCGGGGCGGTGCGCGTGTTCGCGTCTGAGCAGCATAACGGTAAACCGGCCACTCTCAATATCGGCATTGCTCTCGCCCGAGGTGAGCTTGCCTTCATCCTCGACTCTGATGCGGAGATCGAGTATGGGACGCTTCATCGCCTCGCGGCGTACTTCACGGATCCCCAGGTCGGTGGCGTGGCCGGAAATATTTTGTTGCGCAATGCAAAAGTAAATTTACTGACGCGTTTGCAGGAGGTCGAGTATGCGCTCAATGGATCGATCGCACGGCTCTGGCGTGCGGGAATCGGCCTCCTGCCGATCCTTCCGGGCGCGGCGTCGATGTTTCGGTTGTCGTTGCTGCGCGAGTTAGGTGGCTACGATAGCGGACTCGGAGACGATACGGATATGACAATTCGGATCCGTAAGTGCGGCTGGCGCACGAAGTTCGCCCTTGACGCGCGCATGTGGACGGATCAACCGGTCAGCTTGTTGCCTCTCTTAGCGCAACGCATCCGTTGGGCGCGCAATATGGCGAAGATCCGCGTGCTCAAGCACTTCGATCTCATCAACCCGTTCAAGTACGGACTTTCAAACGCGGCCCTCGCAGCGGATAACCTCGCCTTTCGGGTGATTTTGCCAATCTATGCGACCGTGGCAATAATTATTCGGGTCTTTTTTCATGGCAGTAGTGAACCCGTGATTGTGACGGCGCTGTATGTTTACTTGGTGGTGCTCTTGCTTTGCCGTGTTTTGATCGCGAACGACGTTGCTCGAACGCCGCCGCTCGGCGATATCATCTTGATTCCGCTCTTCCCGTTCTACCGCGCCATGCTGCGTACAATTGAGGTCGTAGCGATCGTTCGGGAGCTCTTGAGGATTCAGCCGTATCACCCGTATGTGCCGCGTCGCATTTGGTCCGCGATGGAGTACCGCTGGTGAAACCCCGGCACGCCGTCCTCGTTATGCTTCTTTGCGTCGCCGTCGCGAAAGGCGCAGTGGCGGACATGAAGTCGCTGCCGGTTTCCTACTTTGAGCGGAAGGTTGACAATGCGCCGGGTGTCGGAGCAGCGGCCGAGGCAGTCGCCGCTTCTGCCGCTGCCACGCAAGCTGCGCGGGACAAAGCCGGCTTGCAGCTATTTGGCAGTAATGACTTAGGACCGCACCACGAAGTTGTGCTCAATCAGACCTCACGGTCATATTTTCGCTACGGCCAAGAGGTCGGCGTGCGATTGCCGATTCTCGGAGCGCGCTCTCTGCAACAACAGGACATCGTCCAAGCTTCCGCTGCAGAGGGCATCGCGCGCTTAGATTTTCAAGCGGCGCACCTTCAGCTTGTCGGCAGAGCGCGAAGCGGCTATGTTGCCTATTGGTCGGCCCGCCAACAGCAAAGAGTTGCCCAGGGATTCATGCGCCAGCTCGCCGGACAGCGATCCGCTGCGTTTGCTTTGCGAAAGGGCGGATTTTGGACCAGCGCCGATGCGCTCGCGTATAGCGGGCTGAGGGAAGCAGCGGAGCTCGATCTATCACAGGCAAGAGTCGACGCCAACAATGCCTTGCGAGAATTGAGCGTGGTAACCGCTGCGCCGGTTGGGCCCTTTGTTCCAGAAGAACCGCCGTACGCAAACTGCCCGCTCTCGCCGGCACGCATCGTCCCAACCGCGCTAGCGACAGATGTTGACCTTCTGAAAATCGCCGTTCAGCGTGCGCAGGCCACCCAGCTAGCGGCGCTTCAGCGATGGGTCGGCTACGATGCAAATGTCAATCTCGGCATTCTTTCAAGCATTGACGCGCCGGGAGGGCTTGGCTACGCATTGCTCGTCGGTTCCAGTATCGCGCTGCCCACGCACGTCAAGTCGGAGCGCGAGGATGAACTCCGCCTCTTCGCTTCAAGAGTCAAAGAATATGATTTGCTGGCGGA
>JAFATG010000213.1 GCA_019244055.1 Acidobacteriaceae bacterium | reverse complement strand
AGACTCCTTTCTCTGTGACCGAAGCTAGCTCAGGGCACCGCCACGGCTTCGCTCCAAATGCGATCACGCCTCGGGCGTCCGCCGCGCCAGCGGCTTCGTTCTAGTCGCGATGTGTAGATCTATGCTTGGCCGTATTTCGCGATCTATGCGGCCAAGATCCGCTACTTCCGGGTTGCCCGTGATCCAGCCGCGCTCCGGAAATTGACTCTTTAAGCTCTGCCCAACACGAAAATGCGTCGGTCGCGCTGGAGCGCCTCGCGAATCGCTTCATTCAACTCTGCCACATTCGCCGGAGACAGCGCCGCCCCAATCCAGTTCCGTGCGGCTGCGTGAAGCTCATCTTCGCGCGACCCAATTTGATGACAGCCGCCGCTGCGAGATGAACCGGCAGAGTATCTATCTTGCTTGCAAGAACTTGGCGGATGATTCACAAATGATCGCGTGTGTCTGGACGCGACCTGTGATGGCGCGTAAGTTCGCCTGTATGAAACTCACAACTCCCACGCGGATCATCGCCACAACCCTATTCATCGCATCGGCAATGCCGGTCGGCATCCTCGCGCAGGAAGAGCCGGCGCAGGATAGCAATTCAGAGCACACGCATCACGTAAAAATGGCGTTTTCGGGAACCTCTGAGAACAGCGCCAACAATCTCCAATACACCAACACAAGTAACGACGAAGACAATTTCGCCGGGAACGGTCCCCTAGGCTCATTCACCGTTCGTCTTTTACGAGCGATCGACAATTCTCCATCGTCGTCCCCCACTTGCTCAGGCTCGAACTATCTCTATTTAGTGGAACCGGGCGGCGGGGGCGTGTTTCGCTTCCACGACGGCAGTCTGTTGTATGTCAATCTCACGAAGGGGAGCGATTGCATAAATCTCGAGGCTAACGACGCCCACTGTACTTTGATCTTTCAAGTCACGGGGGGAACCGGCCGTTTCAAGCATGCATCCGGCGTCCTTACGATGACCGAGCTTGTGCTGCCGGTGGTGAACGGGCCGGCCGACAATCCCAACAATCCCGTTTTGTTTGCCGCTACCGGGGAGTTTACGGGAACCGTTTCCGGAGTGGCCGCAGAGGAGGAAGCGCACGACGAGCAGCAATAGCTAGACAAGGTGTTTCGTAGAGTGGTCGTTTCTGCTCACGAGGAGGCGTATGGTTTTACCACAAAAGCTAATCATTCCATCAGCGCTCATTCTGTTTCTATTAGCCACTTGCGTCAGCGCCGATCCGATTGTTCACGTGCTGGCAAATGAGGGGACTCCAAATCAGCAATATGGCGATATGGATCTCGCAACCGGGAAATTCTCTGCGATTAGTTCGACTCCTTCCACGATTCAATATCTCGCGCCCGGCCGAAATGGGTCGTTGCTGACTATGTCCTTCAATGGAGATTTGGATTCTATCAACCCAAACACCGGCGCGATATCCGTGGTCGGCCATACGGGGTTTGCCAACTGTTCGATACCGGGTCCTTACACATCAAACTGCCAACTTTCATTTGGAGCGGCAGGCGGGACGCTCTACGCAACCGACTTCGCAAACAATCTGTACACCGTTAATCCCGTCACAGGAAAAGCGACGCTGGTCGGGGCAACGGGCATTCCGGCAGTTCCGTTTATTCCGGCATCCACCAACCCTGATGGTTCGTTCAATTTCTACGATGAGAACTTATTCGGTTTCGGAGGAAAATTGTACGCGAACTTCGACGCCGGGACCTTCAATCCCGCCACCTCCGCGTCTACGATCGTAATTTCGCCTGAAATGTACCAGCTCAATCCAAGCACCGGGCACGCATCGAAAATCGCGGCCACCAATTTCGGCCTGATCACAATCGCCAATGTCGATGGAACCATCTATGGCTTCAATGGAAATACGAGTCGGGTGGTGACGGTTGATGTGTCGAACGGGACAACCAGCTTCGTCAGCGATATCAGCCAGTCTGCAGGGCTCATCGGGGGAGCGGCACCGGCAGTTCCCGAACCGGCTTCACTCGCGCTAACCGTCATCGGAATAAGCGCCATCCTCGTTCTGCGACGGGAAATGAGCAGCAAATAGGGCCCTAGCTAGAAATTTTCGATCATCCAGGCATTACGCTCGACGGCAGGTGCCCGAATCGCCAAGTACCTGCCGTCGGGGGAAGAAATACCCCATACATGGCGCCCTGCCTTTGTATCCCACAGGGGCTGCACCTTGCCGTCCAGATTCACACGTAGCAACGTGACTCCAATTGGTCCGGAAGGTGATGAAATCAGCCCGAAATGCTCGACGTTAACTGCTCTGCCATCCGCAGCCCACTCGACAAAGAGCGGGTGCGGCCATCCTTTCATCTCGATGGCCCGCTCAATGCGGCCGGTAAGCGACCGGATCTCGACTCGGCCTTGTGGATCGACGCCCGTCATTGCAATGTGTGAGCCATCCGGAGATATGGTCCAGTTGACGCTTCTTTCGGGCAGAGCCGCAACCTCGAATATCGGGCGGCGTTTCCCAGTCGCAGGATCGAATGTCTGCAGCCGCACCTGCCTTTTCTTCGGATCAGTCTGTGAGATCAGGCAAGCCGTGCCGGCCGGGATGCCGCAAGAAATGCCTACGTCGGTCGCTTCGGTATCGAAAAGCAGTTCGGGCGCACCTCCTCCGATCGGTACGCGCATCACGCGAGTAAGTTCGGACTGATCCGGATAATTCACATTCGCGAAAGTCGTGTAGAGCAGCCATCGCCCGCCGGGACTCATTCGGGCAACTGCGATACTGTCGGACCCGGTAGGTATCAGCTCCGCTTCTTGCTCGTCCAACGCTTGTTTGTAAATCGAAAACCTGCCAGTGCGGTCTGAACGGAAAATGACCGCTTTGCTGTCAGGTATCCAGGCATACGGGCTGTTGTATCTTTGATCGAAGGTCAGCCGCCTGGGGCTTTCTAAATTGCCGCCGGGCAGGATGCGCCCTACATAGACATTCGACTGGTCTGAACCGCTCTCGAACATGAGCCTGCTGCCATCCGCGGTCAGACTGAGACTGTCCATCTGAAACCCGGCGAGACTCGTCAGCCGGCGCGGGCGGCCATCCGCCTTGCCCGTTCTGGAATCAACATCAATAGCCCAGAGATTTCGATCGCGGTGATTCGGCGCGGGCTCGTGGACGGCATAGATGATACGGCCGTTTCGAGTCCAACAAAAATTATCCGTAAAACCCACATCCAACGTCACGCCCGTGAGGAAATGCGATTGCCGGCTAGAAACGACAACGGATGGCGCTTCGCCAGCCAGATCACGGGTCTCGAGTGTATACTCGGCGAACGCTGGCGTAGCCAGCGATAGCTTTCGGTATGCGATGCGCTTTCCATCAGGCGACCATTGAACGGAGCCAAAGTAAGTGCCAGATTCACGGCCAATGATCCTTCTGCCGTTTTCTCCCCGCGGGCCCATGACCCAAACTTCGCTGCTCATTAGCGAGGGCCGGTTATGCGGGCTGATCAGATTGTTGCCGGCTGTAAATGCAATGAGCGAGCCGTCAGGGGAGATGGAGTAAGGCATCGCATTGCCGCGCAGCCGGCAAGCAGCGCCGCCAACAATAGGAATGCTCCACGCGCTCGTGACCTGAGCTTGCCCTGCCGCGAGAATGCGTGTTCCGTCCGGAAACCACGCAACGGGAAACCAAACGTCGTCCGCCGATAGCGCCGGAGGTTTCGGCAAGAGATGGGATTCGCCGGTACCGATCACCTTGAGATGAATGCCCGCAGCATCGCCATAAGCCAGGTAGTTGCCATGGGGGGAAATGACGGCGTGGTAAATCGGGTTATCGACGGAGTTCGTCGTTAGCTGCTGGACTCGCAGTTCGCGGCGGACGGGCCGCTGCAATGCCATCCAGATGAACAGCGCGGCAACGAAGATACCGCCGATTGCCGCACCTGTTGCCAACCAGGCTTTCTTGGAAGCAGATTTTATCGCCGTCTGTGGAATCTCGACCGGAACAGGTGTCGCCGCTTGCGGAATGCCCTGCTCCTGAACGAAACCGATAAATCGATAACCGCGCGCCGGCACAGTTTCGATATAGCGTGGATTTTCAGCGGAATCGCTCAACCCTCGCCGCAGCTTATTGACCGCCGCGCTTAAGCTGTGTTCGAAATCAACGAAGGTTCCGTCCGGCCAGATCTCTTCGCACAGTTGTTCGCGGGTGACCACCTCACCAGGATGTGCCAGCAGAACAAGCAAGATCTGGAAGGGCTGGCCGGCGAGCCGCACACGAACGCCGCTCTTGCGCAGTTCGCCAGCCGAGGCGTCCACCTCGAATGGTCCGAAGCCTAGGCAAGGCGAACGTCTGAGGGGCGTCGGCATAATGGTCTCCGATCTTAGAAAGACAGTTTACTACGCAACTAAAGCCGGTGAAACAGCGAGATTCGTGGCATTGCGTTCAATAGCTTGGCTGGCGCGGGACAGCTCCGGAGCATCTTGTTTGGGATAGGCTAGAGCCCTCCGTGAACTTCACGGCGCCTGACGTTCTTGTTCAGAGGCTCGCGAGCGGGCAACCAAGGCTAGCGTCGCGTGGAAAGCCTGGGGTAAATCGAGCCGAATCCCGAAAACGACCTACTCACAAATATCGCCCGCTCGGTTTGTGAGTGGATTGTTTGAATGTAAGTCGAGCGAGGAGCGCGTGGTGTACAAAAAGCTGAACTCAACGGGGACGTTGATTCAGAGAACAACCATGGAGGCTCCTCAACAAACATATGTATTACATTGGACTCGACGTACACAAGAAGACGATCAG
>JAFATG010000118.1 GCA_019244055.1 Acidobacteriaceae bacterium | reverse complement strand
TAGTAGTCGCATTCCAGGTGGTTCAGAACGCGATACCGCAACCGAGGCTATCAACCGGTGAAGCTGGAGTTCAGACTGGCTGCTTTGCTCGGGACGCGATGGAAACAGAGGCGGCAAGGGCAGGGCGGGTAGGCAGCAGATGACCGGAACGGCGCGAGAGATCCGAATGAGCGAATCCTCGACGCGCCGAGCCATTCGGGTTGAACAGTCAACGATGTCGGGCAGGTTAGCCTGATGCCATCCGCCCAAACTGCGAATTCCCAAGCGAGCATCCAGATCACTCCACTCAATCAGTACAGCGACCGCATCCAAGTTTCCAGCGGCAAGGCCCTCTAGAGTGCCCGCGAGATCGCCAAAAATACCCGTTTCTATTTGAACCCGCCGGTAAGGAAAGCATTTTCTCAAGTGAGCGGCAAGGAATGTTTTAGCGTGTAGCGGGGTGAAGCCACAGGCCAGAAATACGCGGAACAATTGAGAGTTCTCGGGAACAGCCTGCTTGAGGAGCTCTAAGGCATCAATCAGGTTCACTCGATGTCATCCATTAACTCACGCGATCCATGCACTCGGCAAGCGGCTGATCAAAATACATCCAAGTAGATGGAGGGGAGAGGCTCGGTGAGCGCGTCCCCGTTCCAAATTGTCAGATATGCGTGCAGGATTCGTTTCGAAGACCGAAACCCAGCGACTGTGAATGGTTGCATGTCGGCGTAATGAAGATCGGGAACGGTCGCCATGCGAACACCGGATGCAGCAGCTCGATGCAGCAGCTTTCGCAGTAAGTAGAGGCGCTCGTCAGCCGTGAGAGTACCCCACAACACATCTTCAACGAGCAGGCACTGGGCGCGGTCTGGTCTATCGACCTCCATGACGTACCCGGTCAGCATGCCCGATCGAGATCCTGCCGTGTGCCGGGCTGTGATAGCGCCCGCCCTGTGCATGCACTGCCACTGGGCTTCCTCAGCACTCCATAATCGACCGAGCGGCACGCTATCACTGAGCGGGGCAGCTAAGCGCAGGAGTTCCTCCACACTCCCATTGTCGCTATCTGGGGTTGGTTCCCGAGATCCAGCGGGCCTCAATAGGACTGAACTGTAGTGCGCGGAGAATATGCGCTCAATCGGGAGGTTCAGTCTGCGCGCGCAACCGACAATCATTCCGTTCATCGGCTCCCCATCAATGCAGAAGTTCAGCATTCCATCGAAGCCGGCGGCTCGAGCCCGCTTGACTAATTCACTCCAAAGAACGATTCCGTATCCATGCTTCTTGGATTCGGGCGAGACGGTAAGGAGCGTGCTGGTAACGACGCGGATATCCCGCCCTCTGAATCGCATGCGACGAGGCAAACCAGCGGAGAAGGCAATGGGATTCGTTCCTGTATAGAGCGTAGGAGCCAGCGAAAAAGACGCTTCGGGATACTCAAACAAAGACTTGAGAAAATCAGGCGTATAGAGGAGCGGCTGGCGGTTATTTTCAGACCAAGATTTTTGTATCAACGCAGCCAGGTTGGCGTAATCTCCCCGAAAGTTGTCGATGGCGGGTGTAGCCCGATCAATTCGCCGCGTATCATCGGACAATAGAGCACTCTGCTCTTTTCCTGATTGAGATGGGTGTGGCCGTGCCATTCAAACGAATCTTCGCATTTTGCACATTCGGGAGAGCCGCTGACGACATGAGCAGGATATACAGGCAGTTGGAATGGAAACATTTTTAGACCGATGTGGATCTGGATTTAGTGCGGCGCGTCAGGCGAATAGGCCGTAGTGCGCATCTCCAGCGAGACATGCAAGATAAATTGTTCGGCCATAGGCGAATAATCATCCCGGCGACTGTCGTTTTTTTTCTTGGCTTGGCGGTCAGGTTGCTCCTGCTGGTATTGCTGCACACCGAACCAGAGGCTCCCCCAGAACCGGTCAAGATCGCGATCTCGCTCGCCACCACGGGAAAGTACGCAGATGCGTATGGTACCGGGGTCGGACCGACCGCGCATTGCGCGCCTCTGCATCCATTGCTACTGAGTGGTTTATTACGGATTTTCGGAACTAATGAGGCTGGCAGGTTTTCGATAAAGGTCGCGGCGTCAACGGGGTCGGCTCTCGTGTTCGCTCTACTGCCGCTGCTTGCGTTTGCGAGCGGTCTAAACCCGATAGCAGGCGTGTTGGCGGGAGCCGCAGGCGCTGTGCTGCCCTTCAATTTCTGGCCCCAAACCAGCGGAGTTTTCGATGCGCCATTTACAGCCGTAGTGCTAGTCGGTTTATGCATTCTGGTTTGCCGCATATGGGCGAGAGGCACTTTGACGATGCGGGAAGGCGTGATTTTGGGCACAGCCGCTGGGCTAGGCTCTCTGCTGAATCCTGCGATTCTTCCGGTGCTGGCGGCGTGGCTGATCACCATTGCTGTCGAGAATCGTCGCCGAGCGCGACAGGTGCTCCTCCTTTGGGGAGCCTGCGCCGCGTGCTTGATTTGGACACTAACGCCCTGGGCCGTTCGAAACCTCAGGGTCCTGGGATCGCTCATCTGGACGCGGTCTAATTTCTGGTTAGAAATGCACGTTTCAAATAACGATTGGTTAACTGCTGATGAGGAACGCAACGAGCGCATGCCAGAATTCGCGCTTGTACATCCCTACCTAGGTGCAGTCGAGAAGGCTAAAGTGAAAAAACTCGGCGAGGTCGCGTACATGCGCTTGAAGCGACGGGAGGCGATAGCATGGGTCGGTGGCCACAAGCGGAAATTCTTGGTGCTGACCGCCGAGCGTGTTCGGCTTTTTTGGCTTCCTCGAATGACACGGCCTTTGCAGACGCTCCTGGAAGCTCTGTTGACCATTTTAGGGCTGGGTGGGTTGGTGCTGTTGTTCCGGCAAAGGGCGAGATCTGCCTGGCTATTTGCCGGTATTTTCGTCGCATATCCAGCCGTTTACTACATCATCCAGGTCTCGCCCCGGTATCGGCTTCCAATAGAGCCCTTCTTGTTCCTGCTTGCCGCGCACCTCGTTTGGACTTTTACGGCAAATTCGCGGGTACAGCTGCGAGAGCGTCATGCGCGTAACGTGGAGGCTTTTTCGGGCGCGTCGACGCCGTAACAGTTGAAAGGCGGGATCGTTGTTTCGCGGCCAGAACGCCGCCCAGTAGAGCGGTGGCCTTGGAAACTTTTTTAATATGGAGTCTGTGTCTATCGTTAGACACGTCAATCCCGTGTTGACGATAGCGCCTACCAAAATCATGCGAAATGCAGTGCTTCGGCATAGACTCGTTATCATTTCAGCCTTTCTCTTTTTCCTGGGCTTGGCGGTCAGGCTACTCTTGGTTTCCCTCGATCCAGATACCCCCAAGGCTTTGGTCTTCCGGCAGCTAGATTACCGCAACGGGCTCGGCGGGATGGACGAGCCCGTTCGAATTGCAATCTCGCTCGCAACCACGGGAAGGTACGCAGACGCGTATGGCGCCGCAACCGGCCCGACAGCGCATTGCGCACCGCTGCATCCGTTGCTATTGAGCGTTCTCGTTCGTTTTTTGGGTACCGGAAAGGCTGGTGCATGGGCCACGGAGATCGCGACATCGATGGCATCCTCTCTTGCTTTCGCTCTCTTACCTGTCCTTGCGGTTGCGGCTCGCCTGAAGCCGATCACTGGCGTGCTCGCGGGAATCGCAGGTACCTTGTTGCCAATCAACTTCGGGTACCAAACCGCCGGCGGCTTTTTCGACGCGGCATTTACTGCCGCAGCCCTGGTCGGCTTGTGTATTCTGATGTGCCGCATCTGGGCTAGAGCCACATACGCGATGCGGGAAGGGGCAGTTTTGGGTGCGGCCACTGGCGTGGGCTCTCTGCTAAACCCTGTAGTTCTTCCAGTCGTGGCTGCCTGGGTGATCGCGATCGCCGTCGAGCATCGCCAGTTCGCCCGCCGGGTGCTCGTTTTTTGCGGGGCATGCGCCGCATGTTACATCGTGCCCGTGATGCCTTGGGCGATTCGGAACCTCAGGGCCCTAGGATCGCCTATCTTTACGCGCTCGAATTTTTGGTTGGAAATGCAAGTATCGAACAACGGTATGCTGACCGCCGATATGCAACGCAACCTTTCAATGTGGCAATGGGCACTCGTGCATCCTTCCCTATGCTTCATTGAGAATTCACGTGTCATTCAATTACGTGCCATTCAAAGACGCAGAGTGAAACAACTTGGCGAAGTCGCGTATATGCGCTCAAAGCGAGAGCAGGCAATGGCGTGGATCAGTTCTCATAAGCGAGAATTTTTGGTGCTAACTGCACAGCGCTTTCGGCTTTTTTGGCTGCCTAGAATGACACGGCCTTTGCAGACGCTCTCCGAAGCTCTTTTGACCATTTTAGGGCTTGCTGGGCTCGTGCTGCTGTTCCAGCAAAGGGCGAGATCTGCCTGGCTATTTGCCGGTATTTTTATCGCATATCCAGCCGTTTACTACCTACTCCAGGCCTCGCCCCGCTATCGCCTTCCGGTAGAGCCCTTCTTGTTCCTGCTTGCCGCCAACGTCTTTTGGACCTTTGCGGTGAAGTTACGGATGCGATTAGGAAAAGCCCGCTGGATCGATCACGTGGAAGTCGTTTCGTGACCTGCTTCCGCGCGGAGTTTGACCGATCCCGCTAGCAATGAGGCATGCAAACCGGCAGGTCTTGTTTCCCTTGCAAAAGCAGTTTTGTCCACTAACCCGCGGCCCGCATCACCTTTCTGTCGGCTTGATCCTTAAGCTGCCGCGACGACCGGATCACGTCCCACAAAGCGCGCGCGTAGCCGGGACCGACCTGCAAAATGCGAAATGAGGAGGTGCCCATTTCCAAGGTTCGATTAATCCAGGATACGGGAACTTCCTTCACTCGATAACCAGCGGCGATTGGCTTCAATCCGGTTTCAGCATTTGCAGCGAAATGATCCTGCCGGATGGCTATATTTTTTAGAATATCCGCCCGATACAGCTTCAAATTGTTTGAAATGTCATGAAAATTCGAGCGAAGCGCGAAACGTGCGAGCAGGTGAAACAGGCGGTTCGAAACGATTTTCGGGAATGAATAATTGATCATGATGGAATCGTAGGTAAAGCGACTTCCAATCGCTCCATCATAGCCTTCCGCCACGGCCTCAAATAGGTCCCGGATCTCCGGAACGATTTGAACGAAGTCGCTGTCCATGGTCAGGATGTAAGCGCCCGTAGCCGCTTGATAGCCGTCTCGCAAAGCGCGCCCCACTCCATTGGGAGGCAGCCGATTAATCAAACGTACTCTCGGATTACCAGCCGCAAGGCCGCGGGTGACTTCCGCCGTGCGGTCAGTACTGTTATCGTTCACAATCAGGATCTCGTGTATGTAATCCTCAAAATGTTTGCAAAGGGCGGCAATTAAAGGCCCGACGTTCAGCTCCTCGTTGTGACAGGGAATCACAAAAGAGACGGCGCGATGAAACATCGCGTGTGTCGCTAGGCTAGTGGAGGGACGGATGTTCGAGCCGCCCGGCTTTCGACCCCAGAGATAAAGCGTACCGCACAAATTGCGGAGGATCGGTGCGTGCTCAACCATAAAAGCAACGCTTTGCACGACCGGAATCAGGGATTTCGGCAGAGAGGGATGAATAAGATCGTATGGAATCACTTCGACATTCACGAATCCCTGCTGTGAAGCGATCCGTAGGAACTGGTATTTGCTGATACCTACCTGACATCGGGCATTGCCGGTCCAGCGGCTGACGGCCGGTATCGCGGTTTTCGCGAAAACCTGTGGATTGAGTAAATTGTTCTCGAAAAAAAGAATCTGGCCGCCGGGTTTTACAAGCCGGTAAATCGCTTTCAACATTTCCGGATACCGATCATGGCAAAGAATGGCGGTTCCGATAACGTAGTCGAAAGTCTCCAATGGCAAATCGTCCAAACTCTCCGTCCAACGTTTATGGACACCGGGAATGGACCCCCACTGGCTCGACTCCGCCAGATCCTCATTGAAGATGGCGGCCGTTATCTCGTTCTCGTTTCGAAATACTCTTTGTAATTCGCGTGTCCAGATGCCGGAACCAGCGCCGATTTCCAAAATGGATTCGCCAGGTAGCACATGGAAAGCGTGACGCACCGCGAGGGCGCGCCATCTCAATTTGACAGGCGAGGTCTGCGGATAGCTGCGCCAGTATCGCTCTCTCGCTCGCTCCATATCTCGCAAATTTTGCCGAAGCATGAATGTATTCCTTACCGACAACGGGTTAAAAGTGTCGCGACTACGGCAACGAAGCTGTGTCGGAGGTAAATCGCCCTCTTTGTTTATGAGTTACTTCTTGTACTCTCTTAGCACACTGCCTAGATTTAGCTAACGCTGCAGTTCCCGCTGAATGCTTGAACGCCACCACAACAATCCTATAAATTTACTTCATTACACTTGTTGGTTGCAATCGGGTACGGATAGTACGCACGATCACCGGAATACACCTACTCCTCACCGCGTCGGGGTGGTTTAGAATCGAGTGGGAAGTCAGCTTGTCACGGAGTGTTGATTCAGCCGGACTACACGCGTGTGACAACCAAGAAGAGAGTCGCGCCGGTGTTCGGCGTCTCACCGCACCGCTATTTTTCTACGGAGCTTTACTAGCCACGCTCGGGCTGGCTGTTCATTTTCTAGGAATTCTATTTTCTAGTGTTCGGCTGCTGCTATTTCTGGAGGAGGCCTTCTGGAAATCGAATGACGCCGTAATCTGGTTCAGCGGCTTGCCCTGCACTCTGGCGATAATTGTGGCATTCGCTGATATCGCAGTACTGCTGCCCAGGAATCGCAGGTTCTCTCGGGCCGGCTCGCTGGCTCCCACTTCCGACAGGCGAGTGCTAGTCGCGCTTACGGCCTACAACGACGCGAAGAGCATCGCCGGAGCGGTCACGGACTTTCGCGAGAGTCCGTTGGTACGGGAAGTTCAGCGCACCGCAATCGCTTTGGGGTTGAGTTTGCGCAAGATGCGGCGAGTAACAGACAGGCTCAGAACAGCATAGATAGTAAGCGGGCAGGCACAATTTCTACAGAACTGGGCAGTGGCTAGCGCCGAAATAGAATTCGCACAGCGAACGACCGCTCTTTATGAACTTGGATGATAAACCTGGACGGTTCTCCATAATCTCAGAATCTCCGGCGGTCGCGCGAACAGCTGCAGTCTTGACAGCGAAAAGCAGATTACCACCGCGCCGTCCCAATAATTTTGTCTCCACGCTGATTTCAGGAAGATGATAGATCAACCAGCTCCGATCGGGGACATACCCGAACACGAGAAAATACGCATGATTTCTCACATAGTCACGAAGAGGAACAACGTCCAATGGGAACCAAGGGCTAAGGTCTAATAGTCCGCGGTCGAGGGTGTCTGAATGCAAGTACTCTAAAGACGCATGAGCGTCGGCAACATAGGTCAATCTCCGATAGATAGCCGGCGGCGAGTAGAACGAGAGACGGTAGAAAGCAAAGCCGTCCGAAACAGCTACAGGTTCGCCCTGTGTTGCATTAAGCAACTGGAAGTCGGATTTCAGACCTCGCCATGAGAACTGATCATTCATTTTCAAGTCCCGTTGGTTTATGTAAAAGCACAAGCCGCAAACTACTATGGCCGCTGCTGCCACTGCCGTTCGCTGCCGCGCCATGACACAGACGCCGTAGACAATCAAAACGGTTGTTCCAATCACGGCGACAATCGCATATCGATCGCTATAGCCGTGGGTTACAAATTTGGCCAGAATCATCGTAAAGACAGGGGCAATCGCCATAGCCACGGCGCTTGCGGCAAACCATGGAATGGCTATCGCGCGTCTGGTATCACGGCTAGCAGAAGCACGAGGAAGAGCAAGCACAATCAGGACCGCCACCCCGATACAGCCCAGAAGAACGTTCAACGTGTAACCGAACAGATGCGGACCGCGTCCCGCCCTAACGATGGGCTCCATGCCATAAAATGAAAAGACCTCGGACCAGACGGGGACAGCCCAGAAGTGGACCGAGTATTCTCGAGCGGTGCGAATTGTGGAAGCAAACACCAGCAGCGGGATAGCGGAGCCACCGAAAGCCGCCCAAACCGGCGCATCGAACTTTTTCCGGACGATAGTACGGACAATCTCTCCGATTCCGAGTGCAAGGACGGCGATGACCGCGTAATAGTGACTCGCAACGGCGGCCGCGGAACTGACGGCAAGAACTGCCAAAGACATCACGCGCCTGCGACCGGCGGTGATTTCGAACCAGGCGTAGAGCGCCAAAGCGGAAAAACCGAGCATGAGACCGTAGCCGCGCGCTTCGGAACCGTAATAGTATGCCCCAGAACTCAGTGGAAGCATCATGGCAAGAACTCCCCAAATTGGCGGGAGCAGGCGTCTAAAGAGGGCATAGAGAGCCACACACATTAACCAGAATCCAAAAATTTCAGGTAGCCGCACGGTTACCGGAGTACAGCCGAACAGTTCAAGACAAAGGTGAGTCAGGTAATAAAAGCTGGGTGGGTGCTGATCGGCTCCCGTGCCGAGAGCACGCAGGAGTTCACCCCAGTTGGGAACTGTGGACAGGTATAACGTGAAGAATTCGTCGACCCAAAGCATCTTTTGGGCTGCAAACTGTATCGTAGGTAACAGATATAGGATTGTGAAGACGCTAACCACAAGAACGCTAGATGCCGCACAGCGCTCAGCCGCCGCTTCCATGAAAAGGACGGTCTCGTGGAGACGGCCGCCCAAGCGCGTTGCGCCGGGTATAGACGTGTCTTTTGGGAGTCCCATTTACTTCAAATGGCCCTAACGTTGGGTGGCGGCGCGGCGCGTGTGGCGGAGGCTTGCGCACGCTTGCGCGCCAGTTTCCCGCCCCGAAACCACTCAGCGCGCATGATCCGTAGCAGAGCACGGACAGAATCGCCGCCAACTCGTGACAGCTCGAAACTAAACGTTCCCATTTCCGAAGCCCTGCCTAACCAGGAAATTGGAACTTTGCGGATGTCATATCCAGCCAGTATAGGCTTTAAACCAGTTTCCAGGTTGCCCAGAAGTGGCGTCATTCAATTTTGAGGTCATTCAGGATCTCGGACTTGTAGAGGTTCGGTTGTTCGACGAACGTCCCTTGCCCTCCTGACCAGGCATCAGCTTCATCAGTAAATGAAAAACGATTGCAAACCATGTTAGAGGGCGGACGAGCTCTCTTATCACGAGACGCAATTTTCATTCGACCATCGTCGGGAAATCGTCTGGCAAACCCTTTGCTCCAGCTTCTCCAACCCACTAATTGCTCCCGAGTTGACGTGACCCCTGTAAACCGTCCGAACCGAGGTACGATTTAGGACGAAAGAAACGGGAACTGAAATGGGCAGAGGGAAGCATACGCAAGCGCAGATTATCGAAGCGCTGGAACTGGGGCCTTCGAGATCTGTGGGGCGACTACGATCTCCTATTCGGTGCTTCGAAGCTACACCGAGAGATTGTGGACGTGCCCGTGCACTATCAGGAGAGGGTGTACGGCGTCAGCAAAATGACGCGAGTTTTCTGGAATGGTCTGCGCATGGTGCGAATCTGCTGGGGGGCTTGGAACAGGCTGCGCGGTTAGGCTAGAAGTTCCGACCTGATGGTTTGAACTCGTTCACGAAGGTTCCTGCTTTGGGCGGCCCTCCTGGAACAGGCATGATCCGATACCGGGTTCTTAGCCAAGCCTACCGAAATTGAACTCATTCACAGGCCTTCTTGCAACATGGTTGACATCGCCTTTCGATCAAATTTGTCATTTGCGTTCCGAGGCAATCGGTCCAAGAAATGGAATCTGTTGGGCACCATGTATTCGGGAAGTTCGGCAGCAACGGATTTACGAAGACGGTCGGGTTCTGTTTTCGGGCCTTCGATGAACACTTCGATAGCGCCGAATCCGCTGGGCGATTCCGGCCAACCTACCGCAACCACCCCGTCCAATCCACACGCTTTCCGTACAGCGCTTTCGACCTCGCCGAGTTCGACGCGGTGTCCCAACACCTTCACCTGAAAATCGATCCGGCCCAGGTGAGTGAGAGGACCGTTGCCGATCGGGCGACGCACGCGATCGCCGGTTCGATAATAAACCTCATCTTTGTTTGCGGGAACGACAAAAGCTGCTTTCGTCTTGGCCAGGTCCCTCCAGTAGCCTAGCGACATTTGCGGCCCGTTCATCAACAGTTCACCTTCCTGTCCCGGCGCGACTTCTTGCAGGTTTTCATCTGCCACAATGACCTTCATTTCGGGATACGGATACCCAATGGGAACAATGCCCAGCTCCGCTTCACCCGGGGAACGCAAGGGGTCCCAGCGATAGAGCGTGCAAGCGATGGTCAACTCCGTGGGACCGTAGAGATTTTCTAATGTCGAATTCGGCGCGGCATCCAACCAGGCGGAGGCGGATGCGACAGGCAACGGTTCGCCGCAGAACAGGCTATATCGCAGCGATGGATACCGGCCCGGTTTCAACATTCCCAACTGCTTCATAAACACGGCGGTCGATGGAACGGAAAACCAGACCGTCAGCTCCATTTCGCTGAGATACTTTCCGGGAGCGATCAAAGCCTTTTGAGAAGGACAGCACAGGCAGGCTCCGCGTTCCCAGGAAACGAACATGTCGAAGACTGACAGATCAAAGGTCATGTCAAACATCTGCGATAGGCGATCGTTCTCGGAAACCTCATAGCGGTCGACCATGTAATCGAGGAAGGAGGTAACGTTTCGGTGCGCAACCATGACGCCCTTCGGAACGCCGGTGCTCCCGGAAGTAAACAGAAGATAAGCAATCGCATCAGGGAGGAAGACCGGCTCTCGCCAACGGCTCGCGGGTACGAGATCTGACGAAGTGAGAAAGCGGTGCCTAGGCCATTTTTGTCGAAGCGATTCGACTTCGGGCAGATCGGGCAAGAGGACGAGAATCGATGTCTCAGCGGCATCCAATATCGCGCCTAGCTGTGGCAGCGAACCGGAATCCACCACAATGGAGCGGCAGTCGGATCGCTCGAACATGAGCTGCGTGCGCTCGATGGGGAACGTCCGATTCAGCGGAACGTAACCGTTACCGGCCAGCAACGCTCCTAGCACGCCTGCAAACGCAGTTGGGGTCCTATATGCAAAGACCGCCGTGAGCGGGTTCAGGGAGTAATTCGGAAGAGATTGTAAGGTGGAAGCGATGCGGAGCGCGGCAGCGTTTAATTCGCTATATGACAGCGAGATCCCTTCCGCCACGATGGCGGGCCGATGTGAGAATTCTGCCGCGGAGCGGATGAAGCCCGCCCACAGAGGTCGCTGCATGTTCAGGCTGCGGCCCTCAATTGGTCCGGTATTTCATTCCGGTATCTCATTCGGCGCAAGCGACATTTTAGCGTGGGCACGTTGCTAAGCCGCTAGAGTCGAATTTAGAGGGCTGTTGAGGAAACTAAAACTGAGCGAAATGCGAAGAGATTGCATTCCCTACACGATTTTTCCCCTGGTACTGGCGTTGGCGGTGCCGGCGGCCCCAAAAACCGGCCCTGGGTCACCGGCGGTGGAGGTCAGGAGAGTGCCGGGCGGTGGGATTCAACCTGAAATTGCCTTGGATAACCAAGGAGTAGTGCATCTCATTTACTTCAAAGGCGACCCTGCGGCAGGCGATCTGTACTACTGCCGTTCCCGGGACGGAAACACGTTTTCCGCGCCAATACGGGTGAATTCAGTTTCAGGAACAGCAATCGCGATCGGTAACATTCGTGGCGGGCGAATTGCGACAGGAAAGAACGGCCGCGTTTATGTCACCTGGAACGGCTCGCAAACAGCAGCGAAGGGAAACGGAGGTCGGGCGCCCATGCTCTACACACGGTTGAACGATACGGGCACTGCCTTCGAGCCCGAACGAAATCTGATCCATTCCGCGTACGGTGTAGACGGAGGTGGCGCGGCTGCCGCCGATTCCTCAGGGCGGGTGTATGTGTTCTGGCACGCACCAATTCCCGGCAGCGAAGGGGAAGCAGCGCGCCGTGTGTGGGTCGCGCGATCAGAAGACGGCGGAAAAAACTTCGAACCGGAACAAATTGCGTGGAACAAGCCGACGGGGGCGTGCGCTTGTTGCTCTCTGGATGCCGCGGCGGACGCAAGCGGCCGCATATACGTGCTCTTTCGGTCGGCACGGGAAAGCGTGCATCGCGATATGTATCTGCTCGAGTCGCGAGATCATGGCCGAACGTTTGTAGGTTCGGATATCGGTAGATGGAACGTTGGCTACTGCGTGATGAGCGCCGAATCGTTCGCGCGTGGAACGGCTGGAATGTTCGCTGCTTGGGAGAGCGAGAAGCAGGTATACTTCGGACGCATTAATCGTTCCGCGGATGGTGTATTGACTGCAAGACCGGTGAGCGATGCCACGGGTCAGAAATATCCCGCTCTGGCCGAAAGCAAATCTGGTTTTGTGCTGGTTTCCTGGACAGAGGGAATGGGCTGGAACCGAGGTGGTTCGCTGCACTGGAAGGTATTTGATCCTTCGGGAGAGCAGACAGGAACAACCGGCGCAGTAGGCGGTGTACCGCCATGGAGTCTCGTCGCCGGGTACCCAAAGCAAGATGGAACCTTCGCAGTTCTGTATTAGCTGAGACTTGTGATACCCTCGATTTCACAATCGAATGATTGCTCTCACAAGGAGATCGCTTGTCGCGTGGCTTGCTGATCTGGGTGCTTTTGGGGATAGCTCGGGCGGGGGTGGCCGGCTCAGCGAGTCAACCCAAGCTTGAAGTCAGGCTGGAGACTCATCTCACCAGCTATAGTTCGCGTCCGGGCTCGCCGTTTCACTGCGTCGTTATCTGCCCATTCGAAGTGAGCGGACAGATACTGATTCCGCAGGGAAGTATTGTGTACGGAAAGGTGCGGCAGGCGTTGCCGGTCCGCCTCGGGCTAATTCACGAACGTGCGGGCCTGGAGCTGACGTTTTCTGAATATACGACGCCCGATGGACAGACGTTTCCGCTGCGCGCCCGGCTGGCATCGATCGACAATGCGCGAGAAGAGGTTATGCCAAATGGCCGGATCAGGGGCGTCCTCGCGGCGGAAAATCCCGACGAACTAGTAAGCGGGATATGGGGCAAGCCGACACTGCGCACGTTCTATCGCCCGCTCGAGGGCGCAACCGGATTAGGCGCGGAGATTCTGGAGAAAAACCCGATAGGGCCGGTCGGGCCCGCCATTCTGTTTGGAGTTCGATGCTTTATTTTGCGATTTCCCGAACCGGAGATTCACCTGCCGCCGGGCACGGATATGGAGCTGCTGGTAGACGAATCGTCGTCTGGTTTCGTCAAGCAGCCGGCGGCTCCTGTTCCCGATGCACCGGCCGATTTGGTTGACTGGCTGCGCGAAATACCGGTAGCAGTCACGAAAGTGCATGGCGAACCGGCCGCGGACTTGATCAATATCGCGTTCGCGGGCTCGCGTCAAGAATTACTGGAGGCCTTCAGCGTGTCCGGGTGGTATCCAGCCGAACGGAGCACCTTCGAATCTCTCGCGCGGGTCTATCTAGCCTTTAACGGCAAGAATACGTACCCGCGAGCGCCGGTATCGAAGCTGCTCTACGAGGGCAGGCCGCCTGATCTTGTCTTCGAGAAATCGTTCGATACAGTCTCCAAGCGGCATCACGTTCGCATTTGGGATGCAGGGTCGTTTGAGGGTCAGGAGATCTGGCTGGGTGCGGCAACGCATGACGTCGGAATCGCGTTCAACGGTAAGCGGTTTTCGCTCTCGCACCGGGTCGATCCGCACTTGGACGAAGAGCGAGCCAAGGTTTCAGTCGATCTTACGTTCGCCGGGTGCTCGGAACCTGTTTCGTATGCACCGAGTGAGCGAACTGCGCCGGTAAGCGGACTTGGTGTAACGGACAGGCGCATCGCGGTTGTCCTGTTACAGCCCTGCACGGGTGCAATGCCCGACAGCCCTGAGTCGGCGCCAGAGCCGCCAGGGACCAAGCTCAGCAGACTGGCTCGCCGGGTTATTCTGGAGACGCGCAGCTATATCTTGCGTGAGAACGTCTACTATTGGGCATTCCAGATGATGAAGCGGCACCGCACTACCGGACCGCCCTCGTAGGCGTCATAACATGCTCCCAAACGGCCTCCAACTGGCTGTATATTACTGATTATTTATGGTTTAGCTGCAGCCCCACTGCTAGTTGAGTAAATCGCACTCAGATTATTGCATTTGGCTACACTCACATGGTACCCTTGGGTTGAGGCTGTTTTAGCTCTATGGATTTCAATCGACTGACCGAGAAATCGCAGGAAGCGATCCGGCAGGCGCAAACTACTGCAATTACACACGGCAACCAGCAGGTGGATGTCGAACACCTGCTGCTCGCGATGCTCGATCAAGAAGGCGGGCTCGCACCCTCGATCCTGACGAAAGCTGACGTTCCCGTAGAAGCGCTGAGGAGGCGTGTGGTACAGGAAATCGAGCGGCTTCCCAAAGTCTCCGGTAGCGCGAGCCGTCCCGATCAGCTTTACGTCACCAACGCGCTTTCGAAACTGTTTGATGCAGCCGATAAAGAGGCAAAGCGCCTAAAAGACGAATACGTCTCCATCGAACATCTGCTTCTCGCGGCGACGGACGATCAAGGCGCGACGGGGCGATTGCTGCGTGAGTTCGGCGCTACCCGCGACCGCATCGCCAAAGCTCTACTCGAGGTGCGCGGCAATCAGCGTGTGACCACTCCGAATCCGGAGACCACATATGAGGCTCTGAAGAAATATGGCCGCGACCTGACGGAACTGGCTAGCAAGGGGAAGCTCGATCCGGTGATCGGGCGAGACGAGGAGATTCGCCGCGTCATTCAGGTACTTTCGCGCCGAACCAAAAACAACCCGGTACTGATTGGCGAACCGGGCGTTGGCAAGACCGCTATCGTGGAAGGCTTGGCACAGCGTATTGTGCGTGGTGATGTGCCTGAGGGGCTGAAAGACCGGCAGGTAGTCGCGCTCGACATGGGCGCGCTGATTGCGGGCGCAAAGTTCCGGGGCGAATTTGAAGAGCGGCTGAAAGCGGTATTAAAAGAGGTCCAAACCTCCGAAGGCCGCATCATCCTCTTCATCGACGAATTGCACACCGTGGTCGGAGCCGGCAAAGCGGAAGGCGCCATGGATGCGGGCAATCTGCTAAAGCCGATGCTGGCCCGCGGCGAATTGCATTGTATTGGCGCAACTACGCTGGACGAATACCGGAAGCACGTTGAAAAGGACGCGGCGTTGGAGCGCCGATTCCAAACCGTGTTCGTCGACCAACCCACGGTCGAAGATACGATTTCGATTCTGCGCGGCCTGCGTGAGCGCTATGAGCTGCATCACGGCGTGCGCATTAAGGACACGGCTCTGGTAGGGGCGGCCGTCCTCTCGAATCGATACATCACGGACCGGTTTCTCCCAGATAAGGCAATCGACCTGGTCGACGAGGCCGCGGCCAAACTGCGCACCGAGATTGATTCGATGCCGAGCGAGCTAGATGAAATTCTGCGGCGCAGTATGCAGCTGGAGATCGAGCGCGAGGCCCTGAGGAAAGAGCGCGATACGGTCTCGAAGGACCGGCTGGCACGGATTGAAAAAGAACTGGCCGAGTTGAAGACCCAATCGTCGGCCCTCCAGGCTCAATGGCAAGCCGAGAAGAACAGCGTGCAGAAAGTGCGGGCGCTCCGCGAACAGATCGATCATGTGAAGATTGAGATCGCGCAGGCCGAACGCGCCTATGACTTGAACAGAGCGGCGGAGCTTAAGTATGGCCGTCTCACTGAACTCGAGCGCCAGTTAAATGCCGAGCAGGCGCGCGCGTCCGCACAGGCAAGGGGCAACCGTCTGCTAAAGGAAGAGGTGGACGAAGAGGATATTGCGGAAGTAGTCAGCCGCTGGACCGGCGTGCCGGTTTCAAAACTGCTCGAAGGCGAGATGAAGAAACTGCTAGCGCTTGAAGACGAGTTGCATAAGCGCGTCATCGGGCAGGATGAAGCGGTGCTGGCGGTAGCGGAGGCGATCATCCGCGCGCGCTCTGGGCTGAAGGATCCGAAGCGGCCGATCGGGAGCTTCATCTTTTTAGGTCCCACCGGCGTCGGTAAAACAGAGCTGGCGCGTGCGCTGGCAGAGTTCCTGTTTGATGACGAACGGGCGATGGTCCGGATCGATATGTCGGAGTACCAGGAGAAGCACACCGTATCGCGGCTGATCGGCGCACCTCCGGGCTATGTTGGCTATGACGAAGGCGGACAGTTAACGGAGGCGGTCCGGCGCCGTCCGTATTCCGTGGTGCTGTTCGATGAGATCGAAAAAGCGCATCACGATGTCTTCAACATCCTTTTACAGGTGCTGGACGACGGGCGATTGACCGATGGACAGGGGCGTACGGTGGATTTCAAGAATGTCATCGTGATCATGACGTCGAATATTGGCAGCCACCGGATTCTCGAATACCGGGGCGCTTTTGAAGGCGAAGACTACCGCCGCATGAAGGACACGGTTCTCGATGAGCTCCGGCACGCCTTCCGGCCGGAATTCCTGAACCGGTTGGATGAGATCATCGTCTTCCACGCTTTAAGGGAAGATCAGCTCACACAGATTGTGGAAATTCAATTGGGTGGGCTCCGGGCACGCCTGGAGGAGCGGCACATTCGGCTGGAACTCACCGAAGCTGCAAAGACGCGCTTGGTGCGAACCGGCTATGATCCGAATTACGGCGCGCGGCCGTTGAAGCGCGCCATACAACGTGAGGTAGAGACTCCGCTGGCCAAGAAGATTTTGGCTGGTGAAGTGCGGGACGGTCAGGTAGTCCGGATTGATGCCGACCCGGCCAGTCCCGGTCTCATTTTCCGTACGGAAGTTTACGAACCCGCTGAAGCAGCGGCCGTGTAAAAGGCAAAACGCGTTCTGTAAATCGAAATGAGATTTAGAACGTCCAATGAAACGAGAGCGGCCCGGGGTCTTGCCGTGAGCGCCGCTAAATAGAAAGGATTTTCCAAGGACATGTCAAATGTGGTCCAGTTTCGCCGCTCCACAGCAATTTTGACGCTGGTGGCGGCCTCGATTGGAGGCGGGCTGATAGCCGCCTTCGCCGTATCCCATAACAGTGCGCCGGTCCCGGTACTGGCGCGGGCGGATACAAACCCCAGTTCGGCGGTCAGAGCGGAAACGATCTCAACCTCCTTTGCGGACATCGTGGAGAAGGCCTCTCCCGCAGTGGTGGAGATTAGCTCGACGCGCATCATCAAAGCTTCCCAGCAGCAAGGAAATAACCCGTTGCTTTCGGATCCATTTTTCCGGCAGTTTTTCGGAGGGAACGGTGGTCCGATGGGGCACCCCCGCGATCAGCGCGAGGAAGGGCTCGGCTCCGGCATTCTGGTTTCGCCAAATGGGTACATTCTTACCAACAACCACGTGGTAGAGAAAGCCAATTCTTTGAAAGTATCCCTGTCGGATGGCCGCGATTTTAGCGGCAAAGTGATTGGTGCTGACCCACAAACCGATGTGGCCGTGATCAAGATCAACGCGGATAACCTGCCGACGCTGCCGTTCGCGAACTCGGATGCCGCGCGCGTAGGCGATCTTTGCTTTGCAATCGGCAACCCGTTTGGGCAGGAACATACAGTGACGATGGGTATCGTCAGCGCAAAGAACCGCACGCTCGAACGGAACACCTACATCCAGAATTTTATTCAGACGGACGCCTCGATCAACCCCGGGAACTCGGGTGGCGCTTTGATCAATGCCAAAGGTCAGTTAATCGGTATGAACACGATGATCCTGACCGGGGGAACGGCTTTCGGCGGTGAGGGTGGAAACGTCGGAATCGGCTTCGCAGTGCCTTCCAACCTCGCTAAGCAGGTGATGGATCAATTGATGAAAAACGGGAAAGTTTCCCGCGGCTACATTGGTGTAAACCTGGAGAATCTTACGCCGGAACTCGGACAGCATTTCGGAGTCCCCTCCGGGAAGGGTGCCCTGGTCTCCACTGTTGTCCCAGGTGGGCCCGGTGACAAGGCCGGCCTGAAATCCGGTGACGTGGTCACGGCGATCGACGGCAAGAAAATCGAGAACTACGACGAGCTTACGATGGACGTTATTTCGCACGAGCCGGGCAGCACCGTGACGCTGGATGTGGTCCGCAATGGGCAACCGATGACGGTCAAAGTAACCCTGGGCCAGCGCCCCGGCGGCGTGAATTGGGGCCAGCGAAATGGCAACAACCCAGGCAACGACAACGACCAGAATGACAATGGCAATTCTGGTAACGCCTCTGCGCGCGGCATCACGGTAGAGCCGCTCACGCCGGATCTGGCTCAGCAAATTGGCGTTCCGGCTAATACGAAAGGCGTAGTTGTAGACAGCGTGGACGCTGACAGCCCGGCCGCGGAATCGCAGTACATCCAGCAAGGAACTGTGATCACCGCCATCAACCGGCACCCGGTCACGTCCGTGCAAGAGTTTAAGCAACTCATAAATGAGGCGAACGGAAAGGCGGTTCTGGTAACAGTGAACGATGGCGGAAATACTTTCTTCACTGTGATTCAACCCAAATAATTAGGACGTAGTAGATAGAAGCCGCCCGGGGTACGGGAGACCGGATCCCGGGCTTTTTTATGGGGTACCAACGTTGAGTGTCCGAGACGCAGTAAATCGCAGCCTACGCTTCGTTCAGCGCATCGAACCTCTAGAGAAACTAAACGCCATGGCAAACAAGGAATACGAAGTTCTGCCAACTTTGCCGCTTAAGAACACGATCCTGTTCCCGGGATTGTTGTTGCCGCTCTCGGTCGGGCGGGAAAGTTCAGTGCATGCCGTCGAAGCCGCGCTAAAAACAGAGGAAAAGGAGATCCTTCTGGTCGCCCAGCGCGACGCGCAGGTGGAGAATCCGCAACAGGACGATCTTTATACGATCGGAACCAAGGCGGTCATCCGGAAGTCCTCGCGGCCCAGCGATGGTCTCCTGGAAATTTTGGTGCTCGGGTTAGAGCGTGTAGTCATCGCGAAACTGGAGCCGCATGGAGATTACCTGACGGCAAGATACCGCGTGCTGCCGTTACCGGAGGATGGCGGATCGGAAGTCGAGGCGCTTTCGGGCGCGTTGTTGGAGCTGGCCGGTAAAGCGATCGCCCTGTCCCAGCCGCAATCGGCAAGCGAATTGACCCGAATGCTGGCGGGCAGCGAAGACCCGCTACGGACGGCTTATCTGCTAGCAAGCATCTTCAGCCTGGACGTCACGAAAGAACAGAAGCTGCTTGAGGTGGAGACGCGCCTGGACGCGTTGCGCCTGACCCATACTTATCTCACGCATGAACTGCAGGTTTTGGAGCTACGGCAGAAGATCGCTTCCAGCGCTCGCGACGAGATGTCGAAAGAGCAGAGGGAGTACTTGCTCCGTCAGCAGCTTCGAGCGATTCAGCAGGAGCTCGGGGATAAAGACGGCGATAAGGCCGAGATCGAGATGTTGCGAGAGCGCTTCGCCAAGACGAATTTGTCGGAGGAAGCGAAAAAGGAATTCGAGCGCGAACTGGCGCGTTTGGAGCGTTTGCCCGCAGGCGCCCCTGACTACCATGTGACGCGGACCTATCTTGAGTTTGTTCTCGACCTGCCCTGGGGCACGACGACGGATGACAATCTAGAGCTCGGCCATGCGCGCCAGGTGCTCGATGAGGATCACTTCGGTCTGAAAGAGATCAAGGAACGCATTCTGGAGCATTTGAGCGTACTGAAGCGTAACCCGGAAGCGAAAGCGCCGATTTTGTGTTTGGTGGGCGCACCGGGCGTTGGAAAAACGTCGTTAGGCCAGTCAATCGCGCGAGCGCTCGGGCGAAAATTCGAGCGCTTCAGCTTGGGTGGCATGCACGATGAAGCCGAACTGCGCGGGCACCGGCGAACCTATATCGGAGCGATGGCCGGACGTCTCCTGCAGGCGATGCGGCGGGCGGGCGCGCTGAATCCGGTACTGCTGCTGGATGAAGTGGACAAGCTGGGCCGGGACTTCCGCGGCGATCCCGCGGCGGCATTACTCGAAGTGCTCGATCCCGAGCAAAACAAGACATTCCGCGATAACTATCTCGATCTGGCGTTTGATCTATCGAAGGTACTTTTCATCACGACGGCGAATACGCTCGATACAATTCCGCAACCGCTGCTGGACCGCATGGAAATTCTGCGGCTCTCCGGCTATAGCGAAGAGGAAAAGCTGCAGATCGCGCGTCGTTATTTGATTCCGAAACAGCTCAAAGCCACCGGCTTGACCGAGCAGGAGATCGAGTTCAGCGAAGAAGGGCTGAAAACGATCATTCGCGGTTATACCCGCGAGGCTGGCCTGCGCAGATTGGAGCACGCTATCGCTCGCGTGAGCCGAAAGGTCAGCCTGCGCCTTGCGGAAGGACAAGCAGACAAAGTGACCGTGACGCCGGAAGCTTTGACCGATCTGCTTGGGCCGGAGATCTTCCTGCCAGAGCAGATGCGCAAAGCTGTTCCCGCGGGTATCGCGACCGGTCTAGCATGGACCGAAGCGGGCGGCGACGTTCTCTACATCGAGAGCACGCTGCTTCCGAACGGCAAGGGGCTGACCTTGACCGGGCAACTCGGGGAAGTGATGCAGGAATCGGCGAAAATCGCCCAGAGTTATATCTGGTCGCACGCGGACGAGCTCGGCGTCAATCCCGAGACGATTAAGGAGAACGGTATTCACGTACACGTTCCCGCCGGGGCCATACCGAAAGATGGACCGTCGGCGGGCATCACGATGACCACTGCAATGGCGTCCCTGTACACGGGACTTCCCGCCCGGACCGATATTGCTATGACGGGCGAGATGACGCTGGCTGGCCTAGTGCTTCCGATCGGTGGGGTTAAAGAGAAACTGCTGGCCGCGCGGCGATCCGGAATCAATCGCGTCATTCTGCCCCAAGGCAACAAGAAAGACCTGCGTGATCTCCCGGATCATGTCCGGCAGGAAATGCAGTTCCACTTCGTGGAGCGCGTGGAACAAGTGCTCTCGATCGTGATTCCAAACATCAACCTGAAATCATTGGCTCTGGCCAGTTAAGGCCCGCCTATCGAAACTCGAGGCGCACCGGCTTAATCGGCCGATGCGCCTTTTCTATGTTCCCTAGCAGAGTAGACACATTCTTATCTGGCTTAGCTCCTGTAAGCTTTTGGAATATGGAAATGCGACGATCACTCTCTCTTTGCTTTGCGGGATCGGCTGTTATCGGGGCCGCAGTTTCGATTACGGCTGGGGCTTCGAGAAACGACGCGAGCGAAACCGTTTGGCCTGCCGATTTACGCGCATTCACATCGATGGAGCCCGTGGATACGCACGCTCATGTCTTCAAGGTGGATTCGGATTTCTACGGCTTTCTTCGCAGGCTCCATATGCATCTGGTCGATATTGTTGTCGCCACCAAAGGCGAAGGAGATTTCCATACACTGGATACCAAAATTGAGGCGGCGCAGGCTTTCGTGAAAGGGAGCAACGGGCAAGCCGTTCTTTGTACGACTTTTGATCCGTTTAAGTTTTCCGATCCGAACTTCGCGGACGATGCCGTTCGGCAACTAAATCGAGATTTCGCCCGGGGTGCTGTTGCCGTCAAGATATGGAAAAACGTCGGGATGGAATTGAAGGACCAATCCGGGCATTTTGTCATGCCGGATGATCCTCGCCTGGAGCCCATTTATAAGGACATCGCTGCACAAAGCAAGACCTTGATTGCGCACTTGGCGGAACCTGACTCGTGCTGGCAGCCGCCGAACAAGAATTCTCCCGATTACAGCTATTACAGCGAACATCCGGAATGGTACATGTACAACCAACTGGATCACCCTCGAAAGGCAACCATTATTCAGGCTCGTGATCACATGCTGGAAGAGAATCCCAAGCTCCGTGTAGTAGGAGCGCATCTTGGAAGCCTGGAGACCAGCCTGGAAGAAATCGGACGGCGATTCGACCGTTATCCGAATTTTGCGGTGGATCTGGCCGCGCGATCGGTGTACTTGACCCTCCAACCGCGCGAGAAGGCGCGACAGTTCCTGATCAAATACCAAGATCGAATCCTATATGGGACGGATCTGTCTTTATATGACCGGCAGAACACGGCAACGGAGGAGAAGGAATGGGAGAAGCAATATGCAACAGATTGGGCCTTCTTTTCGTCGGATCAAACCGTGGATTATCGGGGGCGGAAAGTTCAGGGTCTTGCATTGCCGCCGGAGGTGCTTCGCAAGCTTTACCACGATAATGCTGTGCATTGGATCCGGGGAGTCCTGCCCGGGTCCAGTAACTGATTCAGATGTGAGGCTTAGCTCTTCGTGGCGACCCGAAGGTCGTTGTCTACGCTAAACACGCCCGGCACGGAATTTGCGCGCATTTCCGCGAGAGCCAAATCCGCCTCGGAATCCACAACACCCGTCAAGGTCACGTTACCGTTTTTAACGATGATGTGAATGGCATGGTAGCCAATCGGCGGATCGTTAGTGATTCCGCCCGCCGCACGAGCAACCGAGGGACCTCTTGGTCCGCCCCGATTCGACGTGTAGCGCTGTAAGGGCCCATACCGGTAGATGCTCGCGTAGACAGCGGCACGAATCCGATCATCGTTCGGAGATACGGGCAAGACCTCGATGTCGTTCTTCACATCTTTTACGCCCTCGATCTTCTTGACCGAGTTCTCAAGGCTAGATTTCAGCACCGGACGGGACGCTTCGCCGCGCAGAATCACGGTGTCACCTTGGATGGCAAAGTGGATGTTATCGAAGACGCCGTACCGGGGATCGGTAACGATCGTTTTGCGAACCTGCTTCGCCAGGTTCAGAACGGCTTGCTGTTTAGCATCAGGAGTTGCCGGCTGCTCTTGTGCGATTACAAATGGCGTAAGTGAGATCAGGCCCAGAACGCTCGCACCGATCCAAGTTGAATAGCGAAAACTCATACGTCTCCTTTCCCCCAGGCGCAGTCTCGTCCGACTTGCCGCCGTCATCTAATATAACGGCTCGCAGCGATGAGGGGTTCACCCCATAATCAGCGTTCATCTGCGGCCATCACAAGGTTTCTGGTCCCGTATCGTCTCAACATGAAAGAATTGGCTGCAATGAGCGAGCCCTCGCCTGAAGACCGGACCGTCATCTCGCTCGCCCCGGAAATCGATGTTGCCCGTCGGACCCGCCGCCGCGTTACTCGCCGCTTGCTCCCCTTCCTCATGCTTCTGTATCTCTTCGCATTCCTGGATCGGGCGAATGTTGGCATCGCCAAGCTCGAAATGCAAGGCGATCTCCACTTGACAGACGGCGTAATAGGCCTCGGTGCCGGCATTTTCTTCCTCGGCTATTTCCTTCTCGAGGTGCCGAGCACTCTGATCGTCGAACGCTGGAGCGCGCGCAAATGGCTGGCGCGAATTATGATCACCTGGGGCATCGTGGCCGCTGCTACCGGGTTCATCGGCATGTCTCCGTTCGGTCCCAGCATGATTGCCCATCAGTTCTACTTCGCCCGCTTCCTCCTCGGTGCAGCCGAAGCAGGTTTCTTCCCGGGCGTCATCGTGTATCTTTCGCATTGGTTCCGCGCCGAGGATCGGGCCCGTGCCAAGGCTTGGTTCATGGTTACTCAACCGCTGGCAGTAGTTATCGGTCTCCCGCTTTCGCGGTGGATTCTCGAAATTGTTCATTGGCACGGTTTGCCCGGATGGCGCTGGGTCTTTATTCTTGAAGGCCTGCCGTGTATCTTGCTCGGCATGGTTACGGCGCGCTATCTGACCGATCATCCCATCCAGGCAACCTGGTTAACCGGAGATGAAAAATCCTGGTTGATGTCATGTCTCGAAGCCGAGCGGCACGCACGTATCGTCGCAGGCCGCGTTCGCATCTCCGATGCTTTCCGTCAGCGCTACGTGCTCTTGCTCATCTTTATTTATCTGCTTGTCGTGACCGGGAATCAGGGCCTTCTTTTCTTTCTTCCGTCCATCACGAACGAAATGAGGACCATGTCGATCTCCGCGCGCACGCTCGTAACCGTGCTTCCTTATCTTTGCAGCATCTGCGGCATCCTGCTGAACGGCTATTGGGCGAATCGCACTGGCGAAAAGCGCTGGCATACCGCCATCCCGATGCTGATCAGCGGCAGCGCGCTACTGCTCGCAGTGCTATCAGGTGATCGCCTCGCGCTAGTCATTGGGTTCTTTTGTCTCGCCGGTGCAGCCTCCCAAGCTTATCTGCCCGTTTTCTGGACGCTCCCCGCCGCTTTCCTGGGCCAATCCGCTGCTGCTACTGCGGTCGGATTGATCAATTCGTTCGGAAATCTCGGAGGGTTCGTTGGTCCATACGTATTCGGTTTTCTCACCACGCGCACCGGAGGTTTCCAAGCCGGCCTGTGCTTCCTCTCCTGCTGCACTCTGCTTGCCGGGCTTCTTGCCACCCGCATCCGTCAAGCGGCCCCGCTTCAGGACCGGTGATCTAATGGGCTCCAGAATGGCAAAGCGCATTGCACCCGAAGAGCTCCGCAGTAATCGTTGGTTTGGCGCCGAGAATTTCACGGGCTTTAGTCACCGCTCCCGGATGAAGCAAGTCGGCTACCGCCAGGAAGACTTCGTCGGTAAGCCAGTTATCGCCATCGTCAACACCTGGAGCGAAATCAATCCCTGTCACACTCATTTGCGCGAGCGCGCCGAGGCGGTCAAACGCGGAGTCTGGCAGGCAGGCGGATTTCCGGTCGAGATCCCGGCCTTCTCCATCACTGAAACCTACATGAAGCCCAGCCCGATGCTGTATCGCAACCTGCTGGCAATGGACACCGAAGAAGCGCTCCGCAGCCTGCCGGTCGACGGGGCCGTCTTGATGGGAGGCTGCGACAAGACCACTCCGGGACTCTTGATGGGCGCGATCAGCATGAATATTCCCGCCATTTATCTGCCTGCAGGCCCCATGCTGCGTGGCAATTGGCGAGGCCAGCCTCTTGGCAGCGGCACGGATCTCCGCAAATTCTGGACCGAGCGTTGCGCTGGAACACTCAGCGAAGAGGACTGGAACTCGATGGAAGCAGGGATCGCGCGCTCACCCGGTTTCTGTATGACGATGGGCACAGCTTCCACCATGACCGCCCTGTCCGAAGCGCTCGGGATGACCTTGCCCGGCGCGTCCTCCATTCCTGCGGTCGATTCCAATCACACTCGACTCGCGATCGGCAGTGGTGATCGCATCGTCGAAATGGTCTGGGAGGATCTGAAGCCCTCCGATATTCTTACGCGCAGCGCGTTCGAAAACGCAATCACGGTCGACATGGCAATCGCCGGCTCTACGAATGCCATCATTCATTTGGTGGCGCTCGCGGGACGCTCCGGGTTCGATCTCGATCTGCGGTTCTTCGATCAGATCTCCCAACGTGTTCCCGTTCTGGCGAACATCCGTCCCTCGGGCGCATTCCTTATGGAGGACTTCTACTATGCTGGCGGTCTACCCGCGCTGATGGCCGAAATCAAAGATCTCTTGCACCTCGGTTGCGTCACGGTCAACGGCAAAAACCTGGGAGAGAATCTATCGAGCGCGACGCGCATCAATTCGGAAGTAATCCGCGGCCGCGACAATCCCCTTCAACCCACCGGCGGAACCGCGATTCTCTATGGTAGCCTCGCGCCGAATGGCGCTGTGCTCAAAACATCTGCCGCCGATCCCCGCTTCTTACGCCACACGGGCCCCGCTGTCGTCTTCAGGAATTATGACGATGTTGAATCTCGCCTTAACAGCGATGATCTGTCTGTCGCGGAAGATTCTGTACTCGTTCTTCAAAATGCCGGCCCTCTTGGAGGTCCTGGCATGCCGGAATGGGGTATGCTTCCGATTCCTAAGAAGCTCCTTACCAGAGGCGTGCGCGACATGGTGCGAATTTCTGACGCTCGTATGAGCGGAACGGCCTACGGCACGTGCGTCCTGCATGTTTCGCCCGAAAGCTATGTCGGTGGCCCGCTAGCCCTGGTTGAGAATGGCGATCAGATCCGGCTTGATGCAGAAAACCGCACGTTGGATCTGCTCGTCTCTCCCGAGGAACTCGCGCGCCGGCGCGCCCAGTGGGTGAAGCCCGCGCCGAAATACCAGCGCGGCTATGGCGCGCTCTATCTAGAGCGGGTCACTCAGGCGCATAAGGGATGCGATTTCGATTTTCTGAACCGGCAGGCGCCTACGCCCGAGCCGGCGATTCACTGAGCGCCTTTACTTCTGGACCAACTTCTGTATTTCGTCCAGCTCCTTTCCGGCGTCCGCCCATTTGCCCTGCGCGCTCAGCTCCCGATACTGCGCTAGATGATCGCGGATCTGCTGGAGCGTCCGCACCGCTTGGGCGGATGTCTGCACGGCCGGCGCTTGCGTCGGCGCAGGCGTCGTTGGCGGAGCATTCTGCGCACTCACTGGCGCTGGCGCATTCGCCGCCTGTAGCCCCGCACCGTTTCCGCCTACTTCTTGAATAAGCTGGCCTAGCGCCTGTTCATACGTGTCAGCGTAGGCCAACACGTTCCCCATGGCCAGTGCTACTTTCTTCAACTGCGGCATCCTGGCTTGCGAAGCCTGTATGTAAATCGGCTCGATATACAGAAAGCTGTTGTCGACCGGCAGCACCAGTGTCTGCCCGCGTAAGACCTGCGAGCCCTGCTGATTCCACAACGTCAGGTCCTTCGAAATGGTCTGATCCTGATTAATCCGGGCATCGATCTGCATCGGCCCAAAGATGATGTTCTGCTTCGACAACTGCTCGAATACTAGTTCTCCCAAGTGCGGGCCGTCGCAACGCGCGTACATCACGCCGATGAGGTTGTCTTTGTTGGCCGGTGTGAATGTCGTCAGTAGCAGGAACTCCGGCACGTTGCTGTCCGGTAGCGTGGCGACTACATACGTCGGGGCCACGGCGCTTGCCGCCTCCCCCGGGCCGCCAGAAGTTTTCGCCAGATCCCACAGGTCCGCGCGGTTATAGAATGCCTCGGGATCCCGCATGTGAAACGTCCGGTAGATCTCAGCCTGTGCATCGAATAGCATCTCCGGATAACGCACGTGGGCTCTCAAGTCCTCGGGCATGGCATCCGCCGGCTTGAACAGATTCGGGAACAGCCGCTCGTATGCCTGAATCAGGACATCGCCTGGAGCGAACACGTACAGATTCACCTCGCCGGTATAAGCATCGATGGTTGCCTTCACCGAATTGCGGATGTAATTGACCGTCTGGACATTCGCCACCTCAAGCTCGCGCGAGTAAGGATGCGCGTACGACGACATGTATCCGTCCGCGATCCACATCAGGCGGCCGGAATTCGTCATCACGATATACGGGTCGTGGTCCCAGGTCACGAAACCGACTAGTGTCGAGACGCGTTCCAAAATCTGGCGGTGAATCATCATCCTGCTGTTTGAATTGAGATATTCCGTCAGCAGTACATTGACATCGCCGTAATGAACGGCCGCCGCCAGCCTGGTCAGAGGCGACGAGATCGAGAATCCGCCTGTTCCCTTGTAGCGCGTATACACGGATTCGGAGCCCGACGGATAATTGAATTCCTGCTGGGCGGTGTCTACGTATACCGGTTCGTGACTCTGTTCGCTGTAATAAAGCTCCGGCTCGGTCAGCTTTAGAGTCTTGCTTGTCACGATTGCCGGCGCGTCTTTAACGAAAAGGACCGGAAGTCCATCCGGCGTGATGCGGTTTGCTTCTGCCATCACCACGCCGTAACCGTGGGTGTAAATGAGATGCGGATTGATCCAGCGGTTGGCGGCCTCACCCAACTGGCGAATATCCAGCTCTCGTGGAGAAATGAGAACCTGGCGCAACCGCCCGTCGATCGTATAACGATCAATATCAGTGTCGACGTAGACGTATGGCCGGAGGGGTTGAATCTGCGAAATGGTGTCGTGGAAAGCACGCCAGTCCCAGAGCCGCACATTGTCGAGCAACGGTTTGTGGCGCGCATAATCAACCGGAATCTCCGGAGCCGCTTCGAGGGTGCCCTCGCGTACGCGTTGGTTCAATCCGTAAGCAGACCGGGTCGCTTCGATGTGATGCTGGATATACGGCTTCTCGAGCGCCAGTTCGTTAGGCCGGACATACAGGCCGGCAATGATTGAAGGCAGAAAAAAGCGTACCGGCAGAATAAGTAGCAACAGCACCGCCAGCCGCCCTCGCCGCACTAAAAGCAGAGTCGCGCCCGCAACAGCGCAGATGATTTCCGCCCACTGTAGCGGCAGCACAATGTGGTCCGCCACCCAATCCACTCCGACGAGATACTGTCCGTGGTCCACCATCAGCAACGCGTACCGGTCGAAGTAGATTTTGATGGCGATACCGATCAGCAGAATCGCAATCACCAGCCGTACAAAACTGGCGTCGAAAGCCTCCCGTATATTGAATCCTTCAAACCGATAGCCAGGCTCTGGCGGATAAGCGGTTGGAAGATGCTTGCTCAATTTTTCCGCGTGCGAAGTTAGCCAATAAATGAGCAGTGAAAGGACCGCTCCCGTCAGCACCACACGCAGGAGCAGGTTATAGAACGGCAGGCTGAAGAAGTAGAAATGGAGCGGCTCCCTAAAAATCGGATCAACGTACTCCCCAGGCCCCGGAGGTAGCCGCAGGCCGCCAAAATAGCGAACGACGGTCCAACTATCAACGGTCGCATTGGCGACCAGAATCGCCAGCAGGATCGCGATCGCAAGGCCTGCAAACCGAACGTAGCGCCGCCTGATGAAACCGAACAGCGCCGTGTGGCCCATCTTGCGCAGCCCGGCGCGGAACGAGATCCAGAATGCCAGGAAAAAGAGAACCAGCGCGACCAGTATCGGCCCGGTTCCATACAGCAGCAGGCTGATCCACGTGTCCACCTGCCGCATCTCCGACCACCACAAGTAATCGATTAAAGTCGACGCGATCCAGCGCGAGCAGATCAGAATGACGATCGCGGCGATGATCAGAGAAACGCAGCCGCCGCGCCGGCCCTCGGCGCGTCCGGTCAGTCGTTCTGCCATCGCGCGAACACTGTGTTCAGGTTGGTGTGCAAGAAGCGAGTATATCGCCTCAGGCGGCGTTTGATTTATTCTCGTCTCGCAACAGTGCGAGCAGGCCGCTCGTTACTTCATTGAACACCCTGCGCCGCCGGTGGATAATCCGCACCGGCCGGAACAACTTGGCTGGTTCCAACCGCAAAGCCAGAATTCGACCCTGTTCTATCTCCTCACGCATGACACGCTGCGGCATGATGCTAATGCCGGCGCCGTGCGCCACTGCTTCCTTGATCATCTGCAAATTGTCGAAACGTAGTGCCACGTCGACGCTGACCTTGTGGTCGCGGAAATACCGCTCAATGTGGTTTTCGATTGGGAGATCGTCGTCGAAGCCGACAAAGGTTTCGCCTTCCAGCGCTGCTGCCGGAACCGAGTGCCTGCCCGCCAAAGGATGGCTCGGCGCGACCGCCACGACCATTTCTTCATCGCGCCAGGGCAGCGCAATGATCTCGCGCGACGATTCCGCGTAGCTCATCAGTCCTAAATCCGCCTGGCCTTCAGCCACGGCCTCCCATACGCGCTCGGGCCTGAGATAAGAAACCTGGAGCTCGCCGTCCGGGTACTGGGCTGCAAATCGAGCCTCTATCTGCGACATCTCCGAAAGCCCGACGGAGTAGATGGCCGCCAGCCGCGCGAGCCCGTTGGTCTTCCGGCGGATGAGTTCAATTTCTGCTCTGAGTTCGTCATGCCGGCGCAGCATGTCCCGGCAATATTCGACGTACATCTTACCTGCGGCGGTAATCGTCAGAGGTCGGGTGCTGCGATCGAATAACTCAACGCCCAGTTCGCGCTCGATCTCCTGCACGGCCTGGCTTGCGGCCGACTGACTCATCTCATTGAGCCGTGCGGCCTTGCTGACGCTGCGATTGTGGGCGATATCGCGGATCAGCCGTAGCGTAGAAATGTTCACGCCTCAGAGAACATACCATAAGAGGAATCGATATTGCAAGGGGTATAAATTCGATTTGACGAATAGTCAGTTTGCCGCTAAACTGTTCACTATTCCTCCCCGAATACCCAGAGGAGCTTAGGTGTACCCAGTCGATCCCACCACACAGTTACCCCAAGCGCAAGGCCTCTATAATCCGGCCAACGAACACGATGCCTGCGGAATCGGATTCGTGGTCAATATTAAAGGTGCGGCCTCCCACGACATTGTTCGTAAAGGCCTGGAGATTCTGGTTAATCTGAGCCATCGCGGCGCCTGCGGCTGCGATTCGGAGACTGGCGACGGCGCAGGCATTCTGATTCAAATCCCGCACGAATTCTTCGCCCGCGAAGCGGCGAGCTTGGGATTCACTCTGCCAAACCCGGGCGAGTACGCGATAGCAATGTGTTTCCTGCCGGTCGAGCGGCAACAACGCCTCGCGTGCGAGGGCCTGCTTGAGAAAGTCTCGCGCGAGGAAGGCCTCACAGTCCTCGGGTGGCGGGACACGCCGGTGCAGGTCGATGCCATAGGGCGCGTCGCTCGCGCCTCCCAGCCCTATATCGAGCAGTTCTTCGTTGGTCGTCCCGTCAACCTGAGACAGGATCAGTTCGAGCGCAAACTCTACGTCGTACGCAAACGCGTGGAAACCCTGGTTGCCGAGTCCGACATGCGCGACAAGAGCTTCTTCTATATTCCATCCTTCTCGTCGCGCACCATTATTTATAAGGGTCTGTTGCTCGCGAACCAGATTGGCGAGTTTTACAACGAACTGCTCGATCCCGCGACCAAGAGTGCGCTCTGCCTCGTTCACCAGCGCTTCTCTACCAATACCTTTCCGACCTGGCAGCTTGCTCACCCGTTCCGCTATCTATGCCACAACGGTGAGATCAACACCGTTCGAGGCAACCTGAACTGGATGAACGCGCGCCATTCGGTGATGTCATCGCCTCATTTCGATGACTTTAAAAAACTGCTGCCCATCATTCAGCCAGGCGTCAGCGATTCCGCTGCGCTCGACAACGCAGTGGAGCTTCTCACCATGGCTGGGCGCTCGCTTCCGCATGTAATGGCCATGCTTATTCCGGAAGCTTGGGATGCCGATGCCACGATTTCCGCTGAGAAGCGGGCGTTCTACGAATATCACGCCTCATTGATGGAACCGTGGGATGGTCCGGCGGCGGTGGCGTTCACTGATGGCAAAATGATTGGCGCCACTCTCGACCGGAACGGTTTGCGTCCGGCGCGCTACCTTATCACCAAAGATGGCTTGCTGGTGATGGCCTCGGAGACGGGCGTACTGCCGTTCGCCGCCGAAGAGATCGAATCCAAGGGCCGGCTCCAGCCTGGAAAGATGCTGCTGGTTGATCTCGAACAGGGGCGCATCGTTCCCGACGAGGAAATTAAACACCAGCTCGCCACGCGGCAGCCGTACGGCGAGTGGCTGAAACAGAATCAGATTACCCTCGAAGCGCTGCCGGAACCGCACCGCGTTCAAGGTTCCGATCACCAAACGATGCTCATGCGGCAGCGCTGCTTCGGGTATACGGATGAAGACCTGCGGCTGCTGATTTCGCCGATGGCGGCCGAGGGACAGGAAGCGGTTGGCTCCATGGGAACCGACACGCCCCTTGCCTGCCTATCAGATAAACCGCAACTGCTCTTTCATTACTTCAAACAGCTTTTCGCCCAAGTAACGAATCCGCCGGTCGACCCCATTCGCGAAGAGCTGGTCATGTCGCTAACCAGCTACATCGGCACGGAGCGCAACATCCTCAACGAGACGCCTGAGAACTGCCATACGCTAAAGATGCCGCATCCGGTGTTGACCAATCGAGACCTCGAAAAGCTGCGGCGCGTATCGCGAGGCGATCTGCTCGCTTCCACGCTGTCGACCATCTTTAGTGTCCTCGAAGGCACAAACGGTCTTAAGCGCGCGCTCGACGCTCTATGCCGTCGAGCCTCACTCGCCATCAAGGCCGGCTACACCCTGCTCATCCTCTCCGATCGCGGAATAGACGAAGAGTTTGCCCCGATTCCATCGCTTCTGGCGCTCACCGCGGTTCATAACCATCTGGTTCGCGAAGGCACCCGCACCGGTGTCGCCCTGATCATCGAATCGGGCGAGCCGCGCGAGGTGATGCATTACTGTCTGCTGATCGGTTACGGCGCGAGCGCGATTAACCCGTATCTCGCCATCGAAACGATCGAGGAACTGGCTGCTTCCGGCGAGCTGCCCCATGGCATCACGCCCGAAATCGCCGTCAAGAACTACATCAAAGCCGTCAACAAAGGGCTGCTCAAAGTTTTTTCCAAGATGGGCATTTCCACCCTGCAGAGTTATCGCGGTGCGCAGGTTTTCGAAGCCATTGGTTTAAACCAGGAGCTAATTGACCGCTATTTCACTGGCACGGCATCGCGTATTGAAGGCGTGGACCTCGACATTCTGGCCAAAGAGGCGATCGCGAAGCATGAGTTCGCGTTCCAGCCTGTTTCCGAATCCGAACCGGAACTGGCAATCGGCGGCAATTACCAGTACCGCATCAACGGTGAGCAGCATCTTCTCAACCCG